>CAZPWO010000113.1:4141-7037 GCA_964590525.1 uncultured Herbinix sp. | reverse complement strand
TTCTTAATAGAATTCTTAAAAGGCTAGGACCTGTGGCTGGGCATATATATGTAATTTTCTTTATAATATTAAGCTTCGTTATATTTAACGCTAATAGTATGGCTGAAGTCATGGTCAATCTTAAGGGAATGTTTGGCTTAAGTGGCTTGTCTTTATGGAATGAAGAGACTATATACTATTTGAAAAGCTACGGAATCGTATATATTATAGCCGCTATTGCAGCAACACCACTAATGGCCACAATATATAAGAGATTAACTAGGAATGTGAAGGTAAATAAGCTAATAGATATATTCCACCCTATATTATTAATTATATTACTTTTGATGATTACTGGATATCTAATTGATGGTTCATTTAATCCGTTTTTATACTTTCGTTTTTAGTATCTAATTTAAAGAGAGGCCTGGTTTTTATTATGAAAAATAAATTTATAATAGGGTCATTTATTGTAATAGTATATAGCCTTATGTTGGTTAATATTTTTAAGACTGACAAGGAGGTCTCCTATAGTGAGAGAAGGCATTTAGCCAAAGCCCCTTCTTATTCCACAAAGACATTGTTGAACGGGGACCTATTTGAATCTTATGAAAAATATATGCTGGACCAATTTGTTTTACGAGATGAATTTAGAGGATTAAAAAGCTTAACAAGATTTAATATATTCAATCAAAAAGATAATAATGATATTTATATAGTAAATGAAGGCATTTACAAGATGGAATATCCTTTAAATGAAAAGGCTATTGTTAACGCAGCAAATAAGTTCAATGAAGTTTATGAAAAATACTTGCAGGGTATGAATGTGAATTATGCCATAATACCAGATAAGAATTATTTTGTTGCATCTGATAATGGATATCTTTCTATGGACTATGAAAGGTTAATTACTCTAATGAAAACCAATCTTTCCACTATGAAATATATAGATGTATTTCATTCTTTAGAAATAGAGGATTATTATAATACGGATATTCATTGGAGACAGGAGAAGATAGTTGACGTCGCAAATATGATTTTAAGTGAGATGGGAATTGAGCTAAAAGAAAAAGCTGAACCCTATAAAGAGAAGGAGCTTTATCCCTTCTATGGGTCTTATTATGGACAGGCCAGTCTGGGTGGCAAGCCTGACACCCTAGTGTATCTAACTAATAAGACTATAGATGAGGCTTTAGTCTATGACCACAATGAAAAGACATATAGCAATATATATATGGAGGATAAATTTGGTACAATTGACTCCTATGATATCTTCTTATCAGGAGCGAGACCAATACTTACCATTACAAATGCCAATTCATCATCCAATAAGGAGCTTATTATCTTTAGAGATTCTTATGGCAGTAGTATTGCTCCGCTTTTACTAGAAGGCTATTCTAAGATAATATTAATTGACCTTCGTTATATAATGACAGACTTGTTAGGGGAGTATGTAGAATTCTCAGAAGACCAAGATGTACTTTTTCTTTATAATACTTTAATACTTAATAATAGTTATATGTTGAAATAAATAGTGGTCTTAGTCAATCACTAATCTTAAAATACAACAATCTTAATATAGTATATGCCATTGTTCTTGGAAAGTTAATAATTTATAATTAGCTATAAATCAACATGAAGTAGTTAATGTTTTTTATAAATAGGAGGATTATCAAATTATGACATTCGAAGAAATAGCTAAAAATTATAATGCAAAGAATCCAATAGTACAAACTCTTTACACTTCAGATCCAGCCCCTATGGTATATAAGGATACTCTTTATGTATATACAGGACATGATGAAGATGAATCAACTTGGTTTACTATGAAGGACTGGAGATGTTATTCCACAACCGACATGGTTAATTGGACTGACCATGGTTCCCCATTATCTTACGAAGACTTTACTTGGGCTTCAGGAGATGCATGGGCAGGACAGTGTGTTGAAAGAAATGGTAAGTTTTACTTTTACGTACCTATACAACAGAAATCTGGTGGTATGGCAGTTGGTGTTGGTGTTTCAGATAGTCCAACAGGACCATTTAAGGATGCACTAGGTCATCCTTTAGTTGAGACTGGTACAGGTGATATTGATCCAACTGTTTATATTGATGATGGACAGGCATATCTGTACTGGGGAAATCCTCTTCTATGGTATGTGAAATTGAATGAAGATATGATTACTTACGACACTGACCATGGAATTGTTCAGATTCCCTTAACAGAAGAAAGTTTCGGAAAGCGTACTGGAGATCCTGAAAGAGAAACCTTATACGAGGAGGCTCCTTGGTTTTATAAACGTAATGACTTATATTATATGATATTTGCAGCCAGCGGAATTCCAGAAAACATTGCTTATTCCACTAGCCCTAATCCTACTGGACCCTGGACATATAGGGGAATTATTATGCCTACTCAAGGTGGTAGTTTTACAAACCATCCAGGCCTTGCAGATTATAAGGGGAAATCCTATTTCTTCTATCATAATGGTGCATTGCCAGGAGGAGGGGGTTTTAACCGTTCCGTATGCGTAGAAGAATTTGAATATAATGAGGATGGTACAATACCTACCTTCGATATGACCTTAGAGGGAGTTGACCCAGTAGGGGTTCTGGATCCTTATATTAGAAATGAAGCTGAAACCATATCATGGTCATCTGGTGTTAAGACAGAGCCTTGCTCCAATGGTGGTATGAATGTGTGTAACATTGATGATGGTGATTATATAAGGGTATCTAATGTTGATTTTGGAGATCTTGGCCCAGATAAATTCACAGCCTGTGTTTCTAGTTCTCAACTAGGTGGTACAATTGAACTTCGTCTTGACAAGCCAGATGGTGAATTAATTGCTGAACTAGATGTTCCTTCTACAGGTGATTGGAATAATTGGGAAGAAGTTTCTACTGATGTAAGTGG
>CAZPWO010000113.1:0-4041 GCA_964590525.1 uncultured Herbinix sp. | reverse complement strand
TATATATAACATATAAGCGAAGGGAGATAATTATGAAACAATGGAAATGTAAGGTGTGTAATTATGTTCATACGGGTGATGAGCCACCTAATACTTGCCCAGTATGTGCAGCAGCAGCTGATGATTTTGAATTAGTAAAAAGTTCACAAGAAGGTAATCAAAAGTCAAAAAGGTGGCGTTGTACAGTATGCGGCTATATACATGAGGGGGACAATCCCCCAGAACAATGTCCAGTCTGCAGTGTATCAGCAGATAAGTTTGAAGAAGTTGAACCTGAAACAGAAGAAAGATATCAAGAACTTGCTAATTATGGACCAAATGGAAAAAAATTATGGCAATGTACTGTCTGCCTATATATTTATGAAGGTGATGAACCACCTATGCTTTGTTCCCGTTGTTGGGCTCCACAGGAATTATTTATAGATATGACAGATCCTAAGCCAATAGCAGATCCAAACAAGCCGGATTCTACTAATGAAAGAGAAGCGGATATACTTGTTGTTGGTACAGGAGCAGCGGCATTTTCTGCAGCCATTACAGCTAAAGATCAGGGTAATTCAGTTATTATGCTTGAGAAAAGCGGTGTTATTGGAGGAACAACAAGACGTTCAGGTGGAGGTTTTTGGACGCCTATGAATTCTCATCAAAAAGCCAAGGGAATAGAAGATAATAAAGAGGATGCAATTCGATATATGTGCCGTCAGTCATATCCTCAGCTTTATAATCCTGATGCTGAATATTATGGCCTTCCAGAGAACAAATATAATTTAATCCAAGCATTTTGTGATAATGCCAATACTGCAGTTGAAAGCCTAGAGGGACTAGGAGTATTGGAGACTATCGAAGATGTTAACTGGCTTGGAACTAACTCAGTGGATTATCAAAGTAACCTTCCTGAAAACAAGGAAATTCGTGGACGTATACTATTTCCTAAGAATGATGAAGGTGGGGTAGGTTTTGGAGTAGTACTTGTTGAGAGGTTTAAAAAGTATGCCAAGGAACATGGAATACCGGTTAATACCAACCACCAAGTTACCCAAATATTCAGAAATAGTAATGGGGTAGTTGAAGGACTTGAAGTTAAAGCAGGTAAAGAAACAAAAACATACAAGGCGAAAAAAGCAGTTATATTTGCTACAGGGGGATATACCCATAATGAAGAAATGATGCTTAACTTTCAAAGAGGTCCGGTATATGGTGGTTGTGCATCTCCAGAGTGTACAGGAGACTTTATACCTATGGCATCCAAAGTTGGTGCTAAGATAGGTAATATGCAAGAAGCCTTCCGTGCTCAATCCTTAGTGGAAAACAATCTAGACAATCCTAATGCGGCTAATAACTGCTTCTTCATAGCAGGAGATAGTGTTTTCCAAGTTAATAAATATGGCAAAAGAGTAATGAATGAAAAGAGAAACTATAATGACCGAGGAATGGCACATTTTGCTTGGGATCAAAACAAAGCAGAGTGGACTAATCAACTTCTCTACCTTATAGCGGATGAAAGAACTGTGGACTTATGGGATGGTTATCCCCCTTATGCTAGTTCTGGAATTGACCTAAAGTATCTTATAAAGGGAGAGACCTTAGATGAACTTGCTCAAAAGATAAGAGAACGGGTAGAAAAACTTACTCCTCACATTGGAAGTTATAGACTAGATGATACATTTGCCCAAGGATTGAAAGACACACTTACTCGTTTTAATGGATTTGCAAAAACAGGTAAGGATCTAGACTTTAATCGAGGGGACTATGCATATGACAGAGAATGGGGTTCTATACAACCATCAAAAGCAGGGGTGGATTGGCCAGAAGACCCTAACAAAAACTATACTATGTACCCTCTTTCAGAGGAAGGACCATATTATGCAGCAATATTAGGGTCAAGCACACTTGATACCAACGGTGGTCCAGTTATAAATGAAAATGGTCAAGTTCTTGACTGGGATAACAAGCCAATACCAGGGCTATATGGAGCAGGAAACTGTATTGCAGCTCCAAGTGTTAATGCCTACTGGGGCGGTGGAGGAACAATAGGACCAGCAATAGCTTACGGTTATATATCAGCAAAACACGCTTCATTATAATAAAAGACAAGGGTAAGTTTCTTGTTACGGAATTGTAAAATATGTAATAAAATTTAATTTAAAATAAAACCCTAGATACATTTCCTGACTTAATGCAATCTATTTAGAAGAGGAAGATGTTCCTAGGGTTTTATTTATATTTTCTTTTAATACTTATTCAATTGCCTTAAAGGCTTCTTCTAAATCTTCTATAATATCTTCAATATTTTCTGTACCAATTGACAGACGAATTGTATTTGCTTTAATAGCTGAAGCTAATAGTTCTTCTTCTGTCATTTGAGAATGTGTGGTGGAGGCTGGATGTATAACTAATGATTTGACATCGGCTACATTTGCCAGTAATGAAAAAAGTTCTAACTCATCTATAAAATTCTTTGCCTTGTCTTCATCACCTTTTATCTCGAAGGTAAAGATAGAACCTCCGCCATTAGGATAGTATTTCTTGTATAATTCCTTCTGGTCAGGATTTTCTGATATTGATGGATGATGAACTAATTCAACTTGTGAATGGTTTTTGAGATATCTTACAACTTTCAATGCGTTTTCCACATGGCGGTCAACCCTAAGTGATAAGGTTTCTAAACCTTGAAGGAATAAGAACGCATGGAATGGTGATAGGGTAGCACCAGTATCTCGCAATAATATAGCACGTATTCTTGTGATAAATGCAGCCCTGCCAGCTGCTTTTGTAAAGGAGATTCCATGGTAGCTGGGAGTTGCCTCTGTAAGAGATGGGAATTTGCCGGAAACATCCCAATCAAAGTTACCACTATCTATAATAACTCCTCCAATAGTTGTTCCGTGACCACCGATAAATTTGGTGGCAGAATGTACTACAATATCAGCACCGTATTCAATTGGTCTTAGGAGGTAAGGAGTCGCAAAAGTGTTATCTACTATTAAAGGTATCTTATACTTGTGGGCAATGCCTGCAATCTTTTCAATGTCCACAACTTCAGAGTTTGGATTCCCAAGGCTTTCAATGAATATTAGTTTAGTATTATCCTGAATTCCAGCTTCCACTTCATCATAGTTTGATGGGTCTACAAATGTAGAATCAATTCCAAAGTCTTTTGTTGTATGATTTAATAAGTTAAAAGTTCCACCATAGATATTATTTGCAACAAGTACATGATCACCTTGGCGGGCAATATTAATTATTGCATAAGTGATTGCTGCAGACCCTGATGCAACAGCAAGTGCAGCTATACCCCCTTCTAGTGCAGCCATTCTTTGCTCGAAAACATCCTCCGTAGGGTTAGTTAGTCTACCGTATATATTTCCTGAATCTTTTAATGCAAAACGGTCAGCGGCATGCTGGCTATTATGAAAAACATAAGATGCCGTTTGGTAAATTGGAACTGCTCTTGAATCTGTTACTGGATCGGCTTTTTCTTGACCTACATGTAGTTGTAATGTTTCAAATCTAAAGTTTCTTTCTCCTCTTGTCTTTTTACTCATAACATATCCTCCTATTTTATACAAAAAGTCTACAAGTTATTTACTAGATAATGCTTTTGTCTTTCTTGTTAATGTATTATATCAAGTGCAAAAGATATATGATAATACATAAAAAAACTAACTAGCTATAAGTTAAAGCTATAGCAGTAAAGATAGCTACTGACTATAAAAGGTTTGATATTTATTTGAAAGTATGGTAATTTTATATAGATAAATTTTAATTGAATTAAAATAAAAAAACAGTGAAAGAACGGGAGAAAGAATTTTGATGGGGCCAACTAGCTGCCCTATATCCCAAGACGGAGGTAATTATGAAAATAACGGATAAGATGGATAAAACAAGCATGTTTACTTTGACTTATGGCTTATTTATAGCTGGGGTAGAGGAAAATGACAAAAGGAATGGATGTATTATTAACACTGCTGTTCAAGCAACATCTGATCCTATGCGTATGAATGTTACTATGATGAATGATAATCTTACAACTGAATTAAT
>CAZPWO010000112.1:0-7207 GCA_964590525.1 uncultured Herbinix sp. | reverse complement strand
TAACTTCTATATTATACGATACAAAATGATTTAGTTCAAATCAGTCAAAAAACATACAATATAAAGGACGATTAAATGTAATTCTAACATTCTTCTACATAAAGTAAATATAAAAAATATTAAATTTATAATAAATCAAAATTAAAGTATAAAGATTGTCCATATATTGCAAGGTTTTATTTGACAAAGCAAAGGTTAAAACATATAATTAGTTTTGATTTATGTTTGAAAGGTAAAGGTGAAAAATGAAATTTATAAATAAATTAGAAAGAAAATATGGAAGATATGCAATTAAAGATCTTATGAAATATGTTGCAATGTTGTATGTCATTGGTTTTTCCATAAACATATTATTTCCTGGGATTCATAATTATCTAACTCTTGATTTTAGGATGATTTTCAGAGGACAGATTTGGAGACTTGTAACCTTTGCAATTCCATATGTGGGACGAAGTAATGTTTTATTAGCAGCTATTTCAGCATATGTATATTATATAATAGGAAATGCCTTGGAAAGATCATGGGGTTCATTTCGCTTGAACCTATACTTTTTTTCGGGATTGTTTTTCAATCTACTAGCATCATTGATTACCTATTTAATATCAGCTTATACCTTGCCAATATCAGTGACTTCGATTAACCAGACTTTGTTTTTTGCACTTGCGGCAACCTATCCAGATATGGAATTTAGGTTATATTTTTTGATACCTATAAAAGCAAAGTATTTAGCTATTTTTCAAGCTGTCATGTATGGAGTTGATCTAATACAAATTGTTCAAACTGCAATAACATATAAGGCCCCAACACAACTTCTTTTAATAATTCCTATGGTGGTTTCCATGGCAAACTTCTTGATATTCTTCTTATTTACTAGAAATTATAGAAGGCTATCCCCAAGAGAACACCAGCGAAAAGCTGCATTTCGTAGAAAAGTAAGAGAAGGAAAAAGAACTGGCCAAAGAACACAAGTTGATGGAAGGACCATAATAACAAGGCATAAATGCGCCGTATGTGGCAAAACTGAAATAGATGACGATGATTTGGAATTTAGATTTTGTTCTAAATGTGATGGTAATTACGAGTATTGTATGGAGCATCTCTTTACCCATGAACATGTGAAGAAATAAAACTTTCTAGGAGGCATCATAGTTATGAATAAGAACTTGAGAACATTAAATAACAATATACTTAATAATATAGATTTAGAAAAAAGCATGGCAAGTTTTTTAAAGCAAAGCAGTAATCAGTACTTTCTTTATGGCTCAATAAGGCTATCATTTCATTACTATACATTTTATGAAACTTATTATGACAATAGTTCCCAGTGGGGTAAGGAAGCTATAGACCTGGTTAAGGAGCTTAATCAAATTATTTCAAACAATGTTAATGTGAAATCTAATTCAGACTTAGAAAAAGCTGTTAAGGATATAGATAATATCCGTAATACCATAATGAAAAGAATGAAAACACTCATAGCTTATGCTGATATTTTCGCCATTTATGAATTTGTATTAAATCGTGTTGAATACCGATTTAATGACCAGGAAGATATTGAAGATGATGATGAATTTGCTAGAGAGATACTAAGATATATATTTGACTCCCAAGACAATCTTATAATAAACGAAAAAATCAGGGATATTGTAGGACAATTACCTGTTCGAATGACTAAGCAGAAGTATTATGATATTATAAGAGAAAGTTTCTCTAATTACATTGGGGCTGAATGGACATCACTGCAATCTTATCTATATACATTACGTACTAACGCTAGCATATATAAAGAGGAAGATATGGAGACTGAATATCCTTGGCTTTGGAAGCAAAGAGAAAGGCTTTCTCAAATTGATTATAAAAATTTAGCCAAAGACCAATACAATGAGATGGTTGAGATATTAAAGATGGCAACTGCCATTATTACTGAGGACACAGAGATTTATTACTCCCTACAAGAGTTGGTAAATGAAACATATGCTTTGCTTCTTTGTAAACCATATATTCAAGTGGAAGAAGAACAATTAAAAGAGCAGATACAAGCTTCATTAGGGATTATCAAAGGTGTTTCTGATTTATTTATTGCTTTTGATAAAAAAAGTTTTGATGAAACAATTTTAGATAATGATGATGAAACAAGCGAGTTCCCTATAGGACTAATAGAAAATCTCTCAAAGATTGAAGGAGTACAAGAGGACTTATCCTATGATATTATAAGCTTAGAAGAGGGAATTTATCAGGCTAACGTAGAACATAGAGAATTAGCAGAGCATTTGAAAGTAGATAAGATGCTGGATGGCTTATTGTTAAGTAAGGACTTATTATCTACTTCCTTGTTCATAGATTTTTATGAGATAAAAACAAATAAAAAGGTTAAGCAGAGTCATGTAGACAAGGAAGCAGAGAAACTAATTAAAGAATTATCTGATTTTATGGAAAGTCATGATCGATTTATTGGCAGGGCAGTAATGGCTAGTACTTTAAGTGCTATACCAGTATTTTTTAAAGATCATAAAGAAGTTATGGAGTATGTTAGATATTCATTGGAGAAATGTACTGATAGGGCAGAAAAGATTGCTTGCAATAAAATTATTAATGATATGATAACAGAGTACTAGTTGACGATATAAAGTTTAGAATTTGCTAAAGTATGGTATAATCAATATATTAATCATAATATAAGAGGGATCAATATGGTACAATGGGCAAATGAGCTATATATGGGATATAAGATGAATAAAAGGGCAAGCCGTGTAATTGATTGTATTAATAATCGCAAAGCAGTTATGAATATCTTTTGCATTTGCCTTGCATCTCACTCAGACAATCTTTTTGATATTATGGATGCCAATGAATTACTTTTTCCCCACTATAAGAATGTAGATGTAACTATAATTGGACTTGCTAAGGGGAAAGAGGAGGCAATTGATTTGGTTCATGATATGATTATGGAGGTTTATGAAGCCACGGGAGAGTTTGATGTAAGAACTTACTTTACATAATATTATAAAGTTAGTGAGTTCGATTATGATTGGCGGTTGATAGGTCTAATGTTGCATATTATATTATATATATTAAAAACAATAGGGATAATACTACTAGTGATTATTGGGCTACTATTACTTATGCTAGTGTCAATAATGTTTGTTCCCATAAGATATAAACTTAATGTCAGCAGCAAAGATGGGAATGTATATTTTAATGGAAGAGTTAGTTGGCTATTACATCTAATCCATGTGGCTGTAAAAAAAGATACTAAAGACCCCCGTATTTGGATTAGACTTTTAGGCATAAAAATATTTGATAGTTCAAAGAAGAAAAAGCAAAAAAAAGAAGCAAAAAAAAAGCAAAAAAAAGAATTTAAAAAAGAGCCAAAAAAAGAGAAAAAAAATGATGTTAGACAGAAAGATTATAAGGAAACAAAGCCAAACATAAGAGATGAATTTAAATCTAGGGATTTTGATTCAGATAAAACAGAAAGTTATATCGAAGGTGAAAATTCATATGAAAAAAAACCTTCATTTATGGGTAAAATAAAATATAAGATAAAAAAAATAAAGGATAAAATCATTAATGCTATAAAAAAGTTATGTAACATTAGACAAAAAATTAAAATAGTAGTTGATTTTGTAAAAGATGAGATAAACAAAGAAGGATTTAAGACAATCTATGGCAGTTTAAAAAAACTACTAAAACATCTAATGCCAACTGAGCTTAATTTACAATTATTATTTGGCACAGGGGATCCATGTTCTACAGGTCAAGCACTGGGTGTATTAAGTATTTTATATAGCTTATATGGACAACATATAGAAATAACACCAGACTTTGAAAACGAAGTTGTAGAAGGTAAACTTGATGCAAAAGGAAGAATAAGATTATTTACAGTAATTATGATAGTAATTAAACTAATATGTGATAAGAAATTTAAGAGATTAAAGAATAATTTCAATGCTTTGAAGGAGGCGTTATAATGTCAGATAATAATTTTAATTCTACAGTTGAATCACTATTTAAAGGAATGGATAGCTTTTTATCTACTAAAACAGTAGTGGGAGATGCAGTATCATTTGATGATGGAACTATTGTTCTCCCCCTTGTTGAAGTAAGTTTTGGAGTAGGAGCGGGTGCATTTGCTGCTGATAAAAAGAACAATGCTGGCGGTGGCCTTGGTGGTAAGATGACTCCTAGCTCTGTACTGATAATTCAGAATGGCACATCTAAAGTTGTAAATGTAAAAGAACAAGATGGAGTTAGCAAGATTATCGATATGGTTCCAGACCTAGTTAGCAAGTTCACTAAAGGCTCAAAAAGCAAAGAAGATATACCAGAAGCAGCTAAGGAAGCTTTTTCTTCTTCAAATGAGGAAACACACTAGTTAATATAAGAATACATGGGCGAAATTATTGCTTGCATTATAACAATTATTCTTGTATAATGATTATGTTTGTTAGGTCAACGGGCCCAAATATTACTTAAGGAGGTGCTTATTATGGCAAAATGTTCAGTATGTGATAAAGGTGGTCACTTTGGAAACACAGTATCCCACTCTCACAGAAGACATAATAAAATGTGGAGACCAAATGTAAAGAGTGTTAAGGTAAAAGTTAATGGTGCAGCCAAAAAGATGTATGTTTGTACTTCCTGTCTTAGATCCGGTAAGGTAGAACGCGCATAATAATAAAAATGGGTGTCAGGGGATCTTGACACCTTATTTTTTTAATTGCAAAATAAATTATATCCAAGCACAAGACATAATATTATAATACATATCGCCAATATACCATTTGTGATAAAAAGCATTATAGTCATGCCAATAGCAATCCAAAATAGAATAAAACCAATCATTCTCTTCATAATTGTCACTTCCATTCATTATTGGTAGTAATATATATTATGCAGGAAATGGGTTTCTTATCTCAAAAAGAGTAACTATGAGGGTAATGCATAAAAGAATGAATGGGAATTAGCGATGCAGAAGTTAGCAGTTCAAGATAGGAGGGTTAATATGAAAGGACATATGAATACAGAAATAGGTGAAATTACAATAGACAACGATGTTTTAGCCAAATATGCTGGAGCATCAGCAATTGAATGTTTTGGTGTTGTAGGTATGGCATCAGTTAACATGAAGGATGGATTTGTAAAACTTTTAAAACCTGATAATCTCAGCCATGGTGTGGATGTAACAATTGACGAAGAGAATAATATTGTTATAGACTTGCATATTATCGTTTCCTATGGAGTAAGTATTTCTGCCGTTGCTGATAATCTCATCAGTAATGTTAAATATAATGTTGAAGAATTCTCAGGATTACATGTAAAAAAGATAAATATATTTGTAGAAGGTGTACGAGTAATTGACTAATCCCCTGAGACCAACATTTTAAGGAGGAAAGACTAGTGGTAGTTAAAGCGATAGATGCAGAAACCTTTAAAAAGATGTTTCTTGCTGGTGCCGCAAGTATTGAAGAAAAAAAAGATTATATAAATGAATTAAATGTGTTCCCTGTACCAGATGGTGATACAGGTACAAATATGTCACTAACTATAATGGCGGCAGTAAAAGAAGTTAATGGAATTTCAGATTTAACAATAAAAAATGTAGCAAAAGCTATTTCCGGAGGTTCCCTTCGTGGAGCAAGAGGTAACTCTGGGGTAATACTATCCCAGTTATTTAGAGGCTTTACCAAGGAAATTCAGGATTATGATACAATAAATGTTACCATTATGGCCAATGCCCTACAGAATGCAACTGAAACTGCTTACAGGGCAGTAATGAAGCCGAAGGAAGGAACAATCCTTACTGTTGCTAAAGGTGCTGCAGAAAAGGCTCTTGACCTAGTTTCTGAAACAGAAGATATGGTATATTTTATGCAGGAAGTTATTAAAGAAATGGATTCAGTATTAGCAATGACTCCTGAACTTCTTCCTGTATTAAAAGAGGCGGGTGTTGTTGACGCTGGTGGTCAAGGATTGCTTGAAATAGCCAAAGGTGCCTTTGAAGGGCTAATGGGCAAGGAAGTTGACTTTTCAGATTTAGGAAAAGATATATCTCCTAGTAAAAGACCTAAGATGCAAGGTATTGATACCGCGGATATTAAATTCGGTTATTGTACAGAATTTATCATTATGCTTGAAGAAAAATACACAGCAGGAACAGAGTTGCAATATAAAGCTTATCTTGAATCAATAGGCGATTCAATCGTTGTCGTATCGGATGATGGTATTGTTAAGGTGCATGTACATACCAATGACCCAGGTTTAGCAATTCAAAAAGGTTTAAGGTATGGTTCTTTAACAAATATTAAAATTGATAATATGCGTGAAGAGCATAATCAGATGCTTATAAAGAATTCGGATATGAATGCTAATGCAGTAAAGGAAAAGAAAGCTCCAAAAGAGGAAGCTAGAAAGAAAGATGGTTTTATAGCTGTTTCCATTGGAGAAGGCTTTGAAGAAATATTTACAGGACTAGGGGTTGACTGTCTAATCGAAGGTGGTCAGACAATGAATCCTAGTACAGAAGATATGCTTAATGCCATAAGTCAAGTTAATGCTGATAATATATATATATTTCCCAACAATGGTAATATTATTCTTGCAGCTGAACAAGCAAAGGAATTAACAGATGACAAGAATATTGTAGTTATACCTACTAAAACTGTTCCCCAGGGAATTGCTGCAGTAATAAGTTATATACATGACAAAGATCCAGAAGAAAACAAAGAACGAATGATAAATGAGATGAGCCAAGTGAAATCTGGCCAGGTAACCTATTCAGTCCGTGACACCACAGTAGATGGTATAGAAATCAAGCAAGGTGACCTTATGGGAATTGGTGATAAAGTTATCTACTGTACAGGTGAAGACATGGGAATAGTAACATTGGATTTACTTGAAAACCTTGTAGATGATGGGTCGGAAATCATTAGCATATACTACGGTGAAGAAGTAGATGAAGAAGATGCAAATCAATTAGGAGAAGTGTTAGAAGAAAAATATCCTGATATAGATATTGAAGTTAATTATGGGGGACAACCGATTTATTATTATCTACTTTCAGTAGAATAATTTTACTATATCCCAACTAAAAAGCTACCCACTAAACATTTAGTGGGTAGCTTTTTAGTGTGTATTTTCTATATATTATAGGCTATTTATTCAAGATTTAGTTTTTGGCTAAATATATAAGAAGTTCCGTAATAGAAGA
>CAZPWO010000111.1:4269-7304 GCA_964590525.1 uncultured Herbinix sp. | reverse complement strand
TAAAGGTAAAGGTTATTATGTGTTATTATTTGTCGGTGTTCTTGCTGTAGCTGCAATAGCAATAATTGGATCCAGGTTATCTACAGAATATAATGATCCGGGAGACGATTATATTGACATTAATGAACCAGACAATAACATATTAGCCAACGATCAAGAAGAGATATCAGATGAATTTGCAGGAAATCAAGGAGAAGACCTTGAGCTTGCCAGTGGGGATGAAGAAATAGATAATGATAGCCTACTGGAATTTGATGTTTTTACACAAGAAGAAGAAGAGGGAATTGTAGTAACACAAGAGATACCTGATCAAGTAAGGGAAGAAGTTGAAGTAGTTGAAACAGTTCCAGAAGAGCCAGAAGTAATGGAAACAGCAGGAACAACGGTTGAAGGAGGTAACATTCCACTTTTAGATAGTCTGTCCTTCAGTGTGGAAGATAATTTACTTTGGCCTGTTGTTGGCAATGTAATCAGAAACTATAATATGGATCATGTAGTTTATTATCCAACCTTAATGCAGTACAAGTGTAGCCCGGCCATAGTTATAGATGCTGAGATAGGAACAGAAGTTAAAGCAGCAGCAAGAGGTATTATAACAGCAATTGACAGTAATGAAGAAACTGGTATTACAGTAACCACAGAAATAGGAGATGGATATAGTTTGGTATATGGTCAGTTGGCCGATGTAGAATTAGAGATAGGTGACAAGGTTAATGAAGGACAGCTAATGGGAAAAGTAGCAGAGCCTACTAGATACTATGTAGTAGAAGGAAGTAATCTATATTTTCAAGTACTGCAAGATGAAGAAACACTAAATCCCATGTTATTTCTTGAATAAAGCAATGTGAACAAAGTGAATAAAGTAAAAAGGGGGACGTTTTATCTGAAAACAGATGAAACGTCCCTGCATATTACTTATTACTAATTAATCTACTTGTAATTTCATATCGCCGGCTTTAATCCATTCTTTCTTTCTCATAAATTCAGATATTATAAGAGCGATAATTGCTGGTAAGATAAAATGTAATATAGCTATTTTTATTAAAACCAAAGTAGCACCTTCTGTTGGCACCATGTCTTGATAAGTCATTATCTGTCCAACCAGGCCAGATGTCCCCATTCCTGAACCAGTAGGATTATTAGTCATACCAAAGACCATAGTTGACAAGGGACCTAGGAGTGCACTACTTATAATAGCTGGAAGCCATATGGCAGGTTTTTTATATATATTAGGGACTTGAAGCATACTTGTTCCGATTCCTTGAGCAAAAAGTCCACTTACTCCGTTCTCCCTATAGCTTGCCACTGCAAAACCAATCATATTTGCACAGCAACCAACAGTGGCTGCTCCTGCAGATAAGCCAGTAAGACCTAAGGCTAAACCTACTGCAGCAGAAGAAATTGGTAGGGTAAGTATCATACCCATTGCTACAGAAACCATAATACCCATTAAGAAAGGTTGTTGTTGGGTTCCAAACTCTATTATGCCACCTAAACCAGTCATAAATGCTGAAATAGGAGGACCAACTAATAATCCAAAGAATGAACCTGTTAAGATAGAAACTAGGGGTGTAACAACAATATCCAATTTAGTTTTTCCTACAACCAGGTTACCAATTTCTATTCCTATATATGCAGCAAAAAAGGCACCAAGTGGTTCTCCAGGACCAATTAATTGTAGGCCCCCAGACTCCAGTACTAAAGTTCCGGCAATTATCCTACTGGCAAATGCTCCAACCATACCACTTGTGGCAGCAGATAAAAGTACTAAGGGTTTTACGTTGAACTTATAAGCAACCCCGCAACCAATACCTGCCCCAGTAAGTGAAGCTGCAACAGAACCAATAGTATGTAAAGTATCACCAAAGGGACTGGATATAAGATTGGCGATTTGCTGGATAATTGTACCGATAATCAAAGTACAAAAAAGACCTAGGGCCATTCCACTAAGCCCATCAATAAATAAACGATTTAAATAAACTTTAATTTTTTTCATCTTGTCATCTCCTATAATATAATTAAAAAACACATATTATAGATATACGACAATACAGCTGTCTTGTCAAGCGAAACTTATTATAAAAAGATGCTAAACTAGATAGTTTTTATCTTTAAGAGCCTGCTCCACCCTATCAAGAATCTCGTCTGAATCGGCTTCAACAGTATGGTGATGAACATTATAGGTTAATTCTTTTAAAGGGACAATCCTCTTTTCCTCAACCTTCTTAACAAAATCATAGACATCACTGCGGTTGCGTATAATTAATTCAGTAGCAATTTCGCCGTAAATATCATGATCAACAAGAACATTAAGGACCCTTCCTCCATTATCAACTATGGTACATAATTCATCTTCAATCTCATCAGTTGTATGCTTAACAGCAAGCATCCGCTTATGTTTAGGCCCATTATCAACATCCAGAACATAACCTTTAGTGGTTGCTAAGACGTTATAATCAGCAGCTCTAAGCAGGGCTACATCCTGCACAATCACTTGACGACTGACCCCAAGCAACTTAGCAAACTGATTACCTGATACAGGCCCATTATGGCCCTGCAAAATCTCTATTAACTTTTCCCTACGCTCATTACCATCCATAATACACCTCTCAAAGATTGACTTTTAAATTAAGTATAAATCATATATACTAAAATAGAAACTATATAGAATTAATTATACATTGATAAGAATAAAAAATCAAATTTTGGGACAGGGAGATAGACATGTTTAGAATGTGGGCAAAGGTAATGAAAAACAGCAAGATAGTAAAGGATATGATTGTGGTTAATGATGATAAAGACTTAAGAAGGACACAAAAAATATTTGGGGCTATTGATGATATTTGTGATGAATATAATTTATCAAAACCCATTTGGCTTGAGGCCACAATAAATGATTTTAAAAGACATAGCAAAACTAGATTTACCCAAGATAATTTTATAGATGAGATAGGTTTTGATTTTCTGGAAATTGAAGTTATAGAGGAGGATTAATGAAAGTAGGAAGTGAACATGCGCAACATATTCATTTTTTT
>CAZPWO010000111.1:0-4169 GCA_964590525.1 uncultured Herbinix sp. | reverse complement strand
GAAAATCAAGACTTTAAAACATTAGGAGATGATAATTTGCAGGATTGGCCAGCTGGAACAAGTCTTCAGGAGGTTTTTGAAAAGAGTAAAATTGACTGGGATTTTACTAAGTCCATAGATCAACTGTTTTACCTTGAAGAAATCTCTGATGATATTAAGCAGCGTATAAATGGTAAGTCATATGGAGAAGGTTGCACTATTCCCTATGAAGACTTGAGATATTTAAGGGTGATTCATAAAGGCTTTGATGGTAAATCATATATAGGAGAGATGATTGTTAATCAAAGCATAGGAGATGACCTTATAGATATATTTAAAGAATTATATCAAGCTGACTACCCTATAGACAAGATGCTTCTTGTAGATGAATATGATGCAGATGATAATAAATCCATGGCTGCTAACAACTCGTCAGCATTTAACTTTCGCCCAATTGAAGGGACAGATAGGCTATCACTTCATAGTTACGGGATGGCAGTAGATATTAATCCACAATATAACCCCTATATTCTTACTTCCAAGGGAGAGATGTTGATACTTCCTCCAAATGGAGAAGTCCATGTGGATAGAAGCAAGGAAAACCCCTATTATATTCATAAAGGAGACCCATGCTATCAAGCATTTATCAAAAAGGGATTTACCTGGGGTGGAGACTGGAAGAATACAAAGGATTATCATCATTTTCAAAAGTCTTTGGATGACTAATCAGCTGCTTTTAATTGATTTTAAGAAGACACAGTGATATAATAACCCTAGTATAAATTGCAAAGATAAGCCAAAGTTAAGTGGCTTTATGAAAGGAAACTGTTTATGTCCTATACGGCTTTATACAGAAAATTTCGCCCAGATAATTTTAACGACGTAAAGGGGCAAGAACACATTGTTACAACATTAAAAAACCAAGTAAAGGCAGGAAGGATTGGCCACGCATTTCTTTTTTGTGGTTCCAGAGGTACAGGAAAGACTACAGTAGCTAAGGTTCTTGGCAAGGTAGTCAACTGTGAAAATCCAGAAGAGGGAAATCCCTGCAACCAATGCCATATGTGCAAAGGGATAGATAATCAGACTACAATGAATGTCATTGAAATTGATGCCGCTTCTAATAACGGAGTTGATAGTGTTAGGGAAATAGTTGAGGAAGTTAGATACTCACCCACAGAAGGCAAGTACAAGGTCTATATAATTGACGAAGTCCACATGCTTTCCACAGGAGCCTTCAACGCCCTATTAAAAACCTTGGAAGAGCCACCTTCTTATGTTATATTTATCTTAGCAACTACAGAAGTTCACAAGATACCTATTACCATATTATCCCGCTGTCAAAGGTATGATTTCAAAAGGATTACAATAGATATAATCACAGATCGTCTATCAGAGCTTATGGATGAAGAAGGAGTTCAGGTTGAAGAGAAGGCCCTTCGCTATATAGCAAGAGTTGCAGATGGTTCCCTAAGAGATGCACTAAGTATGCTAGACCAATGCATATCATTTTATCTAGGGGAGAATATAACATATGATAATGTCCTAGAAGTCCTTGGAGCGGTTGATACAAAGATTTACTCAGACCTTCTTAATATGATAGAAAGGCAAGATGTAACTGCCTGCATAAGACTTCTTGATGATATAGAAAGTCATGGAAGTGAACTAGGGCAGTTTGTTACAGAGTTTATCTGGTACCTAAGAAATTTACTTCTTGTAAGGACATCTGAAGATGTATCAGACCTGGTTATCGAGGTTTCTTCTGAAAACATGTCTCTACTTAAAGAAGAGGCTAAGGATGTAGATGAAATAATCCTAATAAGATATATTCGCTTGCTTTCTGAACTTTCTAATGAGGTTAGATATGCTTCAAGAAAGAGAGTATTAATAGAAGTTGCCCTTATTAAAATGTGTAGGCCAGAGATGGAGAAAAACCTGGAATCCATATATGACAGACTAAGTAAATTAGAAAATAAGATAGACCATGGAGTTTTTGTAGAGAGCCCTAGTAACCCAGTGCTATCAGCAGAACTTAGGGAAAACCCAGAAAAAGAAGAGTCAGAGAAAAAACCTAAGATTTTGCCAGAAGCAGTACCAGATGATTTAAAGCTAGTGGCAAAGAATTGGAAAAACATAGTTTCTAAGGTGAGAGAAAAATCTCCTGCCTTAAATCAAGTATTACTTTTGGCGACTTTAAGCATAGAAGGGGCAAATCTACAAATAGTTGTATATAATCCCCTAGACAAAGATGTTATTGACCGGGAAAATCATATGGCCACAATTAAAGAAACCATTGCACAGATGTTTCAAATACAGGTACAAGTAACCACAAGATATCTAGACAAGACAAAGGAAGACATTAAAGATGTGACAGATTTAGAAAAATTAATTAATGTTCCCATAGAATATGAATAATTATAAAATTATAAGATGAATATGAAAGGAGAATAATGATATGGCTAAAAGAGGTGGATTTCCAGGAGGTCAAATGCCAGGAAACATGAATAATATGATGAAACAAGCAAAAAGAATGCAAAGGCAGATGGAGGAAAAGACAAAGGAACTTGAAGAAAAGGAATGGGAAGCTAGTTCTGGTGGTGGGGCTGTAACAGTAAAGGTTTCAGGCCAAAAAGAAATTATATCTGTAAAATTAGATCCTGAAGTAGTGGATCCAGATGATATAGAGATGTTAGAAGACTTAATTGTAGCAGCAGCTAATGAAGCCTTAAGAAACATGGAAGAAGAGAGTTCAGAGCTAATGAGTGAGATTACAGGTGGACTGGGTGGATTAGGAGGATTTCCCTTCTAATGAACTATTACAGCAGCAAGATAAATAAGCTAATAGAAGAGCTGTCAAGGCTTCCTAGTATAGGAACTAAAACAGCCCAAAGGTTGGCCTTTCACATTATTAAAATGCCAGATGCCCAAGTGAATAGTTTAGCCACTTCTATAACAGATGCCAAGAAGAATGTTCAATTCTGCAAAGAATGCATAACCTTAACGGATAAAGAACTATGTCCTATATGTTCTTCAGCTAAGAGAAATAAGCGTCAGATTATGGTTGTTGAAGATACAAGGGATCTTGTGGCTTATGAGAAAACTGGTGAGTATGAAGGTGTCTATCATGTTCTTCATGGAGCAATCTCTCCCATGGAGGGAATTGGCCCAGCAGATATTAGGTTAAAAGAATTAATGACTCGCCTTCAAGAGGAGATAGATGAGGTTATTATTGCTACCAACTCTAGCTTAGAGGGGGAAGCAACAGCCATGTATATAAGCAAGTTAGTAAAGCCGGCTGGAATCAGAGTAACAAGAATAGCCAGTGGAATCCCGGTAGGTGGAGACTTAGAAAACATAGACGAAGTAACCTTACTTAGGGCATTTGATGGTAGGACAGAGTTGTAAAAAAGAACCCTAGAGAAAGAAGATCTCCTTCTTTTTCTAGGGTTCTTTTTTATTTCTAACATAGACAAAGCCCCTTGCAAATGATTATCTATAAATGTCTTGATAAGTTATTTGGATTTTAAATTTATTATAAAATACTTGACTTTAGAGAGTGAGCTTGTTAAAATAATATCTGAGTTAGTTAAAACTTTAACAAGGCATAATTATATTTATTAGGAGGAATTGTATATGAAGGGTTTTGCAATGAGAAAGATCGGTGTAACCGGTTGGGTAGACAAAGAAGTAACAAAGTGTGGACCATTGGATGCTATTTGTCGTCCAATAGTAATGGCTCCATGTACATCAGATATTCACACTGTTTACGAAGGTGCTGTAGGAGAACGTACAGATATGATCCTTGGCCATGAAGCAGTAGGTGAAGTTGTAGAAGTTGGTTCATTAGTAAGAGATTTTAAAGTAGGAGATAGAGTTGTTGTACCTGCTATCACTCCTGATTGGGGTTCTCTAGAAGCTCAACGTGGCTATGCAATGCATTCAGGTGGAGCACTAGGTGGTTGGAAGTTTTCTAACTTTAAAGATGGTGTATTTGCAGAATTGTTCCATGTAAACGAAGCTGATGCAAACCTTGCATTATTACCAGCTGGACTTGATCCAAGTGAAGCATCCATGGCATGTGATATGATACCTACAGGATTTCATGGCGCAGAGCTAGCTAAGATTGCTTATGGTGAAGATGTATTAGTTATAGGTATAGGGCCTGTTGGACTTATGTCTGTAAAAGGTTC
>CAZPWO010000110.1:0-7417 GCA_964590525.1 uncultured Herbinix sp. | reverse complement strand
AAAGCCCTATAACCACCAAGTTATAGGGCTTTAACTATTTGTAGAAACCTGCCGCTTATCCCAACTACAGCTTTTAGTTTCTCAAAGCATCTAATATATTCTCTTTCCTAATCTTCCTCATAGAATACATCATAGATATAAAAACCACTAGGAAGACGCTTAGTACACTTATTATTATGCTTCTTGTTGGTAGGTAGAAGTCTGTGTCTACTCCTTGGTTTATGATTAGATAAATCAAGTAGGTAACTAGGGTTGATGCTGGTATACCATATAGGAGGGCCTTTAGCCCATAGAATATGCACTCGTAATTCAGCATCTTGTTAAAGCCCCGGTTGCTAATGCCAACTGATTTTAACATGGCAAATTCCCTTCGCCTTAGATTGATGTTAGTGGTTATGGTATTGAATACATTGGCCATAGCCACCAGTGACATTAGGACAATGAAGCCGTAAGCAAAAACATTTATAATAGTGATAATATTACGTTCTTCTTCTACTCTCTCTGCCGCATTATATATATAGCCAATTTCAAGTCCACCATCACTTATAATCTTTTCTATGTCCTTGGCGTACTTAGAGGGGTTTTCTGTCTTAAAGTACATAGAGGATTGCTCAAGCGCAGAAAAGTCTTTCATATGACTTTCTGAATTAGCAAGAACAGAATCATCTATAATAAATATAATTGAATTATAAGTATATGAAGGAAGTCCTAAAGGAACTTTATCTGCAAATCCACCTAGCTGAATAGGGATTTCTATACTTTCATCCATGTAGCTTATTAGGCTTAGGCTACTTTCGGACTGATTCTTAAGTATATTGGTGATACCATACCTTTCTCCATTGTTATCATAATACCGCTGTTTATCAACTACAATTCCAGTAAGGTCATCAGGGTTTTGAAACTTATCCTTATTAAGACCTAATTCATCTAAGTAATTAACAAATGTCTTATGGTCAAGGCTATATATATCAATATATATATAAGGATCATCACCATCACTTATTATATCTTGGTCTGTTAATCTGGAATAATAGAAAGTATCAATAGCCTCTTTCTCAAGATGTGTCCTCAGGGTTACACGTCTAACAATTGAGCTATCATAGACACCATCTAAGTCTTGAATCCTTTCATAAACTGACATATAAGCTTGATTAAAGTCTGAAGGATCATTTATAGCATATTCAAGGTCGTAATTATAATCAGTAAATACATCTTCCACACTATCTGTTAGATACATAGAGAAGGCTGAGGTACTGATGAATAAAAAGACTGACAAAAACAGGGAAAAGACTGTACTTCGGTAAATCTTTTTATTACGCTTAAAGTTCTTTAGGGCTAAGTCTCCTTCAATTCCAAAGAGCTTTCTAGTTAACTTGGAAGTCTTAACAGTCTTGCTTGTAAGTTTTATATCACTTGCTTGCCTTACTGCATCTAAAGTAGATGTCTTCTTGACCTTCCTAGCGGGAATATAGGCAGATATTAATATGGTAATCAAGCTAAGAATAAGGGCCAGTACAAGGGCAAAAGTTGAGACATGAAGGCCTAATTCCACCCTTACAGCTTCCCCAAGTAGTTGGGCAAAGTTACCCTTTAATTTATATAAGGTAATGCCTATTCCAAGAATCCCAGAGCCTATTCCTAGAGGAATTCCAATGGTTGCAATAAATAAAGCTTCAAAAAACACAGAATTGATTAACTGCTTTCTTGTGGCTCCAACACTGGATAAAAGCCCAAACTGCTTCCGTCTTTCGCTTATGGAGATGGAGAAGGAGTTATAAATCAGGGAAATAGAACCTATTATAATCAAAGCCATAACAATTATAACCATTCCACCAAGGACAAAGGAAAAGCCAGAGATATTGCTGACTCCTTGATATTGAAGAAGTCTATGATTATCCATAGAGTAAGGAATCTCATATTCCTCATGGAGTCTGCTTTGTAACTGATAAGTTTGCCTTGGTTTTTTTGCCTTTATATAAAGGGAAAGGTTAACATCTTCCACAGAATCCTGGGCTAAAGAAGTCTGATCCAGACAAGTTAGGATGCTATATCCCGGGGCTGAAAAGCCTTCAATATTATGTGGAAAGCGTTTATAAAAACCCACAACAGTAAAAGTTTTTCTTTCATTTGCTTGAAAACTTTCTGCCTCTCCATCCTTTATATGAAGATAAGGATTATGTTGATTTAATACCATCCCATCAATATATCGATTGCCAATATCAAGCTCTATCTCTTGACCAAGTTTAAAGTCTACTCCACCATTTTCTAAGATATTTGTGGTAAGTAATACTTCCTTACTGTTTTCCGGTAGCCTACCTTCTGTTAGATGAATAGGTAAACTATCAAAGGCGGATGAATCCAGTTCCATAATATAAAGATAGGGTTTGTATTCATTGTTTCCATTAACTAAGGGAGCGTAGCCAACTTCTTTTACTGTGGACATTGATTCTATCCTGTCATCATTACTTAGCTTATTATAGTCAGTAAGATTGTCTATATCAATATTCAGATGCCAATCACCGGTTGATGAGATGGCGTAGTCAAGTAAGAAGTTCTGGATACTGGATGCAAATGTAGTAACAGCTGTAATCATGGCTGCTGATAGGATTACACCGATAATTGTGACAATAGTCCTTGTCTTGTTCTTCTTAAGGCCTCTTAAGGTGAATTTGTTCATTATATTCATGGCCTAATCACCTCATCTTTGGCGATTTTCCCATCTTCAATACTTATAATGCGGTCTGCTTGAATTGCTATATTCTCATCATGGGTTATAAGAATCAGGGTCTGATTATACATCTGATTATATAACTTTAAGAGATTTACAATCTCCTCACTGTTCTTACTATCAAGGTTGCCTGTTGGTTCATCAGCAAGTACTATAGTGGGATTATTAACAAGGGCCCGGCCAATAGAAACCCTTTGCTGTTGTCCACCAGACAGCTGGTTAGGTAGATGATTTAACCTTCCCTCTAGGCCTAAAGTAGAAAGCAGTTCATCAAGATGTTTTCTATCAATAGAACCACTATCTAATAGCTGGGGCAGGGTGATATTCTCCTCCACTGTTAAGATGGGTAATAGGTTATAGAACTGGTATATTAGGCCTATCTGCCTTCGGCGAAATATGGCAAGCTGGGATTCATTCAGGCTATAGATATCGGTTCCCTCAATAAAGACCTTACCTGATGAGGGAGTGTCTACCCCTCCTAATATATGAAGCAAGGTAGACTTGCCAGAGCCAGAAGGGCCTATAACTGCCACAAAGTCCCCCTTATTTATGGTAAATGATACATTGTCTAAGGCAGTAACTGCAGTGTTGCCTTTGCCGTAAGTTTTTGTTAGATTTTCAACTTTTAATATCTCCATTACATTCCTCCTAGAATTATTTAATCATATTTATATATTTTTGATTTAAGATAATTCTAATATTCCTAGATGACAGACCTGTGACTTTAATTATTACAATATTGTCACTTAAGCTTATATAATAGACTTGTATAATCTGATGATAAATGAACTCCCTTTGCCTTCCTGGCTTTCCACAGTAATATCTCCGTCTTGGATTCTCAGGATGCTTTTTGACATAGATAGTCCAATTCCTACGCTGTCTTTTGAGGTCTTTTTCCCCCTATAAAATCTGGTAAATATATGGGGGAGGTCTTCTTTAGGGATTCCCACTCCTGTGTCTTTTATTATTATCTGTGAAAACAAGGGATTATCACTGGCTTCAATAAAAAGCTTGCCTCCAGGCCCTGTGTGTTCCATGCAGTTTTTAAGGATATTAAGAAGGGCCTCACTGGTCCAATGAAAATCACAGTAGATAGAATAATGCTCCCCTTTTATATGGCTTGTAATCTCCTTAATCTCTAGGGATATTAAAAGGGGTTCAAGGGCTGAGGTAATTAAGTCACCAGCTTTTACATCTGCTGGATTCATCTCCACAACTCCAGTATCAAGCTTTGAGATGGTTAAAAGAGAGGTTACAAGCCACTGAATTCGCTCTAGCTGTGAGTATAGGCTAGAAGTGAATTGCCGACGCCTATCCTGGGGCAGGTCTTCGTCGCGGAGCAAATCAACCATAACCATCATAGATGTTAAAGGGGTTTTCAATTGATGGGATATATCTGCCATATGGTCAGCTAAAAGGACCTTGTCAGATCTTAATCTTTCATTATATTCACTTAGCATACTGGTAACCTTATAAATCTCATTCTTTAGAATACTTAGTTCACCTTCTTCATTATCTCTTATATCTAGGGAATGCTCTCCTTGGCGAATTCTTTTTAGATATATAGATAGGGTATCAACCTGCCTATAAAGATATATGGTAAATCTAATAAAGAAGATAGTTAGTAATATCCCTAGGACTAATAGTAGGATTCCTGCTTTTACATCTATCCATAAAGCGATTATTGAAGATGTGATTATGCTAATAAGGGCTAGGACTAATGTTTTTCGTAGTTCTTTGTTTCTTAAGACTGGCATAATCTAACCTCCTATATCTGATACCCTATGCCTCTTATGGTTTTTATAATTGTAGGCTTTTGGGGGTCGTCTTCAATCTTATCTCTTAATCTTTTTATATAAACAGTTAAGGTGTTGTCATTAACAAAATCTCCTGATACGTCCCAGATGCTTTCTAGAAGTTGGTTTCTTGTTAGTACCTGGCCCTTGTGTTGACATAGGGTGAGGAAGAGTCTGTATTCAAGGGCTGTAAGGAATAGGTCTTCCCCGTCTTTTCTAAGTTTGCCCTCTCTTAGGTTAAGTTGCAGATTGGAGATAGCAATAATATCTCCTTTGTTCTTGTCATCTCTGGCAGCAGCTCTTCTTAGAACGCTTTTTATCCTGGAGTGGAGTTCTCTTATGCGAAATGGTTTTGTAATATAATCGTCTGCCCCCATATCAAGGCCCATAACTGTACTTCCTTCATCATCCCTAGCTGTTAGGAAGATGACAGGGGTATCTGTCTCTTTCTTGATTTTTAAGCATAAATCGTAACCACTACCATCAGGTAGGGATAGGTCTAGAAGGGCTAGGTCAAATCTAGTCTTGTCCAGGGCTTCCATAGAAGAAGCAAGGTCATAAGAACAAGTGACTTGAAAGCCTTCTTGGGTTAGGTAATACTCTAAGCCTTCAGCAATGGCCTTGTCGTCTTCTACTAGTAAAAGCTTGTAGCCTTGAAAGGGCTCTTTGTTTATGGGGTTCATAGGAACAGCCTCCTTGGGGTTGGATGTGTTGGTCTTTACTATTGTTATAATGTTATTCTAAGTTTGGGGAAGAAGCAATAGCTTTTATTTATACAAACGCGACAGCATATGTACCAAAAACCTATAAAATAATGTATCTAATAAAGAGGGTTTTTATCAAAATCCATAATAAACACATGAAAGATAGTGAAATGTTTCACAAATATAGCATAATTATGCAATTTGTATTTACTTGGGCCTTATTATATAGTACAATAAAGGGGCAATCAGATGTGGCATTATATAAGGGGGATTGGTGGATGATAAACATCTATATTTGTCCGAAGTGTTTTAACTATAGAATGGTTTCTAGGCGACCTAAGCCTGATTGCTATCACTGCAGTGAGTTACTTGAAAAAACAGACATAGAATATGAAGACTACATATATATGACATTAGAAGAGCGGGATATATATAGACAGGGATATAAAAAAAGAGTATTAAAATATCGTAAGGAGTTAAATCCACTCTGGAAAAAAGACAATATTATTAAAGAGTAATAAGCATCTTTCGAATGGAAGCATGAATTTCCATTTGAAAGATTCTTTTTTGCTAAAAGCCAACAAAAACACCATATTTAGGCTTGACAAGAAAGCTACAAAGGTATAAACTTCATCTAGTGTTTGATTTACGAACGCTAGATGATATTATGGAGAGATGAAGTTGATAGAAGATAAAAGTATTATATTAGATAATGAACATTACATAATGTCAGAAGTAGAAGCTAATGAACATATTACTCAGAGGGAGCTTTCAAGAAAGCTTGGGGTTTCTGTGAGCACAGTTAATGTGCTAATGAACAAGATGATAAAAGAAGGCTTAATTAAGATGACTCAAGTGTCCCAAAGGCAAGTCTTGTACATGCTTACCCCTAGTGGGATGATGGAGAAGGCTAAGAAGACAGTTAGTTACCTAAAGGGCCATTATAGGGCTATTAATGAGACTAAAGAAAAGATCAAGTCTCTTCTAGATGAACTTAACCAAGAAAATGATATTATATATGTTTTGATGAATAATGATGAAATGAGTGAGATTTTAAGTATAGCGATACATGAATATAAATCTAAGCACACCAGATCAAAGATTAAGATAATTAATAGTATAGTAAATATGGATACAAAAGATTATATTAATCCAGTATTGTTACTTATGGCTGAGTATGAAGATGATTTAATAGAGTATAAGAATAACACGAGTTTTAAGGTTATTAACATGTTATATAGGGTATAATTAACAACGGTGAAATTTAGACTTTTGATGCATAGTGAGAAATTTAATATAAAAAACAAGCACAATTGCAGTAGTTCAATTTCTTACTGAGAACTTTGATAGGGTATGCCTAGTAGGAGACGAGGTCAACTATGAAGATGGAAAAATTATGTGCAGTGTGCATTAATACATCAGTGATGACGATGAAGTGCCTTGGTTATGATTTTTTAATTATGTAATAAAGAATTGAATAATTTTTTGATTGGATGTATATATCGTCGTGAGGATTGGAATAGGACAGGCCACAATATATAGCATAAAAAGTACAAAAAAATAAAAAGTTATGCTATATATAGATGGTTATCCTTTTTGAGGGTTCACCTTGCCGTGAGTATGCGAAAAGGATGACCGCTGTAAACTAGTGATACCAAGGGTTTGAAATTTAACAATGATTGAATGAATGCGTCGACGTGACTGGTAGTTGGAATGACTGGGGCTGGAAGCCTTATGGGATAAGGGGTTGGGCGTTTGGGGTAGAAAGATTGAATGATAGGGGCGAAAATGCACCATTCAATCGGTTGGAGTGGAGTACATAAGTAAGAGTATATAATGAAGGGAATTTGCGGGTATGTATTTAAAAGTGAAAAGATTGATGGATTTTGTGCTTGCTTTGGTTGGTTTGGTTGTGTTGTCTCCAGTGTTTTTGATTTTGATTATTGCAATTAAGATAGACTCACCTGGGCCAGTCTTGTTTAAGCAAAAGAGGGTTGGAATACATAAGAAGCATTTTAATATATTGAAGTTTAGAACCATGAGGATTGATACACCCAGTGATATGCCGACTCATCTGCTAGATAACCCAGACCAGTGGATTACTAAGGTGGGGAAGTTTTTGAGGAAGACAAGCTTAGATGAACTGCCGCAGATTTGGAATATCTTTGTGGGGCAGATGAGTATTATAG
>CAZPWO010000109.1:0-7419 GCA_964590525.1 uncultured Herbinix sp. | reverse complement strand
TCCTCTGATTCTGATGTTTTTAGGGTAATAGTAAAGCTAGTACCACCCTTTACTATAGTCCCTTCAAGTATGTCTCCTTCAGGATTAACAGTTAAAGTAGCAGCTCCCTGGGCAACTTCCTTAACTTCAAAAGAGTTAAATTTAACAACTTTCCCCTTACTATCTACTTCATATAAACTTAAATGCTTTCCAATGTGAACTGGAATATCTTTATAATCTTTATCATAAGGAACCGTTCCACCAGGAGTATTATCTCCAATAGCAGGAGTACCTGGGTGACTATCACTAATTAAATATCTATACTTATTACTACCAGTTAACTCCAGTAAAGAGTTAAACTTAACTGAATCTACTATCTTTCCTTTCCCAATAGAAGTCACAATTTCATCAGCATGTTCCTTAACATCATCTTTTGTAATCTTCACATAAGCATAAGCTTTAGTCCTACCACCACTATCAGTAGCCAATATAAGGATTGTTCCATATCCATCTCCAACTATGTCTTTCACAACCGGTATATCTGTACCAATGAAAGTATTAGATTTCACAACATATTCAGTTGAATCTACTATTTCATTGAAATAAGGTGCCGTATGAGTTTCGTCATCATTATCTACTAACTTATATCTCCACTTAATAGAACTTGGATTAGTAATTCCTAAAGCTTCCAGTCTCAATTTAGTAGTACTAGGGCTACCGCCTGGTATTAGTTTATAGGCCTGTGGGTCTAATTTTATACCATCTCCACCCTTGACTTGATCTTCAGATAATTCAAATTGCTCATAAGCAACTACTTTGCCTTTGATTTGCTCATCTTCAGCTATACTTTCTTTTTCTTTTTCAATTGCAACTAGCATCAAATGCTTACCTACAGCAACAGGTTTAATATTTACTATCTTACTCTCAACAATTAAAGGACTACCAGTAATTGTAGATCCAAGCTCTGGAATAGCAAACTTAGAATCTCCAATAATATAAACAAACTCACTAGTCTCAGTAGGTGGCTTTAGATATGAGAAAGTAGTACTATCGCTTACACTACCAGCTACAGGACCTTTATAGTTAGCTGTAGAATCAAGCTTAGGTGCATCTCCAGCCTGAACATGCTCAAATTTAAGCTCTATGTTAGCATAAGCCTTAGTTTTTTGACCACCATCAACTGCAAGTATATGCAAATATTTACCTACAGTAACAGGAACATTAATATTAGGTCTAAGCTCATAGGTGTTTGGCTGCTTACTATTAAACTCTATATCCATAATAGGACTATCAACGACCTTGTATCTAAACTTAAGATCTTTTCCAAATCCTGTACCTAGTAATTCTCCAAATCTAGTACTATTAGCTGAAGTACCCTTATTAGGTCCAGTATAGTGCGTAGGATTTACAAGGTCCCCAGCCTTAGGCATTCTAACATTAGAATCATCCATAACAAAATCCTTGTAAGCTATAACTTCTCCAGCATCATTAAGACCATAAATCATCATATGCTTCTTGAAATTGTTTACTTTTAACTTGTCTACATTTTCTTCAATATTTAAGTTAAAAGCTGACCCTGTAGTGGTAACAGATAAATAACCTTCACTACTACTACCAAGTTCTGGTGTATCAATAGCCTTATCACTAACTTTATAATTCCAAGTTGTTACTCCAGTATGTTTCAGGAATGAGAACTCAGTGCTACCAATACCATCACCCTTAACAGGTCCCTTGTAATCAGCAGTTTCCTCAAGTTTTGTAGCTAGGGGATCCTTAATCATTTCTGGAAGGATTTTAACAATATCAAAAGCCCTAACCTTACCTTTGGCATCAGTAGCAAGTATCATTAAAAGATCACCGCTAAGGACTCCTATATTATCTCCCATTTCAAAGCTAGTACTATCAGGATAAACTCTATCTTGATTAGGAACTATATCATTACTTTTTACCTTTGCATACATCCACTTACTAGCACCTACCACATCTTCTAGATCTAATTCTTCTATCTGAATAGTGCCCGCATATTTACCCTTTGTAGGAGTGGAATAATTGTAATCACCTGGATTTTCAACCTTATTTTTAAGTCTAGAAGCTTCAGAAAGACCCGAAACTACATCCTTATCTAATTTAAATATCTTATACTTGTCAATTTTAGTATCTTTTTCACTATATATAATAATGTGCTTTTCAAATCCTTCTAACCCATTATCAAGTTGACTATCATTTGCAACAACAAGATCAGTACCATCTTGGTTATAATCTTTAGCATCAGCAAATCTACTATCAACATAAACAACTGTATCAAGGCCAGTATCTATTGGAGCTAGCTTCCAAGTACCTGCACCTAAATCTCCACTAACCTTAGTAGCACCGGAATAAAGATTGCTTTTTCCAATTGTAGGATTTAAACTATCAATTAACTTAGCCTCAATCCTTGGGTTGTTAATCATATCATGGGAAACTTTAATACTAACATAAGCCTTAAGTTTACCAGCATCATCAATAGCACCAAGGAACAAGTAATCTCCTTCAACTACTGGAATATTACTTCCAGAGGTATACCTTTTCATATCCTTAGTAACAGTATCTACCTTTAAATCCTTAAAATCTACTTTCCCAACTTCATAAACCCAATCCTTTCCACCCTTAGGTAAAAGTAAGTTTATAATTTGAGTGTGATTAACTTCCGAACCAGGAACTGGTTTAGAATAATTATAAGGAGTTTCTAATATAGGAACTTTAGAATCTGGAAGCTTATTTTTATCTACTGCAATCTCATTAGCAATAGCCTCAAACTCCTTCTTTATACTAGCAGCATTGTTCTTAATATAATCATCCAATTCCTTAGGAGTGTTAAAACCGTGTTGCTCCTTAAGTCCTTGAAGATATTGAACCTGCCTATTTTCTTCTTCAACTATATTTACAAATTTATTACCTTCAACTTCCCTATAAAACTGACTTACATTAGCCCCACCTAAAATAGCATCTATCAAATCAGGACTATCAGGACTATAAGTCTTATTAAGACCAGAGTGGAATATATCCCCTGGTGCAGCATTTGCAACAGTTCCTATTATTATCACAAAGGCCAAAATCAACGAAACAATCTTTTTCATAAATACACCTCCCATTATAAATCAGAGCTAAGGATCATATTTCCTTTAGCATCATATACCTTATACATATAACCGGACATTTTGGACATGATACCTATATCAAATCCTGTAATCTTAAAACTAGGAGATTTGCCTAAAGTAGTAGATTTATAAACTTGTCCTTCCTTGGACAAAAGATCTACCTTATAATTAGTAAAATCATCTGAACCCTTTAATTCACCAGAAAATGTTCCTACAATAGAACTGTTGAAAATAAGATTAGTCATGGTTATTTTCTTAGGAGTATCTGGGACTTCAGGGACATCATTAACATTTGTACCTGTACCAGGAATACCATCAGGCCTCGTAAGATACTCAGATAAGCTAGTTTCACTTTCCTTCATATTAAGTTCTAGGGCCCTATCTACAGTATCGGAAACTTCCTTCCTTGTAACAACATGATTATGTTTAATATATACATTTCCTAGGCCAATTTCTAAGGCCAAATTATAAGGCTCTGTTGGGTAATTTTTAAAATCAACTCCATCTTCATATCCCAAAATCCTTAAAAGAACAGTTAGGACCTCTACATAAGTAAGTTTACCATTAGGATCAAAGATATCCTTACTTCTTCCTGTCATAACCTTTTCCTCAGAGGCAATATTTATATAAGGAAGAGCCCATCCCTTTACATCCTTAAAATTGCCTTTTTCATCATAATAATCTTTTAAATCTTCTAAGCCAAGAAGCCTAACAGCAACAGTAGCCATTTCAGCCCTAGATATATTGTTGTCTGGATTTTCAGGTCCTCTTACTCCGTTGGCCAAAGTTACATTTGGCAACAAGAGTAAGAGAACTAAAACAAAAGAACATAATTTTTTCAATTTAATTTCCCCCTAACGAAGTAATACTTAATTTTCCACTATCAAGAAGATTCCCATCTTTATCTCTAACCTTGAAGTTGTATCCAAATACTATATCTACAGGATCTGAAGGGAAGCCAGAAGTCTGGAAACTACCTCCAGGATTTACGGTTACAGTTTTATATACAGTCCCTACATCAGATACTAATTCCACAGTATAACCATTATAATCACTGGCACCAGTTAATTGACCTTTGAAGATTCCTACAAGGGTTGTTGTTAAAGTATAACTAGCTAATTTAACATCACTATCTATAGAACCTTCTTGACCAACAGTAATTATAATAGTATAAACCCTTTCATCCTTGCCATCTTCCTTGTGTTTAATCGTAACCCTGTTATCACCAGGACTTAAATTTATATTACTAGGATTACCACTTGTTGTAGTCTCACCATTAATAGTAATAGTTCCCTTAGATGCAGTAGGCGTTACTCCAATTGTAGAAGTAGAATGTGGAAGGGAAACACTATAATCATATACCTCCTTGCTAAAGGTTGGAGTTAGGCCTCTCTCACTAACCTTTAAGTCATCTAAGCCACTAGTAATACTGTCACTAGCTGTTATAGTATATTTAAATTCATAAATAGGACTATCCTTAAGACCTTCCTTAGTAGCATAAGTTTTAATAACAGTATCCTTATTAATAACAATAGGTCCATTATAAGGAGTGCTATTGTTTTCTGAAGGCATAGTACCATCAATAGTATAGTGAATCTTTGCACCAGGAGTGCTAGTGGAAAGGCTAACAGTTCCCCCTTCCTTTATTTTCCCAGAGCCCGGATCAGCAACTACAGCTTGAACAGTATCTTGAGAAATAACAAACTCAGTAACTGTAGATCCCTTCTTATCAAGGGCCTGAACGAAGATATTTACTTCCCATAAGGAAACGATATCCTTAATTACATCTTGTAAAAAACTAGCTAATGCTTGTTGGGCTTCCTCGTTCCAATCAACTTCCTTTAAATCAAAATCCATATAAACCATTAATTTATAGTTGGAAGGATCAATTTCAGTGAATCCATATTTCATAGGAATACTAAGATCCTTAAACTTAAATGTTCCATAACGATCATTTAAATAATCCACCATTTCATTCACTATATGGGAAGAAACTAATTTACCGTTATCAATAAGGAAGGTAATAGTATCCTCACCAGGATATTCAATCCTACCATTTACCGTAAGACCAGGATAAGACTTTCCAATTTCCTTGCTTATACTTCGTAAGAAACTAAGCTTAAGATCCGAAGGCCACTTTTGGAAGTAATCATTGCCCTGGGGCTTAATTACTAAATCCAAATCATAACCTGAAATTCTAGCAGAATAATCAAAGCTTTCATTGGCAAAGCGTCCAAGGGTCTTCTTCAACATTTCCCCTATAAAAACAGGGTCAACCTTTTGCTTTAAATCCAAACGACTATTTATAAAACTAAAAACTATATCCTTCATATTAGTATCAAATTCAACATAATTCTTATATTCAGATGTAGAATTACTAGAATAAGCAGGGTTCCTAATACTTCCCTGAATCTTAGCATCCTCATCATAAAGACTACTAATGGCTACAAAAACATCCCAAATATAAGCTTCCACATCCCTACGGCTTAACTTCAACCACAGGTGATTATCCTTACTAGGAAAATCTATATCCACATAGTACCAACTATTACTACCAGACCTAAGATTTACATTAATAGGAAGGTCTTCAATCTTTCCTAAATGCTTTTCCAAATAACTTTCCATCTGGGATAAGTTTTTGACCTCTTCATAAGGAATCTTAACATCCATAAGAAGTTTTCTTTTCTTTTCCATTTCAGCTAATTGTAGGGCCAACCTATTATTCACACTATCCCTAAAGTTTGCCAACTGGTCCACAGAGTCATATCCATCCTTTTTAACTAAAACAGCATTACTATCAATATTTATAATATTGTTTTTTAAAGTAGGTGTTATATAGAGAAGGGGGGATATTGCTATTAAAGACACATATAAATCATCATTGTATATAAGAGGATCTATATCTAAATTTTTCCTCTTACCATCTAAAATAAGATCTATATTTGAAAAATTAACACGAATATTTTTAAGGTCAAGTTGACCATCTGAAGATTCATAAACTCCTCCACCTTGAAAGGAACGAATTTCTTCATCTAATTCCCTTATTAATCTTTCCTTGGCCTGAATCTCATAACCCCTTTGAAATGCAACATTTGCATTAGAAAGATCATCAATATGTAATTTTCCATTACTATTAAGCTTGAAAATCCGCTTATCAAAATTAAAATCAGTCCCAATACCTAAACCCTGGGCTAAATCCTTTAATGGAAGCCAAAGATCTCCATCATAAATAAATGCTTCCTTAGAATAAACCTTCTTTCCCTCAACATGTAACTTTAAATTATTATGAACCACATCAATTTCCTTAGTATAACCCTTGGCCTCCGTAGGCTTTGGTAGAAACGAAATCAATATAAAAACAACTAAAGCCAACGAAATAAAGCTCTTTTTCAACAAAATCTCCCCCTTTAATCTTAATTATACAATATCTATCGGCATAAAGACCAATTTAGTGTATAATAAACTTAAAGAAATAATATAAATTGGCCGATAAGATTAAAGAGGTATGGAATAAAATAAAAAAGAGTGTGGGATAAATCACACTTTTGACATAAAGAAAAGATCATACATAAAAAAAGGGGTGCTCTAATGAGAAAAATTAAAAGACTACTATCAATACTATTAATAACTGCAATACTGCTACCAATCATACCCATAGGGGAAATAAAGGCCTATGCAGCTGAAGAAGATACAATTACATACACATACAAGGAAGGTATAGGAAATGAATTAGAATTAGAAAGTATCTTCATGAGATTGAATGTAAACATATCTACAGCAGGCAACCATGATATAACAATAACAGCAGATGGTGGTTCTCCACAAGTTGTAGGTAGAATAACTGTTGATGCAAATGAAGTCAATCAACCTGTATGGAGAAATATCTGGATTAACAATCCAAAGGGTAACTTAAGAATAAATGATATTTATATAGGTAATTTTTCAATCACAAATTTAACTTCTGCACCAAAAATAACAAAAATAGAAACCTATGATATAAATAAGGGCAATAGTTTAAAGTTTATAGGTGAAGGATTGAACTGGGGAAAGATAGCAGTAAGTGGTGAAGATGACCTGTTTCCCATAGTCAACCAAGCAGGTAACTTTGAAGCCAAGGTAAAGGGAACCACAGGATATAAGGGCATAAGTTTTGAAATGGAAGGCAAGGCAATACAAAAAGTAAACTATCCTAAATCATTTAAACTCCTAGGAGACTTATCCATATTAGGAGATCCATTAGAAATGACACCACAATCAGGAACAAGTGAAAGTTATGCATATATAATAGCTAGAGATGGAAGAT
>CAZPWO010000108.1:0-7673 GCA_964590525.1 uncultured Herbinix sp. | reverse complement strand
TTTTATTGTTTCTTCTAGTTTTTTAAACATAACTACATATCTTGTTTTACTTTTATTTATAATTTCTTTTGCAATAGCATGGTTATATGCATGGGAAACATTGTTTCTTGCAACTAATGCATCAAGCCATTCCTCTTCATTGTCAATCATACCTGCTTTATAAGCTGTTTTAATTATGGTTCTTGGTGAACCAGTTTTACTCTCATTAAAACCATGTTTTTCCAATATTTCTTTCATAGCTTTCCAACATTGCTCAAAACATATCTCATATAGTCCTACTAGTCCTGTCATTATTACATTATTATATGGTTCTTCATAATCATAAATGTCCTCTAGATTTTTCAAAGCTCGGCTAAAATTTTCATACTTCCTCATATAATAATATACCTTCTTTCTTAATTGAACTTAATAATTCCTCTTGAACAGTACCATCTAAATCTACAACATCAAACATTAATAAAGTTGATATTTGCTCATCAACATCTAATATAAAGTTACTAGTGTTTCCACCAGTGATTGCCAAATCAATATCACTTCTTTCTTTGTAATCACCTTTAGCTCGTGAACCATATAAATATACCTTGTTTATCTTATGTTCTTTAGCTAATTCTATTATCTCTTCTATTAAACCATCTTTTAATCCATTGATATGTTCATTAAGTAAGTTCATTGTTATTCACCAGCCTTATTCTTTAATGTGTTCATGTGCGTTTATATGTTTTAACTTATCTTTTTTTTATTATAACATATTTTCACTGTTTCCATTGTGAATTTTCTCTTTTCTCCTGTCTTTCCATTAAAATCACTTTAAATAATACCCTTTTATAATTAATTCATCCTATTGATCTTCTTTACCAATGAAATAAATTCATCCTTATATTCATCTTCTGAATAATCCTGCTTATCAAGATTATCTAAAATCATTTGATATGAACTATTTCCTTTATATTGACTGTCACGTAATAGCATTCCAAATACAGCAACTGAACTGGCAAAGTTGAGGTTCTCAGGCATTTCTGAAGAATAATCACTTTCATCCACTACCACTGAAAGAAGTTGACTTTTATCCTCAACTGGTTCCTTATATCTGATATTAACTGTAAGCCATTCATCACTGTCTGATAATTGACTTTCAGACTGATATTTCAGATCACTTTCTTCTACTTCCTGGTCAGAATCAATCTCTATTAGTTCATATAAAGCTGTCACCCTGTGACCGGCTCCAATCTCTCCTGCATCTTTAGTATCATCATCAAAATCCTCTGTATTTAACAAACGGTTTTCATATCCTATAAGACGATATCCTTTTAATAATGTAGGATTAAATTCTACTTGAAGCTTTACATCCTTTGCTACTGTAAATAATGTCCCACCCATCTCATCTACAAGAACTTTTTTTGCCTCCAAGATAGAATCAATATATGAATAATTACCATTACCATTATCGGCTAAAGCTTCCATCTTGTTGTCTTTGATATTTCCATAACCGAATCCAAGAACAGATAGATATACGCCGCTTTCCCTTTTTTTCTCTACTAATCTAGTCAGTTCACCTTCACTTGAAAGACCAACATTTAAATCTCCATCTGTTGCAAGGATTATTCGGTTATTTCCTTCTTCTATATAATTCTTTTCAGCTAATTCGTACGCCCTATTAATTCCTTGGGCCCCTGCAGTGGAACCTCCTGCGTACAGGTCTTCCAAAGCATTAACGATCTTCATAGTTTCATTCCCAGGGACTCCATCTAAAATCACTTTGTCAGATCCAGCATACGTTACAATAGAAACCCTGTCATTCTTATTCAAATTCTCTGTTAACATTATAAATGCCTTCTGCATAAGTGGCAACTTGTTAGGATCATTCATTGACCCAGATACATCAAGCAAGAAGACTAAGTTAGAGCTGGGACGATTATCAAAGTCAATATCTTTTGCTTGCAATCCAACCAGTAATAATTTGGCATCCTTATTCCAAGGACAATCCGATAATTCAGTATTCACTGAGAATGGCACATCTCCTGTTGGCTTTTTATAATCATATTTAAAGTAATTAATCATCTCTTCAATTCTTACAGCATCAGGAACAACTTCGGTCCCCTTATTAATCATTCTCCTTATGTTACTATATGAAGCCGTGTCTACATCAACGGAAAATGTTGATAATGGATAATCTTTTACTGATTTAAAGTTGTTTTCTACAATTGCATTATATTCTTCTGTATTAAAGTCTTCATTAATTTCCTCATAAAATTCATCTAACATCTGCAATTGTTCCTTAGTAGTTACTCCATTCATGGACGCATATTCCTCTGCCATATCATATGTCATATTGAAATCTGATCTTTCTTTCTTATAACCGCTTCCACAGCCAGCTACACTAATAGTAACCATTATCCCCACTAAAGCTAAAGATATAATTTTAGAAATTGATTTTTTCATAATATTCCTCCTCATATTGTTTTTGTTTTCTAAATATTAGACGATTGGAAAAAAGTAATGGTTCCAATTAAAAAACTCCAAAATCTGCTTAATACAGATCTTGGAGTTTTTATTATATTCTTATTATGTTGTTAACATGCTATATATAAGCTTATGGCATGATGATTCCACCGTTAGGAGTTAGGTATGTTCCTGTGGTGTAATCGTTTTCAATTAAGTACTGCATGGATCCTGCTATACATTCTGGGTCACCTATTCTTCCTAGTGGAATAGTAGCTGAAAGTGCATTTAATTCATCTTGGTTAACACCTTTTAAGATATCTGTATCAATCATTCCTGGACAAATAGCATTTACACGAATGTTTCTATCAGCATATTCAAGAGCTAATGCACGTGTAAATCCAAGAATTGCTGATTTTGTTGCACAGTAGTCAGCTTGATTAGCAACTCCCATTAATCCACCAATAGATGAAATACTTATAATATTTCCTTCTTTAGATTCTACCATGTATGGAAGTACAAGACGTGTCATATGCATAACAGATAAAAGGTTTACCCCTACAAGCCATTCATAATCTTTATGGTCTTGTTTGTAAAACTCTGCATTATTACTAACACCTGCATTGTTAACTAGAACATCAATTTTGTCACCAAATTTATCAACAGCTGCCTTTACAACTTTTTCACAGCCTTCATAGCTAGAAGCATCTGCTTGAACATAGATACCATCAACACCCATCTTCTTTAATTCTTCTAAGTTCTTTTCACATTCTTTTCCACTGGAATCACTAACGTAATTCATTACAACATTGTAACCCATTTTGCCTAGTCTTAGAACCATTGCTCTGCCTAAGCCTCTTGATCCACCTGTAACTATTGCTACTTTTGACATATAATTACCTCTCTTCTTAATGTTGTTGTTTGTTTGTTATTTTTTTAACACTCACTAATATAATAACATATTTCTTTTAATATTAAAAGCCCTAAAACAGCAATTTATCAATTATTTTGCATTAGTTGTTAGGAGAATTATAAAAATCTATTATATCATCAGCTGGCAAGGGTTTGCTTAGATAATATCCTTGAATATAGTCACATTTCAGGTCTTTTAGAATATCTAATTGCTCCTTATGTTCCACTCCTTCTGCTATAACCTTTCTCCCTATGCTATGTGCGATTTCTATTATATATTCAATTGAAAGGCGGTAAGTCGGATCCCTTATATGATCAATAAGGGATTTGTCAATTTTTATATAATCCATGGGTAAACGATATAATGACTCTATTGTAGTATATCCTGTCCCGAAATCATCAAGTGCAAGTTTTATACCACTCTCCCTAATGCTGTTGAAAATGGGTATAATTGCTTCCATGTTCATTGGAATATCCCTTTCCGTAAGCTCAAGTTCAAAAAGTGATAAGTCAAGCTCCTTATCTTTCGCCATTTCTATGAAATATTCTAATACAGAATTATTGTTTAAGTCTTTATAGGAAATATTAATTGATATTTTTATTGGCATTCCGGCTTTTTTCCACTTTTCCTTTTGTTGAATTGCATTCTTTATTACCCATTTTGTTATTTCCCCTATAAGTCCTGTCTCTTCTGCTATATTTATAAATAAGGCAGGACTAACCAGCCCCCTTGTAGGATGATTCCATCTTATAAGTGCCTCAACACTCATGCTGTTGTCACCACTTATTCCTACCTTTGGCTGATATACCAAAAACAACTCATCATTCCTTATGGCTTGCATTAGACTGGTTACCATTTCAGTTTGTTTTTTACTCTTATCTTCTAGTATGACATCATATATATCAAGTCCTATTTCACTATTTTTTTCGTCCAAGACCATACCTATCTTTTTAATAAGGTCATAGGGTTTTTCCCCATGAAGAGGATAGTTAACCACTCCCCCCTTTATTAGAAGTCCAATTCTTAACCCATCTATTATAATGGGTTCCAGTGTCTTATCTAAAAAAGCCTCCCCTAATATTTGTGCCTCTTTTATATTCTTCTCTGGTAAAAGTACAAAAAAATGATCATCATATTCAGAATAAACATTAGCATCAGACATGTTAGACAACATATTCATTACTTTTTTTATTGTTTTGATACTTATCTCATTGCTAATATTTTGCCTAATATTTTTAATATTTCCTAACTTAAATCCTATTAATGAAAAATTGTTTCTTCTATCTATAAGTTCATCTAGATCCACTTGCAATTTGTTTACATTAGGGAAACCCGTTAACAGATGTATATAAGAACTTTCTATCTCTGCTTTTCTATAATCTTTAATACGATTAAAGAGTAAGGATGTAAAGATTCCAATTATACTAAAAAGCAATGTTCTAAATATCCAATTAATAGGATCTTGCATTAGTTGGTAATTCACACTTTGTGGCATAAATGGACCCAAAGCCAGGCCACCTAGTAAAGCAGATGCTATGGTTCCTTTAACTCCAAAAAAATGGGATGATAAAATTATAGGTATGTACATAAAATGTGTAAAGGCACGATAGGTGCCCCCTGTAATACAGACAAGACAAGTTGTAAGAGCAATTAAAAATAAAACTATAAGCACTTTAATTAAATGAATAGTTTTTGAATTCAAATTAGGAAGTCTCTTTTTGATTTTTATTACCTCCTTTTATCATTGGTATACTTTAAATGTTCTTTCCATGACTCCATGAAAAATAAGTTTTCTAATTATACCATTATTGTATAATTGTTTTCTGTTTTTATCAATGAAATTCTCTGTTTTTTTTATTTTAAGACCGCAAAAGATCCAAAGAACTTGTAATATTTCTTTGGAGCTTTTTACTATGCTTACTTTGTCATTTGTGTTATGCCACTTACCAATTTAATTCCTCTTTTACTTTCTTTTTTTGCAATTTCACTTACATTGTCACTAATTTTACCAACCAATGACAAGATGAAAACACAAGCTTAAAACATTTGTTTTCTCTTTGTACTACTGTATATCGTCATATGTTTTTTCTTACTTCCAGTATAATTCTTTTAATGGCCTTGTAACTCTTTTAATGGTATGGTTTGTTGTTTGTTTATGCTGATTTTATCTGTCTGAATATTCCAGATACAGTTAACAAAGTAGCTTTTTTGTTTAAAAGTCGGGAACTGTAAAGGAACTGGAAGAAAAACTTTATGGTCAGGATCCTATTGTATGGGCCAGAAACCACCTTTTTGGAAGTTTCTCATATTGCCTCCTGTTTTACTTTTATATTAGTTGAAAACAAAAAACTTGTAAGACATCTGTATTACACAGACACCTTACAAGTCACCCTATTAGATAATTAACAGGATAGAATAAGTTATGCTTTAGATGCCTTGACCCAATAGGTCTAGTAGCTATCTTACACTTAGTTTTCTATCTCCTTAACTCTACCAACAATTCCATTCTCAAGCATAACCTTAATTCCATGAGGATGGCTTTGTGATTTTGTTAGGATCTTAGAAACTATTCCTTCTGTTAGTTTTCCAGAAGTTTGATCTTGTTTTTGTACAACTTTGACTTTCGCACCTTTTTTTATGTCTTCTCTATTTATTACTTCCATTGTAGTCTTTCTCCTTCAAATTGTCTTCCATGGGGTCTTTATCTTAATTTCTCAATTAGGGCTTTCATAAATGCTGGTAAATCTTTTGGTGTTCTTGAACTTATGATATTACCATCAACTACTACTTCCTCATCTATATATTCTGCTCCTGCATTAACTAAATCATCTTTAATTGAAAAGAATGAAGTAACCTTCTTACCTTTTAAATCACAGGCAGAAGCTAGCATCCATCCACCATGACATATTGCAGCAATAGGCTTGTTTGCCCTATCCATATCTCTAACAAAATCAACTGTAGCCTTGCTTCTTCTCATATAATCTGGGGAAAACCCACCTGGGATTACAAGAGCATCATAATCGTTAGCAGAAACTTCATCAGATCCGTGGGTACTTTTTTCTGTAAGACCAGATTTTGATGTATATATAGTTTCTTTTTCAGAACCTACTAAATCCACCTGAAATCCTTCTTCTAGTAGCCTATAGTAAGGATAAACAAGCTCTCTTTCATCGAATAAATTTTCAATTAATATAGCCACTTTTTTCATTTGTTTCCCCTTTCGTAAGATGTTATTAGTTTCTATCTATCTATAATACAACTATTCGAGCAAATTTACAACTTTTCTGAAATCCTTGATAGAAATTATTTCCCCTCTACAAAAGTAGATACTCTTTCGTCATTCTCGAAGTAGTAGCTTTCCACTATATAATCAGATACATCCTTTACCATGACAAACACTGCCAGTCCTTCTGAGTAGGTCTGCCCAGCATAAAACTCATTAATCTCGATACTATCGGATATGTCGTATACCGTCGAAAGTCCAATGTAGGCCATACCATTGGCTTTTATACCTCCACCTGTTGGAGAAGCAACTGAAAAGCCCACATCAACGCTAGTAATACCCCATTCATGTTGTGGAAATTCTTCTGGAAAATTAGCTTCATACTTTATCAGACAATACTCTAAGTCATCTGATTCTAAGGGATCAAAGACCCTAAGATGATCCGCATCATTCCAGGCATCTAAGGCAGACTGTACTTCATCATTATATCGTATAATATCTGTTATTCTGTAATATATAGTATGGTACTCTCTATCTACGGCAGAGTAGCGTTTTGTTTCTTGCCACTGTCCAATCTTTGCTGGTGCTTCCTTGCTACTTGTCACTGTATCTATATCCACTGGCTTATTAGTAGGATTTATGTTCCCAGAATTATCAGTAGGATTTGTTTCTTCTGGATCATCATTAGGATTATCTATATCCTTATCTTCATCTGCTTCCTCTTTATCATCCTCTGCTTTATCTTCATCTGGCTCATCTTCATCGGCCTTTTCTTGCGCTGGCGGGTCACTAGGCTCCTCAGTATTATTCCCCTCTGGTGTTGGACTATTAGGTTGATTTGTGTCTTTTCCCCCACAAGCGAAAAGTGATAGTGACATAAATGTAACTAGTAAAACAATCATAAATTTCTTCATTTCTTACTTCCTCCCTTATATTGTATTGTAAAACTAAGTGTTATTATAATACAATATTATTCCATTTTCAACTATAAAATGAATAATGGTGTTAACTTGCTTTCGGAACGACTCTTAGTTAGTCTTTTATATTATGCATTATTAAGCATATTAGTTCTAAATTGTATAGGTTGGGTTTGAGTGT
>CAZPWO010000107.1:1472-7687 GCA_964590525.1 uncultured Herbinix sp. | reverse complement strand
CTATACAATCTATATATATGATAAAAATGATAGAATAACAAGAGAAGAGGTTTATTATAGAAGGCGAAGAGGGAAGGCTTTCAAGAAGAAATCATTATGATTCAAATGGTAAGCTTAAAGAATATTTTTTAACTGAATATATAGATTAGTTTAACGCTAACGGTTATAAATAAATTGGGATTTTACCTGTCAATGAATGAAAAGAACATGGTTTTCACCATGTTCCAGCAACTAAGTTTTTAAGATAAAATTTTATTTTTTTACTTGCATAATCCGAAGTACGATGATATAATAGTTCGAAATGCAGAAGTATAAATCACATTACAAGTATAGAAGGGATTGGAGTTTATGAACTATTTACTCAAGAATGCAAAAGTATTTGACAGAGATAAGTTCACAAAGAAAGACCTCTTGGTCCAAGAGGGTCGTATTGTTTTTTCTTTTAATCACCTTCCACAAGATATAGAGACATTTGATTTTTCAGATTATTATATATTTCCCGGTTTCGTAGATGTACATGTTCATCTACGTGAACCGGGTTTTTTATATAAGGAAACTATATCTACTGGAACCTTGGCAGCAGCCTGTGGTGGTTATACAAGTATATGTTCTATGCCTAATACAGATCCTGTTCCTGATAGTGTTCAAAAGCTTGAGGACATGCATAAGCTTATATCTAACTCAGCACTAGTTAATGTTTATCCATATGCCTCCATAACATTAGGTCAAGAAGGTAAGGAACTTATAGACATTGAAGCAATCTCACCTCTTTCCTTTGCCTTTACCGACGATGGAAAGGGAATACAATCAGAAGAAGTTATGAAAGATGCCATGGAACAAGCTAAGAAGGTAGGTAAAATTATCTGCGCCCATTGTGAAGATGAGACCTTACTTAATGGTGGATATATTCATGATGGTAAATATGCAAAAGAGCATAATCATAAAGGTATTTCATCAGAAAGTGAATGGAAGCAGGTTGAAAGGGATATAAGGTTAGCAAGGGAGACCGGTTGTGGATACCATGTCTGCCATATCTCAACTAAGGAAAGTGTGGATCTGATTCGTAAGGCAAAGGCTGAGGGAGTGGATGTAACTTGTGAGACTGCGCCCCATTATCTGGTCCTATGTGATGAGGACCTGCAGGAAGATGGAAGATACAAGATGAACCCTCCCCTAAGGTCAAGAGAAGATCAGGCCGCATTAATAAAAGGAATACAAGACGGAACCATCGACATGATTGCAACAGACCACGCCCCTCATTCCCAGGAGGAGAAATCCAAAGGATTAAGCGGTAGCGCCATGGGAATAGTAGGCCTGGAGACAGCTTTCCCTGTTCTATATAGCCACTTGGTTAAGAAAAATATTATTTCCCTAGAAAAATTAATCCAACTATTATCTATAGGGCCAAAAAACAGATTTAATATAGGAACTTCACTTGAAGAGGGTCAAGTTGCTGATTTAACAGTATTTAACTTAGATGAAAAATACAAGATAGATCCAGAGGACTTTAAGTCAAAAGGAAAAAGCACTCCATTTGCAGGTGATGAGGTACATGGACAATGCATGATGACAATGGTTGCTGGAAAAATTGTATGGAAAAGTCAGGAGGTATAAGATGATACAGTCAAATTATGAAATTATGTCAAATGTTAAGATAGCCAAAGAGACTTACAAGATGGAACTTGCTGGTGACACATCAGCATTTACTGGGCCAGGACAGTTTCTTAATATTAAGTTAGATGGCTTTTACCTTCGCCGTCCAATTTCCATATGTGACTTAGGAGAAAATGGCCTAACCATTATATATAAACTGGTGGGAAAAGGGACTGAGCACATGACAAGCTTAACTAAGGGACAAGTCCTTGATTGTCTAGTGGGACTTGGCAATGGTTATGACCTAGATGTTAGTGCTAATCGTCCTGTGCTTATAGGTGGAGGATGTGGAGCCCCACCCCTTTATTACTTGTGCAAAAAACTAGTTGACCAAGGGAAAAAGCCCATAGTGTCCCTAGGTTTTAACTCTAAGGATGAGGTTTTCCTTGAAGATGAATTGTTGAAGCTGACTAGTGACACATATATCTATACAGTAGATGGTAGCTATGGGGGTAAGGGATTTCCAACAGATGTGTTTGATAAATTTGATGGAGATTATGACTATGTGTATACCTGTGGACCTGAACCAATGCTTAAGGCTGTATATAGTCAGTCCAAGACCAGCGGACAGTTTAGCTTTGAAGAAAGAATGGGGTGTGGTTTTGGAGCTTGCATGGGTTGTACTTGCAAGACCAAATACGGTGACAAACGTATATGTAAAGAAGGGCCTGTCCTAGTTAAGGAGGAGATCATATGGTAGATTTATCTGTTAAATTAGGAGACTTAGAACTTCAAAACCCAATTATACCTGCCAGTGGCACATTTGGATTTGGTTATGAATTTGCTGAAATATATGACATTAATATATTAGGAGCGATATCTATTAAGGGAACAACTAGAGAAGCGCGTTTTGGTAATCCTACTCCAAGAATTGCAGAGTGTAGCAGTGGACTTATTAATTCCATTGGCCTTCAAAACCCTGGAATTGATAAGGTTATCTCAGAAGAAATTCCCAAGCTAAGGGCCTGTTATAAGAATCCCATTATTGCCAACATAGGTGGATTTTCTACGGAAGAGTATGCTGAAACTTGCAAGAAAATTGATGGTGAAGACCAGGTTGAGATAATTGAAGTTAATATTTCTTGTCCTAATGTGGAAAATGAGAGCTTTGCAGCGTCACCAAGACTGGCAGCAGAAGTTACTAGGGCAGTTAAAATGGTTACCACTAAGCCTGTTTTTGTAAAACTAAGTCCTTCTGTAACTAATATTGTGGAGATTGCTAAAGCCTGTGAGGATGCAGGAGCAGATGGAATAAGCTTAATTAATACTCTTCTTGGAATGCGAATAGATTTGAAAACTAAGAAGCCTGTTATAAATAATATTAAGGGTGGATTCTCAGGACCGGCAATTTTTCCTGTAGCCCTTAGAATGGTTTATGAAGTTTATGAAGCAGTTAACATTCCCATCATAGGAATTGGCGGAGTATCCAGTGGGGAGGATGTTATTGAGATGATGCTTGCTGGTGCCAGTGCTGTTCAAGTAGGGGCAGCAAACCTTGTTAACCCATATGCATGTAAAGAAATTATTGAAGAATTACCACAAGTAATGAAGAAATACAATATAGATAGTCTAAAAAATATTATAGGAGGAGCACATTAATATGCCAAAAGACGTTATAGTAGCTTGTGATTTTAGTAGTAAAGATGAGGTAATGAATTTTCTAGATAAGTTTAAGGAAGAAAAACCATTTGTAAAAATAGGAATGGAACTATTCTATGCAGAAGGACCAAACATAGTACGAGAGATAAAAGTAAGAGGTCATAAAATATTCTTAGACTTGAAATTACATGACATACCTAATACTGTAAAAAAAGCTATGAGAGTATTATCTAACCTAGATGTAGATATGTGTAATCTTCATGCTGCTGGATCTATTGCAATGATGGAAGCTGCCTTAGAGGGACTTACCCGGCCAGATGGGACAAGACCCTTACTTATTGCAGTTACCCAGCTAACTTCCACCTCCCAAGAGGCTATGGAAGAAGACCTACTTATTAAGGAAGATATCAATGATGTAATAATCCATTATGCAAGGAATGCTGCTAAGGCAGGACTTGATGGAGTAGTATGTTCTCCTCTTGAGTCACAAATCGTTCATGAAAATTGCGGAGAGGATTTTATAACAGTAACTCCAGGGGTAAGATTTGCAGAAGGGGACACCCAAGACCAATCCAGGGTAACCACTCCAAGTAAAGCAAATGAACTAGGCTCTAATTACATCGTTGTGGGCAGACCAATTACCCAAGCAGATGACCCGGTAGATGCATATAGAAGATGTATGAAGGAGTTTTTGAACAAATAAAGTCAATTAGACATATAAAGTGGAGGGATAAAAGAGATGGAAAAAACTATTGCAAAAGGACTCTTATCTATAGGTGCGGTCTTCTTTAGGCCAGATGAGCCATTTACATGGGCTAGTGGTATTAAGAGCCCAGTATACTGCGACAACAGATTAATTCTAACAGCAACAAGGGTTAGGGATACTGTGGAAGAAGCTATTGCCAAGACAGTAAAGGAAAAATACCCTGAATGTGAAGTATTAATGGGGACGAGCACAGCAGGAATTGCCCATGCTGCAATTGCAGCTCACATACTAGAACTTCCCATGGGATATGTAAGAGGTGGGACAAAGGAACATGGAAGAAATAATAAGATTGAGGGCAAGTTAGAGGCAAATCAAAAGGTAGTGGTTATTGAAGACCTTATCTCAACAGGTGGAAGTGTTATCGAGGTAGTAGAAAGCCTTAGGGAAGCTGGTGCTGAAGTTCTAGGGGTGGTAAGCATCTTCACCTACGGTATGCAAAAAGGTTTAGACCGTTTAAAGGCAGCCAATGTGGAGAATACAAGTCTTACAAACTTTGATGTAATAGCTGATGTTGCTGCTAAGGAAGGCTATATCAAGGAAGAAGATATAAAACGACTTATAAAATTCAGAAATAACCCAGGAGACCAAAGCTGGATAGGAGAAAAATAATCATGAGAAATGATCTTATAGATATTTTAGATTTGACTAATATGGAAATTCAAGAATTAATAGAAAAGGCTAATAATATAATAGAAAATCCTAATGATTATAATGATAAATGTAGAGGGAAGAAACTAGGAACCTTATTCTTTGAACCATCAACAAGAACCCGCCTTAGTTTTGAAGCTGCTATGTACGATTTAGGGGGCAATGTGGTTGGCTTTTCCGAGTCAGGGACTTCCTCAACAGCTAAGGGAGAAAGTTTATCGGACACCATAAAAACTGTTAGTTGCTATACGGATATTATTGCTATGAGACATCCTAAAGAAGGGGCCCCATATGTTGCAGCAAACAAATCCTCTGTACCAATAATAAATGCAGGTGACGGTGGACATAACCACCCAACCCAAACCTTAGCAGATTTAATGACTATTAGTATGGAAAAAGGAAGACTAGATAATCTAGTAGTAGGTTTTTGTGGAGACTTAAAATTCGGTAGAACAGTCCACTCATTAGTTTCAGCACTTTCAAGATATGAAAATATATCATTTGTATTTATTTCTCCAGTGGAACTTAAGATTCCAGAATATATAAAGCAAAACATATTAGAACCGAAGAAGATACCATATGTTGAGACAAAGAGTTTTACTAAAGCAATAGAAGAACTTGATATCTTATATATGACCCGTGTACAAAAAGAAAGATTCTTTAATGAGGCAGACTACATCAGGTTAAAAGACGCATATATATTAACTTTAGAAAAGCTTAACAACGCCAAGGAAGACTTAAGTATTATGCATCCACTGCCTAGGGTAAACGAGATAGATAACGGAATTGATGATGACCCAAGAGCTTGTTACTTCAAACAAGTTTTATATGGCAAATACATTAGAATGGCCCTTATATTAAAACTTCTAGAGATAGAATAGAAAAGGAGAAAAATTATGATAATAGATTCTATTGAAAATGGAATAGTAATAGATCATATAGACGCTGGGGGCAGCATGAAGCTGTACCAGATACTTAATCTAGGGGATTTAGAGTGTTCCGTGGCTATTATAAAAAACGCTAATAGTAGGAAGATGGGGAAGAAAGATATTATTAAAATAAATGAATTAATTGACCTAAACTTCGATGTTCTAGGTTATATTAATCCAGATATAACTGTTAACATAATTAAGGACTGTAAACGAAAAGAAAAGCTTCATATGGAAATGCCGTCTGAAGTGGAAAATGTAATTAAATGTACAAACCCAAGATGTATAACATCGGTAGAAACCGGAATTTCACACATATTTAAACTTAAAGACAAAGAAAGAAGAATATACCGCTGCGTCTACTGCGAAAGCAGGGCAAACGAAAAATATGATTAGAAGGCAAATGGGCCGAAAAAACATGGGAAAACTTTTTTGCAAGTAGGTTTACTGTGATACGGAATAATAAAATATAGCTTTTTTGCAACCCGCTCCCGCTTAATTGATGCCGTAGCGGTACATAAGGTCATAAAGGACATGACCCAAGTACCGACGGCCTCAAATAGTTGCAAAAAAGCTATATTTTATTATTCCGACTTTTAAGGCATCTAGCATGCAAAAAA
>CAZPWO010000107.1:0-1372 GCA_964590525.1 uncultured Herbinix sp. | reverse complement strand
AATCCTTCAATTCGTTGATAACTTCTTGGATTATCCAGTCTGGTGTGGATGCACCTGCGGTTATGCCGATTTTCTTGATGGATTTATCTTTTATCAGCTCTTTAGGGAGCTCTTTTTTATTTTCTATAAAAATAGTATTTTCACAGTTGTTCTTGCAGATTTCATATAACTTTCTACTGTTTGAACTGTTTTTGCCTCCGATTACAACCATAAGGTCAACTTGTTTAGATACTTCATCGGCACTGGATTGCCTGTCGGAGGTTGCCTTACATATAGTATTAAAAGCGAGTAAATCACTGGTTTTTTCAGATGCAGTTTCTACAACCTTCTTGTAGTTTTCAAGTTTTTCTGTTGTCTGGGAGACGATGCATACCTTATCTTCTAGATCTGTTAGGTCACTGCCATCCTTAGTAATAATAGCACTATTAGCACAATATCCATTAACTCCAATTACTTCTGGATGATCTTTATCTCCAACTATAACAATCTGATAGCCTAAATTATGATACTTTTCAACCTTCTTTTGTAGGGCAGATACATAAGGGCAAGTAGCGTCTACTATATTTGAACCTCTTGCTGCAATATCCTTCATTACTTTTGGGGTTACCCCGTGGGCCCTTATAATAGTAGTATCATCAGAATTAAGTTTTGAAATATCTTCTTCATAAATTGCATTGATACCCTTTTCTTCTAAATTGTTTATAAGATCTCTATTATGAATTAAAGGGCCAAAAGTGTAAGTTTTTGAACCTTTAGTCTTTTGTTTAACTGTTATATCTACTGCTCTTTGAACCCCGAAGCAAAAGCCGGCGTTTTTAGCAATGATGATTTCTCTAGACATATTACCTCCTGATTATTTGATAAATATTATTGTGTAGAAGTTATTATACCATAAAAGTTTATATATAAAAATACTTTGATAATAAGGCTGGGGTGATAATGTCACGGACCAAAAGATAATATTATAATATACTAGTATTAGAAAACATAGTAAGGAGGAATTATTATGACTACAGTAGATATTACAAAACATAATTTTAATAAAGAGGTGCTTGAATCAAAGGAGCCAGTTTTACTTGATTTTTGGGCATCATGGTGTGGGCCATGTCGCATGGTATCTCCAATTCTTGATGAGGTTGCTAAGGAGGTAGGTGGGCAAGCCAAAGTAGGTAAGATTAATATAGATGAAGAACATGAATTGGCAAAAGAATATCAGGTTATGTCTATACCTACATTAATGGTAGTTAAGGATGGCAAGGTATCATCCACATCTGTAGGTGTAAAATCAAAAGAAGACATTCTTAAAATGATGGAAATAGAATAATATTTGTTACCCCCTAAAAAACAACCACATGTGGTTGTTTTTTATTTG
>CAZPWO010000106.1:0-7755 GCA_964590525.1 uncultured Herbinix sp. | reverse complement strand
ATGCTTTCTAGCTTTAACAATATATAGGTATCTTGAAAAAAAATTAGATGATAACCTTACAAGTCATAGTATTACTACTAATTTAAGAGATATGAATTTTAGTCTCGTGCCAAACACAGGTTATGTTCCAACTTATACCATAAATGATTTTACAACTCTTTTATTTGGCATCCAATTTAACAACTAAAAGGGGTTATACCATACAAGACGGTATAACCCCTTTATATCAACTATATACACATTCTTTAATTCACATCCAGGGCTTCCTTCAAGAAATCCAAGGATGATTCCTTTAATTCTTCTATTCTTCTTCTAACATCTTCTATATCATCATATCTAAACATATTAAAATCATCAAAGCCCTCTAAATCATAAAGAATATGAGAGGAAAGATCTAATTGCTCTAGTAGGTCTGCCGTCCTGCTGCCAGTATCGCTATGCAACATAGATACAAATGGCTTCCCATAAAGCAATGAAAAAACCGTACCATGAAAGGAATTAGTTATAACATACTCTGCTGATTCCACAAGTCCCAAAAACTCTCCTGCATCTGCTGTATAAAAAGGCTCCAGTTGATTAACAAGCTTAGGTCCTGGTCTTCTTTGTATAAGGGGAAGTCCAAGGGCAACTGATATTTTATTAGCGAAAGCAATCAGTTTCGGATTCCTCTCTATGGTATAAACCAGTATATAAGGCTTTTTAATCTTGCTTCTTACCCTTATCTCATCATAAGCCTTTTTATCCAAAAGTAAAGTTGGATCTAAAACTACGTCTACTGGCCTTTCAACAAGGCTTTCCACAGCTTGCTTAGCACTCTTCTCCCTTATGGATATTGAAGTAAATGTACTAAGGGCTTTTTTCATGTCATCCTTGTACCTAGGGTCTATATATTCAGTTCCTAGGCTAGCGGCGTAAGATATCTTCTTCTTTCCTTCTTTAGCAAATTCAAGGTAATAAGCTGGGTCAAAACCTTCAATATGTGTAGGATTCCATACCTGGTCACTACCCGTAATATAAGCATCTAGGTTAAACTTGGCATCCTTTAATTCATCATAAGTCCTGTAATCTCCAATAAGATTAAAATTATCTTTAAGAAAAGAGCGAAACTTATTATATCTAATTAAACTCTTTCTATTTCTTATATATAATGTAGACTTTTTAATCTGACGTGCTAACCCCTCTTTTAATTGCATCGGGTCATAAAGTCCATCAATATTGTCCGGATGGTAATTAATTATACCACTATTTATCCCCATGTCTTTTAGCACCTTTTGCAAGGCCCAAGACTGAAGTGTTGCCCCATAATTGTTGGCACTGTGAAATGTAATTACTCCTACTTTCATTGTAAATCACCTACGCTTTCTTCACTGCCCTCTTGATTGTCTAACTTGTTTTTATCCTTTGAAGAAATCCGTTTTAGGATTTTGTTAGCCTGGGAGTAAGAATCCTTAGAGAAGATAATATTATCCTTCTTAAGCTTTAGGCTTTTGCCTCCCTTTCCTAATACAATCCAATCATATCTAGGAAACAGCTTCATAAAGTATCTAATGTTTTTGCTAAAATTCCCCTTTTGTTTAAGTAGTCCTGGATTAAAGTATGAAAAATCATATACTACTTGGTCTCCAAGCTGTAAGCACATATGTCCAATCATTTTGTCTTGACAGGACTGGTGAATCACATAATCAAAGGACACATTACCGAAGTACTTAAGCTTATCTCTTTTCATAACCTGGTCCGCCCGCTTACTAAAACTACTTCCATAATTACTTAGCTTACCTATTAGCTTACAGATAAAGTAGTCAGCCCTAGTGTAATTCACATTATACAAAATCGGAATATAATTTATCTCTCTTCTTAACTGAGATAAGATTTCTGTATTCTTCTTAACTTCATCAGTTTTCATAGCGACATAAACATCATACTTATCAGTATCAATAGAATTAATCATCTCTAGCCGTTTTGGACTGTCTATGTCCTTCCTAAATCCCCTAATAAATATTAATACTTTTTCACGCTGGTCCAGCTTATTAGCCTTATTGGCAACTTCATTGGCCTCTTTAATAGAATCCCTAGCAAGTAGCTTGTCTATGACCCTAGCAGCTGTATCAGGACCATCATAACTACAGAATCTTTCATAAAATTCTTTGTAAGCCACTGGATCCTTATTAAGTTCATCTATAAGCTCATCCACTGTCTCTGCTATAGGAAGTCCCAGTTCTTCTAGTTCAAGATAAAGGCCCCTATCCTCAAGATACTCTTCCCTGTCATAAGCAAAAAGAATAATCCTATTCTTGCTTACTCCATAGTCAAACATAATACTTGAGTAATCTGTAACAAGTGTATCAGTAGCATTTAGAAAATCATAAGTTTCATATCTAGCCGGAAACTCTTTTATATGTTTATATCCTGAAAAATCCATCTTATCCTTAACATATGGATGCATCTTTACATAAAAGACCTGGGAATCATTAAGCTTTTCATCTATTTCTTCAAAATACATTGCCAACTGACTTAACTGCTTATTGCTTTCCTTACGGTAAAGAAGCCCTCTCCATGTTGGCATGTATACAATAGCCTCTTTATCATCAATCCCACATTCTTTTCTAACAAGGTCTCTTCTCTCCTTATCAAAGAATATAGAATTTCTAGGATAGCCGGATATAAGAAGCTCTCCCTGGTAAATGTCCTTAATCATATAATCTTCCATAAAAACATCTTTGGAAAATTCGTTTTGATATAAAAGATAATCAGATATAAGGAAGTTCCTTTGTATATTTCCAAGGGCATACTCCCTTTTGGGAACTTTTCTTCCCATTGCCTTAAGGGGGGTTCCATGCCAGGTGTTAAGATAGACCTGTTCCTTCTTTTTTATGAAATATGGTGGAAAACTAGTATCTGTAATTAAGTACTTAGCTGTAGCTAGGGCCTTATCATAGTCTTTAGAAGACATATCAATCATAGTAACATTCTTTATTCCATAGGAAGTAAGAAGAGCCTTGTATTTGTCCTTATATTCTGCAACCACAGCCAACAGGACAGTATAACGGTCATATTCTTTCTTTGACAAGTCCTTAAGAAGGGCAAATATATTACCAGCCACATCTTCCCCATGCTTTGACTCTAATAGGATAAGATTATCTTCTACATCTAACTTCTCATATAAATTAGTATAATAAACTGACCCCTTCTGCAATAATACTGAAAGGAAAGGTAGTTTCTTTTTAACCATTGTAAGCTTTGATTTACTTTTTCTAAATTTGTTAAGCTTTTGAAACACTTTTCTAAACAAACCACGTATGCGCTTAATTAGATCGTAAAGCTTATTAGGTGTATATTCACGAATCTTTGTTAATCTAACCATCTTCTTATGGTTCATAAAAAGCGGTAGTCTCTTTTTAAGCCAACCAGAAGAATACAGAAGGTAATTGTTCTTTCTCCATTTTGGAAATGTTCTTTTTAAAAAGTCCTGGGTTTCATTAATTATCCTAAGCTTTATATCCAGCTTACCCTTCCCACTAGTCTCATTTTTAAAAAGGCTTATATAGCGATATAGAAAATGTCTTGAACATAGAAACTCTAATTCATCATGAAAATAATCAAAATAATCATTATCCTTCATGTAATCTATTAAAATCTCAAAAGCCTTAATAATATCCAAGGTCTGCTCTGAAAAAGAGTTTAGAAAGCCCCCTTGGGCAGTCTTCCTATAATTATATAGGGGTTCATTTACCACACCAATACTCTTAGCCTTTACAACAGTCTTATATGAAAAAACAATATCTTCAAACCTTATATCTAAGGGAAATTCAATTCCCTGAATCAAATCTCTTTTAAACAACTTATCCCATGGAAATGGAAGAATATGAGCCAGTTCATATTTATCATCCTGTAAGTTGAAATTCTTATTAATCATCTTAGGCCTTATAATTTCTTGCCTTCTTTGCCCTGTCTGCTGATTGTCATAAAAATTATATCTACCACAGACCACTAGGTCGTTACCGTCCTTAATTGCTTTACTATATAGTTTTTCACACATGTCAGCAACAATAAAGTCATCACTATCAACAAAGAGTACATATTCACCTGTAGCTTTAGTAATACCATAATTTCTAGCATGGCTTACCCCTCTATTCTCAGTAGAATATATCTTCATGATATTAGGATTCTTGCTTTGATATTCCTCTAATATCTCAAGGCTGTTGTCAGTACTTCCGTCATTAACCGCAATTATTTCTATATCTTTTAGTGTCTGAACAAATAAGCTATCAAGACATTCCCTAAGATACTGGGCTACATTATAGACAGGCATTACAATACTAACTTGTATATTATGCTTATCCACTTTATATTCCTCCTTACCCTTCAAGTCCAAAAACCTCATTGGCAACCTTACCGGACGCTTGTCCATCTTCCCATGAACAATACTTTTCATAAAAAGCCTTATACTTTTCTTTATATTCATCTTCTATCTGATCTATATTATTAAATGCATCAATTATCTCCTCAGTGGTAAATAGTAAAGGACCAGGTAGTTCTTCCTCTATATCAATATAGAAACCACGGAGTACATCTCGGTATTTTTCCAAATCATAAGTAAAGAAAAGCATAGGACGTTTTAAATTAGCATAGTCAAAGAATACAGAGGAATAATCTGTAATCAAATAATCCGAGATTAGATAAAGCTCTGATATATCATCGTATTTGCTAAGATTGAATGCAAAATCCTCAAGGCCTGTTATATCTATAGAATCAGCTATAAAGTAATGGGTACGTAGTAAAATCACATACTCATCACCAAGTTTTTCTCTCATTAGATTAAGGTCTAGTTTTAATGAGAACTTATACTGTCCCTTTACATAATATTCATCATCTCTCCATGTTGGAGCATAAAGAATAGTCTTCTTATCCTTAGGTATACCTAGCTTGTCCTTTAATTGGTCAGCTATTTCATCTTTATTCTCCCAGTGCATAATATCATTTCTAGGATAGCCTGTCTCTAGCATTGCCTTGTCATACTTAAAGCAACGTTTAAATATATCACTGGAATACTGATTAGCAGCAACAAGATAGTCCCATGACCTGGATTGCTTATATGTCTGCTTCTTATATCTAGGGGTTGCTGAATTAATATTCTCCAAGTCAAAGACTAATTTCTTCAAAGGAGTTCCATGCCATGTCTGTAAAAACACGTTGCCTTCCCTTTTCTTTATCCATACCGGCTGCCTGCTGTTGAATATATAGTACTTAGATCTTGCTAAGTAATAGCAGTAGCTGATACTAAACCTTTTAACCTTGGTATGCTTGTAAGGTATCTTGCTCTTCTTATTATCAATAACCCATATAAAACGGTATTTTCCAGGATAATTTTTCTGTAGATATTCATAGACGTATTTAGGACTATCTGAATAGGATTTCCCAAAAAAGCTTTCACAAAATACCCAGTTTTCTTTTACACTTGTCTTTAAGAAAAGCTTTCTATATAGGAATTTGGGGAATTCCCTTTTATTCTTAAAAAACCTTTTAAATTTCTTTCTTGCCAGTCTCATGGTAACTATTCTTTTAGTTTTCTTAAAATTACCTGAAGCAAATGCCCTTGATGCCCTTCCCTTATATGATTTGTAACTGTTAATAAGGTCTTTATCCATATCCTTAATCATACGGTGAAGAGTATTATATTGGTCTATAATATATTGTTTTTTCCCTTGTCTCTTTAGCTTTGGTGCAAAACTCCATATTGTATAATTTATAAGCTTTCTGTCCAACCGCCTTCTAAGCTCACTGTCGGAAGCTACAATGGTTTTAGCATATTCATATGTGCCTATATACTCTGTAAAGTTTCTACTTCCCTTTGTCTGAGCAAGAGAAGGAAAATTCACTGCATCATTATGATTGCGTTTTACATATAGGGATTCCATGGTTCTACTAAAAAGTTCCCCCTTATCTATGACCTGAAGTAAGAATGGATAATCTGATAGAAATACAATATCTTCATTAAATCTTATATTGTTGTCTTCTATAAGAGAGCGCTTGATTAAAACATGAAGAACCGTAATAGCTCTAAAGCTTTTTCTTCTGCTTACCAGTTCATAAATGGCCTTACGTTTTCTTGATTCTATAAGCTCATTTTCTTTCTCTTCATCATCTTCATCGTCGTCTTCATCATCATTATCTTGATCATCATCTTTATCATTGTCATCATCTTCTGATGAAGAATCATTATTAGAGGAATTCTGGTCAGAATCATCGTCGTCACTATCTTCATCTTCCTCTTCCTCTTCTTCATCATAAAGATTTCTTAAGAAGAGTTCCCTGCTAAACCAGGTCCATTTCTTTTTACCATATACCACATGGGCATCATCTATTTCTTGTGTATCTATAAGTTCCTTAAGAGCATTGTCATCTATATAATCATCGCTGTCTAAAAAATATATAAATTGACCTTGTGCATTGGATAAACCAATATTTCTTGCTGCTGCCACCCCTGTTTTCTCTTCAAGATGGAAAACCCTAATGCTTATGTCTTTCTCATATTGCTTAAGCAGTGGATCTATATCTTCCTCCACATGGTCGCAAACAAGTAAAAGCTCGAAATCATTAAAAGTCTGCTCCTTAAGGCTCTCAAGTGCATCCTCTAAAAAATGCAGCCCTCTATGAAACGGCATTACTATACTGACCTTCACCTATAAAACCCCCTATTTACATCGTTCATTCCTATTGTAAAATCACTGTTAATTTTATCATCACACTAATGAATATTCTACTTTATAATATTCCCAATGTCAATGTTAATAACGGTTGGAGCTTGTGGGTCATTTGCTATAAAAAAGGAGCCCCTTTACGGAAGCTCCTCTGCTATTATTAGCTTTGTGTTAAATATCTTTTGATACATCCTTATAGGCCAATATATAATTTGCTCCAGAGACAATTATGCCCCCTCCGATAAAATTACCAACAGCTGATACTAGAAGGTTGTAAGCCATATCTAAAAAGCTAATATCTGCTCCTGCAAAATATGCTGTAAACATATAGTAGGCATTGGCCACCACATGTTCTGTTCCTGATATAGTAAATACCGCAATTGATAACCATAGGACTGCAATCTTAGACATTTCACTTTTGCAACTATAGGATAAGCACATACCAGTGCATACGATTATATTGCAAAGTATTGCGCTTATTAACAATCTGTCAAATGGCATACTAGCCTTTTTTATTGCTAAAGAAGTAACCAATTCCATAGTATCACTATTAAATATGCCAGACACATTAGTTATATAAGCAAAAATCCCACATGCAATAATATTAGTTGTTAATATGAAAGCTAATATCCTGAATATCTTACGTATCTTGGTGTGGCCAGCATAAACAGCCGTCATAACCATACAGTCACTGGTAAAAAGTTCAGCTTGCATAATAAGTACAGCTATAATACCAAATGGAAAGACCATTGCTCCAAGAAAGCTACCTAAACCCGGATCCACAGTGGATGACGCAACCTTAAGATATGCAATTGCCCCTAGGGATATGTACATACCTGCTAATAGGCCTTGTACTAAGAGTAATAAAAACGACTTATTAGACTTAACTTTACTAGATTGTAGGACATATTCAGTAAGCGCCTTAGGCCCTGATGTGTTTATCATTTTGTATTTCCCTCTCTTACTTCAAGTAATGTTTATATAATATCCAGCTAATATTAGCAGATTTATTATATTTGTCAACATTACAAGAGGAGATAATAGATTTAATCCACAA
>CAZPWO010000105.1:0-7846 GCA_964590525.1 uncultured Herbinix sp. | reverse complement strand
TCCCCCGCAATTACAAGATTATATTATGATAATAGCACATAAATTGAGATTATGGTATTTATTTTTATACATATTTCTTATTATAAAAAACCCTCAGTGATAATATATGTAGATTATCACTGAGGGTTAAGTTTATATATTAAATTTATATCTTTATTGTGATTAACTGATTTTAATAATCAATTATACGCAAGTATATCCACCATCTACAGGAATAATAACTCCTGTTACGTAAGATGATGATTCAGATGCAAGATATACAGCTGTGGAATCTAATTCACCTTCAACACCATAACGTCCTTGTGGAACTGTTGACTTCATATAAGCTGAAAACTCATCAGTACTTAGAGTATCTACTGTTAACTCTGTTGCAAAATAACCTGGGCAAATACAGTTAACTGTAATTCCATCATTAGCCCACTCTGCTGCTAGTGCTCTAGTTAAGTTAATAACCCCACCTTTTGCTGCATGGTATGATGAGCTTGGAATAGCCATGTTACCAACAAGGCCATACATTGAAGAAATATTAATAATACGACCATACTTGTTTTCCATCATAATCTTTCCAAATTCACGGGACATTTTAAATACACCTGTAAGATCTAAGTCCATATCCCATTGCCAATCTTCATCTGACATATCAATAGCAGGACCTGTGTTTCCGCCACCTGCATTATTTACCAAAATATCTACTTTAGCAAATTCTTTTTTAACTGCTGCTGCAGCTGCCTTAATCGCTTCTGTATCAGTTACGTCACAAGCAACTGGAAGACATCTAACACCTAATTCCCTAATTTCTTCTGCAACTTTTTCAAGCTTTTCAACACGACGTGCTAAAATTGCTACATCTGCACCTTGCCTTGCATATGCCTTAGCCATCTGAACACCAAGTCCTGATGAAGCTCCTGTAACCACTGCTACCTTACCAGTTAAGTCGAATAAATTTGATTTTTTCACAATAAGTAACCTCCTGTAATATGTTATGTTCTTTTTTTCATTAGATTTTCTAAAAGTAAATATAAATACATCTTTTATAGTATCACTTCGTTATTTTTTTGTCAATAGTTTTGTTGCATCTTTCATTTCTCTTACATAAGTTTCAACATAGGGTACACAATCTCTTCCATGTTGGCCTATTAATCTAACAATTGCACTTCCTACAATTACACCATCTGATAATATGGCTAGCTTTTTAGCTTGTGCCGGTGAAGATATGCCAAAACCAACAGCACATGGTATTTCTTTAACTTTTTTTATCTTTCTTATAAAATCTCCTATTTCATTGCTAATTTCACTACGCACTCCAGTAACCCCCATGGAAGATACACAGTAGATAAAACCTTCCGCTTCCTTTACAATCATGGGAATACGCTTTTTGGAACTTGGTGTAATCATGGATATTAAAGTAATCTGATATTGGTCACAAACTACTTTCAACTCATCTTTTTCCTCAAAAGGTAAATCAGCAACTATAAGTGCATCAACTCCAACCCTTCTACAATTCTTCATAAATCTTTCACTTCCATAAGTAAAGATAGGATTTATATAGGTCATAAATGCAAGAGGAATACTGTTAGTTTTTCGAATTCTTTCCACCATTGTAAATAACTTATCTATAGTAGTACCTGCTGATAAGGCACGATAACTAGCCTCTTGAATTACAGGTCCTTCTGCAACTGGATCGGAAAATGGAATTCCCAATTCAATCAAATCTGCACCAGCCTTGGTCATGGAATGAACTAATCTCTCTGTTGTCTCAATATCAGGGTCACCAGCTGTTATAAAAGGTATAAATGCCTTGTCATCCTTAAAAACATTAGATAATCTAGTCATAAATCTTCACCCCCCTATACTTGGCAATTGATGCTACATCTTTGTCCCCTCTTCCTGACAGATTAATTACTATTATCTTATCCTTATTCATAGTTGGAGCCAACTTAATAGCATAGGCAAGTGCATGGGCACTTTCTATTGCTGGTATTATACCCTCCATTTGTGAAAGATATTCAAATGCTTCAACAGCTTCTTGATCTGTAATTGCTACATACTTTACCCTTCCTATATCATGAAGATAAGCATGCTCTGGCCCTATCCCTGGATAATCAAGACCTGCTGATATGGAATGTACTGGAGATATCTGTCCATATTCATCTTGACAAAAGTAAGATTTCATCCCATGGAATATCCCCTTACTTCCGGTCATAATCGTAGCTGCTGTTTTATTACTTTCCACTCCAAGACCTGCTGCTTCACAGCCTATCAATTCTACAGAAGATTCTTTAATAAAGTCGTTAAATATTCCTATGGCATTACTACCTCCACCTATACAGGCTAAAATCAGGTCTGGTAACCTACCTTCTTTCTCTAGCAATTCTTGCTTAACTTCCCTCCCTATAACACTTTGGAAGTCTCTAACCATGGTTGGAAAAGGATGAGGCCCCATAACGGAACCAAGAACATAATGGGTATCTTCAACCCTTCTAGTCCATTCCCTTAAAGTTTCATTAACCGCATCCTTAAGGGTTTGTGTACCGCTTGTTACACCATGAACCTTAGCTCCAAGAAGTTCCATTCGGTATACATTTAATGATTGCCTCTCCATATCTTCCTTGCCCATAAATATCTCACATTCCATATCTAGAAGGGCTGCTACAGTGGCTGTTGCCACTCCGTGTTGCCCGGCCCCTGTTTCAGCAATTACCCTGGATTTACCCATCTTTTTTGCTAAAAGCACCTGGCCTAATACATTGTTGATTTTATGGGAGCCAGTATGGTTTAAATCCTCTCTTTTAAGATATATCTTAGGTCCACCTAGATCCTTTGTCATCTTCTTTGCATGATAGAGCAATGAAGGTCTTCCAGCATATTTCTTAAAGAGTTCATCTAATTCATTGCAAAAATCTTTGTCCTTTTTATGATACTTATATGCATCTTCTAACTCTATAACTGCATTCATCAGAGTTTCTGGTATATATTGTCCACCATAGTCACCAAATCTTCCATTCATAGTTATACCCCTTTTCATTTTAATATACTTATTCCCTTACTAATGATATCAGCTTGTGGATTTTCTCTTTATCCTTATAGCCATCTGTTTCCACTCCACTACTTACATCGATTGCATCTGGCTTTACTTGACTAATTACCTGTAAGATATTATTAACATTAATCCCACCTGCAATATAAAAGGGCTTACTAATGTGGGAAATCACATCCCAATCAAATGTTTTACCTGTTCCTCCCCGCTGCCCTTGGGAGTAACTATCAAGCAGCAGGTAATCACAAGCTGATTTCTCAGCATTTCTTATATCACAATAACCTCTTACTGGAACAGCCTTTATAATAGGAGCAGTTATCTGGGACCTAAGTTCATTGATATAATCATCACCTTCATCTCCATGAAGTTGAACCATATCAATTGTCCCCATCTTGCAAAGGTTAATTATCCTTTTTATATTATCATTGACAAATACACCAACAGCCTTTATTTCACATTTTAGTTCTTTCTTTAGTTTCTTGGCTCTAAGGTCATTTACTTGTCTTTTACTTTTGGCAAAAACAAAACCAATGTAATCAGGCATCAATTCATTGACCATTTCTATATCTTCTAGTCTTGATAAGCCACATATCTTTATCTTAGTTATAACAGCATCCACTCCTCCATCTTAGCCCTATCTTTCATTAGGGCCTCTCCTATTAATACAGCATCAACCCCTGCTTCCTTAAGCATTATAATGTCCTCAGTAGTTTTCACACCACTTTCCGCCACATATATAATATCCTTTGGTACAAAGTTACGTAGTTTAATAGAGTTAGTAAAGTCCACTTCAAAGGTGTTTAGATTCCTATTGTTGACCCCAATAATACGGGCACCTGCTTCTATAGCAGAGTCTATCTCCTTCTTGCTATGGGCCTCTACTAGAGCTGACATTCCCAACTCATCACACAGGATTATAAACTTCTTTAATGTCACTGTATCTAATAGGGATGATATTAAAAGTACTGCATCTGCACCAATGGTCTTGGCTTCATAAATCTGATAATCATCAATAATAAAATCCTTCCGCAATACTGGAATACTTACATTTTCACTTATCTTTCTTAGATAAGAATCCTTGCCCATAAAATACTCCGGCTCTGTTAAAACAGAGATTGCTGCAGCTCCAGCCTCTTCATATTCCTTAGCAATAGAAAGATAAGGAAAATCCTTCGATATGATTCCTTTAGAGGGAGAAGCCTTTTTCACCTCACAGATATAAGCAATCCTTTCACTTTTATTTAAAGCCTTCTCAAAGATAAAAGCCTGAGGATTATAAAAATCATTTTCTATAGGCATATCATTTATCTGGCTAATTATTTTTTTAAGAGGCTCCTTTAGTTTTCTTTTTTCCACTCTTAGACGGGTAGCTTTTGTTATTGCATTTAGAATCATAAGACCACCATACCCTTTCACTTATTCATTGGACAAACTAATAAATCTATTAATTTGTTCCATTGCTTTACCACTATCTATGGTTTCAGCAGCAAGTCTTATACAGTCATGAAGAGAAAGATTATCATAGGCCATATAAAGGCACACTGCAGAATTCAACAGGACTATATCTCTTCTTGGACCCTCTTCACCTTTTAAGATTCTTATGGCAATATCAGCATTAGTTGATGGATCACCACCTAAGATATCTTCTGCTTTACAATAATTAAATCCCAATTCCACCGGGTCTATATAGTAATTTTTAATCTGTCCATTATTAAGCTCACATACTTTTGTCTTGGTGGATAAAGAAATTTCGTCTAATCCATCACATCCCCAGACAACCATTGCTCTTTTTATATTCAAATTACTTAAAACTTCTGCCATAGGTTCCACTAGGTCCTCATCATATACTCCCAATAGACGAAGATTTGCATTGGCAGGGTTAGTAAGAGGACCTAGGATGTTGAAGATAGTTCTGACCCCTAACTCTTTTCTTACAGGAGCAGCATAGGCCATAGATGAATGATATATTGGGGCGTACAAGAAACATATATTAATTTCCTTTAATATCTTCACGCTTTTCTCCATAGGAATATCAATCTTTATACCCAAGGCTTCCAAGACATCTGCGCTTCCACATTGACTAGACACTTTTCGGTTTCCATGTTTCGCAACTGCTATCCCTGCAGCTGATATAACTATTGAAGATATAGTAGAGATGTTAAATGTATTTGCCTTATCACCACCTGTTCCTACTATATCAAGCAGGTCTCCTTTATATTGAAGTTTAAGACCTAGATTGCACATGCTACTTGCACAAGCAGTTATTTCATCTGTAGTTTCCCCCTTCATCCTAAGACCTGTGAGAAAAGCAGCGATCTGGGCATTAGTTGCTCTGCCTCCCATTATTTCATCTACAACCTTTCTAGTCATTTCGTATGATAAATCTTGCCTTTCTAACAAGTTAGATATTGCCTGCTTAATAATCATATATCCTCAACCTCCCCTGCCCTTTGTATTGCTTCTATTAGAGCCCTTGCTTTATTATCCGACTCCTCATATTCTTTCTCCCCTATACTATCTGCCACTATTCCACTTCCTGCTTGGACATGGACCCTGTTATCTTTCTTAATGGCCATCCGTATTGCAATACATGTATCCATGTTTCCAGTAAAATCAATATATCCAATGGCTCCTCCATATACCCCCCTTGGCCCAGCTTCTAATTCTTCAATAATTTGCCGTGCCTTACTTTTAGGGGAACCAGACAGTGTTCCTGCTGGAATGATTTCTTCAATAGCATGAAAGGCGTCATATCTATTTTTAATACGACCTTCTACCAAGGAAGTTATATGCATAATTTTTGAAAATTTTTGTATTTCCATATAATCCTTAACCTTTATACTATTGGCTTCTGATATTTTTTCTAATTCTTCTTTAGCCAGGTCTACTAGCATGTTGTGCTCAGACAATTCCTTCTTGTCAGCAAGTAACTCTTGCTCTAAGAGCAAATCTTCTTCCTGGTTCTTACCCCTAGGCCTAGAGCCTGCTATTGGAAATGTTCTTACTATTCCATCCCTCAAACTAACCAAAGTCTCTGGGGAAGCACTAATTATCTCCACATCCTCATTACGCAAAAACACCATATATGAAGATGGGTTTATGGTCCTAAGAACTCGATATGCATTAACTAGGCTATCCTTGTATTCTGCCTCAAAACGCCTGCTTATTACCCCTTGAAGAATATCTCCCTTAGCAATGTGGTCTTTAACTTTCTCTACCATTCCACAGAATTCTTCCTTTGTTAAATTACAGGTAAACTTTGTTTTAGACAACCTTTCTTTTGCTTCTTCTACTTCATCCTCATGGTTAAAAAATTTAATTATATTTTCTATATCAGATAATGCTTTATTATAATTCTCAAGTACTTGGTCAGTTTTTATATTGACGATAATCATTATTTTCTGCTTTAAATGATCATAGGCGATTAGCTTATCAAAAAGCATTAAGTCAAATTCATTTATCTCATAAGAGAAAGTACCTACTAATCCTCCAACAAACGGAGGCATACCCGGTAATTTAGGAGATTTATATTGACTCATTAGCTTTCTTATAAAGTCAAAAGGTTTATCAGTATGGAAATGTTGCTTTTCTTTACCCTTTATAATAACTGCATTGTTTTTACAACTTATATTCATAATAGGATCAAATCCAAGAAATGAGTATCTTGCCCACCTTTCACCCCCCTCCACACTTTCAAATAAAAAGTTCTTTTGACTTCTTTTAGATATTTTCCTCAGCAATGTAATTGGTGTAATAATATCTCCGTAGATCTCTTTACAAATTGGGATAAGACTGTAGTCCTTTGCCATGCTTTCAACTTGTTCTAAGTTAGGGACGATCATAAATATTCACCTTTCTTCCATTGATGGATGGAAAGATCCTTTCTTCCATTATTTATTATTTGAATTGATTCATGAGTAGTTTTTATTGCCTTTATGGGATAAAAGGGTATAAAAAAAAGCCCTTGCCCCTGCAATATACAGGGACAAAAGCTTACGCTTCTGCGGTACCACCCAGTTTGATGTATTAAAAATACACCCACTTATCTTGCATACCATCATATGCACCCCTATGATAACGGATGGGGTTCCCGTAAGCACCTACTTTAAATAATTTCAGGCTTCCCTCGCAAGTCCATTCAGAATAACATCTATAACCACATTCTCAGCAATAGTGGCTCTCTGTATATAAATTTCTTATTCTTACTCCTCTTGCTCAACGGTTTAATATATATGTATGCGTATCATAGCAATATGTTTTCCATTTGTCAAGAGTTTTTTTATATCTTTTGTAAATTAAAATTACGAGCTTGATTTTTATTGTTTTTCCCACATACTAATTGCATCTAAGAATCTTTCCCCATATTTATCAAGCTTATAATTACCAACACCTGATACGGTTAACATCTCTTCCCCTGAACTAGGTTTTATCTGACACATATGTCTTAGGGTTTTATCAGAAAAGACTATATAGGGTGGTACTTTTTCTTCTTTAGCAATTTCTAGCCTGAGTTTACGAAGTGATTCAAATAATTCTGCATCAACCTCAGCATCTATCCATTCTTTAGACAGATCGCCTTTAGAGCTTTTGGATTTAACTTTTTTTGATTTTTCCTCCTGTTTTGCTAATTTCATAATCACTACTTCTTCTTCATTAAAGACCGCTTCTGATTTGTCTGTTAGCTTTAATATTGAATATTTTTCATTGCTTTGATGTAGGTAACCTTTTAGCACTAGATGATTTAAGACTTGCCTTAGCAAATATACTGGCTCCCCTGATAGGCTCCCATGGTATTGATTATTGATCATT
>CAZPWO010000104.1:0-7915 GCA_964590525.1 uncultured Herbinix sp. | reverse complement strand
ACAATGGTATCCTGGACATATGGCTAAAGCAAAAAGAATGATGCAAGAAAATTTAAAATTGGTTGATGTTATTATAGAACTAATTGATGCAAGAGTTCCTTATTCAAGTAAAAATCCTGATATTGATATTTTAGCTAATAATAAATCTAGGATAATTCTTTTAAATAAATATGATATGGCAGATGATAATGTAACAGATCAATGGAAGAAACATTTTCAAGATAAGGATTATTATGTAACGCTGGTTAATTCTAAGTCAGGCCATGGAGTTAAACAAGTTAAAGACATAGTTGCTGAAGCTTGTAAAGAAAAAATAGAAAGAAATCGAAAAAAAGGAATAATTAATAGGCCAATGAGGGCAATGATAGTCGGTATACCAAACGTAGGTAAATCTACTTTTATTAATAGTTTTGTTGGTAGAGCCTCAACTAAGACAGGTAATAGGCCAGGAGTTACTAAAGGAAAGCAGTGGATACGTCTAAGTAAGGATATTGAACTTTTAGATACCCCAGGTATCCTATGGCCTAAGTTCCAAGAGAAATCTGTTGGCCGTAATCTAGCTCTAATAGGTTCTATTAAAGATGATTTATTAAATATAAGTGACTTAGCACTTGATTTAATTGTCTTCCTGTCACAACATTATCCTGATAGTTTTAAGAAAAGATATGATATAGAAATACCAGAGGCTTTAACTAATCCCAGTGATGCAGTAATCGTTTTAGAAGGAATTGCTCTAAAACGTGGATGTATAATTAAAGGGGGACAAGCTGACCTTGATAGGGCCGCAAATATTTTCATAGATGATTTTAGAAATGTTAGACTAGGTAAGATATCTTTAGAAAGACCTAATAATATTCTTAAATAATTTCTTATGGAGGATTTTATGGATAGTTCAAATGTAAAGACAATCTCTGATATAAAGCTGGAATTCACCAGAGCAAATATGGCTGATATTCCGGCTTTATTAGATAAATATAGTAAGGATACTAGAAAAGGGGTTCAGAAGCTTTGTAAACAAGGGAAAAACCATTTACAATCTTATAAAGATGAACTAATAAGAGTTGAAGCAATGAGTAAATTTGATAGACAATATATTAGTCATGGGACAATATGCGGTATTGATGAAGTAGGCCGTGGCCCTCTTGCTGGACCTGTAGTTGCCTGTGCTATTATATTAGCTGAGGATTGCAACATTTTATATGTAAATGATTCAAAAAAACTATCCCAAGCAAAGAGAGAAGAATTATATAATGAAATAATTGATACATCCATCTCCTATGGTATAGGGATGGTTTCTCATGAGGATATTGATGAAAACAATATATTGCAAGCAACCTACCAAGCCATGAGACTTGCGATAGATAATTTAACTGTGAAACCAGGGATTATATTAAATGATGCTGTTAGCATTCCTGCTGTTGAAATCAAACAAGTCCCTATAGTTAAGGGAGATGAAAAAAGCATGTCTATTGCTGCAGCCAGTATCCTTGCTAAGGTTACCCGGGACCGTATAATGATTGCATATGATAAGCTTTATCCTGCTTATAATTTTGCCAAGAATAAAGGCTATGGTTCACAAGAACATATTAGTGCAATAAAAAACATAGGACTTTCTCCCATACATAGAAGAAGTTTTGTCAAAAATATTGTATAATAGCTATAGGGATAATATTATTTACAGCTATAGGATTTTTCAACTATGATATATAAGATAATATTACATATAAACTTATATTATATAGATCTGGATTTGAGGGATACTTATGAAGGAGAAAGAAAAAAAACCTAAAATAAAAAAAGCAGTGGCTTTGTCTTATGATGTAGAAGATGATGCCCCAAAGGTTCTTGCAACTGGAAGGGGATACATTGCTGAACGTATTCTTGATAGGGCAAAGGAATCTGATATTCCTATGCATAGGGATGCTTCATTAGCAGAGAGTCTATCAAAATTAGAACTAGGTGAGAATATACCAGCCGAACTATATGATGTAGTGGCTGAAATATTGGTTTTTGTAGATAGAATGGACCGAATAAAAGGTAAGGTATTGGATAATGATGAATAATAGAGAATTGGGAAGAAAATATGAAAGTAAGGCAGCCGATTTTATTGTAAATAATGGTTATAAGATTCTTTGTCGTAATTTCAGTTGCCGTATTGGGGAAATAGACATAATTGCTACAGAACAGGGATACCTATGCTTTATAGAAGTGAAATACAGGTCTACTACTAACTATGGCTTTCCTTCAGAAGCTATTAACCCCCATAAGATACATAAAATAACTAGAACTGCCCAGTATTATATGTTAACAAATAATTATCCAGAAGATACCCCATGTCGATTTGACGTGGTTGAAATATTAAAGGAAGATATATCTATTAAGAAAAATGCATTTTATGGAGAGTGATTATTTGAAGATGAAATTTATCAATAGTGATAAGGCGGAAATTGACTTTAATATGGAGGTTCCATATATCTCTTTTCCTGCATTATCAAAGATCCCATTTATAAAACATGGCTTTTCTACTAGGCTTGGTGGAGTTAGTAAGGGCATCTATTCTTCCATGAATCTGGGTTCCCCAAAACTAGAAGTAAGGGATAATCCAGATAATATAAAAGAGAACTTTGAAAGAATTGCAAAAAGTATTGGTGTTAAGCCTGAAAGTATGGTAGTTTCTGACCAGGTTCATAAAACAACCATAAGACTTGTTAATAAATCCGATAGGGGTAAAGGCTTATATAGTCCCCGTGATTTTAAAGAAGTTGATGGCCTTATAACAAACGAAGCAGGTGTTACTTTAGTTACGAAATATGCGGATTGTGTACCCCTGTATTTTGTAGATCCTATTATGAAAACAATTGGGTCTTCCCATGCAGGATGGAAGGGTACTGTAGAAAAAATTGGCCAGATAACTATTAATGAAATGATCAAACATTTCCAAAGTAAGCCCCAGGATATAATAGCTGTGATTGGTCCATCAATTTGTCAGGACTGCTATGAAGTTGGGGAAGAAGTTGTTGTAAGATTTAAAGATGCCTTTCATAGTAAATGGCATGGAGATATTATATCTAAGAATGAAAATGGCAGCTATCAATTAAACTTGTGGCAAGCTAATAAAATCGTCTTATTGGAGGCGGGACTAAAGCTGGAAAACATCCATCTTTCCAGTGTTTGTACCTCCTGTAATAGGGATTTGCTTTTCTCCTATAGAAAGGAAAAAGGGCAGAGAGGAAGCCTTGCCGCCTTTCTTGCAATTAAAGAAGATTGACTAAAGAGAGTTTGGTGTGTTTATGAATAAGAAGGTTCATATTATAAAAGAAATTGAAGAGGGAAGCATAGCTGAGTCACTTGAACTTTCCCCAGGTGATGAGTTAATTAGCATTAATGGTCATGAGATTAAAGATGCTTTAGACTTACATTTTCATATGAAAGACGAAAATATAAGTGTTCTTATTAGAAGAATTAATGGAGACCAGTGGGAATTAGATATAGACAAGGATTATGATGATGATTTAGGCATAATTTTTGAAGAAGGATTAATGGATGATTATAATACCTGTAACAATAAATGTATATTCTGTTTTATAGACCAGATGCCTCCAGGAATGAGAGAAAGCCTTTATTTTAAAGACGATGATTCACGATTATCATTTTTGCAAGGTAATTATATTACTTTAACTAATTTAACAGATGAGGAAGTTGACCGAATATTATTATATAAGCTTTCTCCAATCAACATATCAATTCATACAACTAATGAAGAACTTCGCTGCAAGATGCTTAGTAACCGATTTGCTGGAAGTTCATTAGATAAGATCAAAAAACTAAAAGATGGTAATATTGAAATGAATGGACAAATTGTCCTTTGTAAAGGATGGAATGACGGTGAGGAACTTGAGAAGACTATTCATGACCTAGCTGGATTTCTACCTCAGATGAAAAGTGTTTCTATAGTACCTGTTGGAATTACAAAGTTTCGCCAGGGACTTGCAGAACTTGAAAGTTTCACAAAAGAAGATTCACTAAAAGTAATAAAAACTGTTCATCGCTGGCAGAATATATTTATGGAACATTATGAAACAAGGTTTATTTATGCCTCTGATGAATGGTACATTAATGCTGACCTGCCTATTCCAGAATCTAATGAATACCAGGACTATCCTCAGATTGAAAATGGTGTGGGAATGGTTAGATCCTTTCAAGATGAGTTTGAAGAATATCTTGATGAAGTTAATGTTAACAACATAAATAAAAAAATTTCTTTGGCAACTGGGGTTTTGGCTAGTAAATATATTAATAAAGCTATAGAATCTCTTAAGGAGAAGCTCCCGAATATTACAATTAATCTTCACACTATTGTTAATAATTATTTTGGAGAAAATATTACAGTGGCTGGTCTGATTACCGGCAAAGATTTAATAGAGCAACTAAAGGATACTGATTTAGGAGATTATCTAATGCTTCCAGATGTATTACTTCGTCATGGCGAGAATCTTATGCTTGATGATGTTACAGTGGAAGAGGTTGAAAAGGCTTTACAAACAAGTATCCATATTGTAAAATCAGATGGTAAATCCTTCATAGACGGGATTATGAGCCATATTAATGAATTAGGAGTAGATTATGAGTAGACCAATTGTAGCTATAATAGGCAGACCAAACGTGGGGAAATCCACTTTGTTTAATGCCCTGGCAGGAGAACGAATCTCTATTGTGGAAGATGAACCAGGTGTGACTAGAGATAGAATATATGCAGATGTAAGCTGGTTAAATTACCAATTCACTTTGATAGACACAGGTGGTCTTGAGCCTGAAAGCGATGACAAGATGCTAACATATATGAGAGAGCAGGCAGAAATAGCTATTGAAACTGCTGATGTTATCATGTTTATAGTAGATGTAAGAGAAGGAGTAGTCGACACTGATTTTCAAGTTGCAGACATCCTAAGAAAAAGTAATAAACCAGTGGTACTTGTTACTAATAAGGTGGATAGCTTTGACAAGTTAATGCCTGATGTATATGAGTTTTATAACCTGGGAATTGGAGACCCTAATCCAATCTCAGCTTCCTCTAAATTAGGCTTAGGTGATATGTTAGATGAAGTAGTTAAACATTTTAATGTAGAAGATATAAGTGATGAAGAGGATAACCGTGAAAAAATCGCCATAGTTGGAAAGCCAAATGTGGGTAAATCTTCTATTATAAATAAGCTTCTAGGGGAAAACAGGGTTATTGTTTCTAATATTCCTGGAACAACTAGGGATGCTATTGATACACCTATAAAAAGAAATGGAAAAGAATATATTTTAATTGATACAGCAGGGCTTCGAAGAAAAAGTAGAATTAAGGAGTCCCTGGAACGATTCAGCATAATTAGGACTGTCAGTGCTGTAGAACGTGCTGATATTGTTGTCTTGGTTATTGATGCTACTGAAGGGGTTACAGAACAAGATGCAAAAATCGCTGGTATTGCTCATGACCGTGGAAAGGGAATAGTTATAGCAGTTAACAAATGGGATTTGATTGAGAAGACAAACAATTCAGTTAAGGAGTTTACTTCTGATATAAGAAATGTTTTATCCTTTATGCCTTATGCTGAAATAATCTTTATATCGGCAGAAACTGGACAAAGATTAAACAAACTTTTCGAGATTATTGACCTTATTATAGAAAGTCAAAATATTCGTATTTCAACAGGGGTATTAAATGAAATTTTATCCGAAGCAACAGCATTGCAACAACCACCTTCTGATAAAGGTAAACCACTTAGACTATACTATATAACTCAAGTATCGACAAAACCCCCTACTTTTGTAATATTTGTTAACGATAAAAAAATAATGCACTTTTCTTATTTAAGATATATTGAAAACAAATTAAGAGAGTCCTTTGGATTTTATGGTACTTCAATAAAAACATTTGTTAGAGAGCGAAAGGGGAGTAAGTAATATGCAAGGTCCCATTATATTTTCTTTGTTTTTTGGATATTTGTTTGGGTGTTTTTCCACTGGATATTTGCTAAGTAAAATATACAAGATTGATGTTAAAAAATATGGTAGTGGTAATTCAGGAACTACTAATATATTAAGAACTCTCGGGCCATTTGCAGCGATTATAACTCTTGTAGGTGATATGTTTAAAAGTATAATACCTATGCTTATTGTGAAATATTTGATTTTTCCAGATATGGAAGTTTTGTCCTTACTAGTCCTATATACTGGTTTAGGTGCAGTAATAGGACATAACTTTCCTTTTTGGCAGAAATTTAATGGTGGTAAAGGTATTGCTACAAGTGCAGGAGCCATGGTTGCACTAGATCCATGGGTTATTCTAATTGGATTACCTCTTTTCATCATTGTTATTGCTGTTACTAAGTATGTATCCCTTGGGTCTTTATTTGCAGCTGTTTTTTTACCTGTTTGGATAGCTATTAGATTTCCAGGTGATATACATATGCTAGTAGTATCACTGATTTTCACAGCATTAGCATTTCTTAGACATAGGTCTAATATAAAAAGATTAATTAATGGCAATGAAAATAAAATAGGTCATAGGGTGAAGATAGAAAAATAATTGAATTCAACTATATTGAAGGAGGTTTTATTATGTATAATGTTAGTGTTTTGGGGGCAGGAACATGGGGGACTGCATTAGCTATATTACTGGCTCACAATGGTCATAATGTTACCATGTGGACCAAGATTGAAAAGGAAGCTAGATTATTGGAAGCAAACCGGGAAGATCTAGTAAATCTTCCTGGGGCACAGCTGCCTAAAGAGGTTAATGTTACTTTGGATTTGGAGGCTGCTTGTAAGGATAAAGATATCTTGGTTATGGCAGTTGCTTCTCCTTATGTTAGAGCGACTGCGCATGAGGCAAAACCCTTTATTAATAATGGGCAAATAATAATAAATGTCTCCAAGGGATTAGAAGATTCAACTCTTATAACCTTATCAGATGTGTTAAAAGACGAATTACCTAATGCAGACATAGCTGTTCTTTCTGGTCCTAGTCATGCAGAGGAAGTAAGTCGGCGGGTTCCCACTACAGTTGTAGTAGGCACTGAAAGTAAAGAAACGGCACATTTTATTCAAGATGTTTTTATGAGTGAAGTATTTAGAGTATATACAAGTCCAGATATTATAGGCATCGAACTAGGTGCATCATTAAAAAACGTTATTGCATTAGCTGCAGGAGTAGTAGATGGTCTTGAATTAGGAGATAACACTAAAGCTGCACTACTTACAAGAGGAATGGCTGAAATTACTCGTCTTGGTGTTAAGATGGGCGGTCAGATGGAAACCTTTGCTGGGTTATCTGGAATGGGGGATTTATTTGTAACTTGTTCTAGTAACCATAGCCGTAACCGCAATGCAGGATATTATATGGGGCAAGGCATGTCTATGGAAGATGCAATGAAGAAAGTAGAACAGGTTGTAGAAGGTGTTAATTCAGCAAAGGCAGCCCTAGCATTATCCAAACAATATAAGGTGGAAATGCCGATTGTAGAACAAGTTAACAAAGTACTTTTCGAAAACAAGCCTGCAAAAGAAGCTGTAAATGATTTGCTAATTAGAGACAAGCGGATAGAATACGAAACTCTTTCTTGGAATTAGTAGAAACTGTCCACCTATCCAGGAAGAAATAAAAATAATGCTTTTTTCAACCAAGCGAGAGCGGGTTGAAAAAAGCATTATTTTTATTTCTTCCGCCCCCATCAACCCCCCGTGCAAAATGCCTTCCTGTTTTTCTTCCATTACCAAATAGTTAAATTGTTGTTTAACATATCATAGACTTTATTTTCCCTGCATATCTTTAACTATAACCATAAGGAGGTTAATATATGTTAGGACAATATGATGTTTATAATGATATTCAAGCTAGGACAGGCGGTGAAATATATATAGGCGTGGT
>CAZPWO010000103.1:0-7961 GCA_964590525.1 uncultured Herbinix sp. | reverse complement strand
AATACTCTTGATATAGTCTTTAAAGATGATATACTAATGTAGCTATAGAATTTTAACGTCAGTTCGAGACCTTCCTGACGTAAAATAAAACTAAAGGAGACTTAAGATGAGTAAAAAAACTACTTTTATTACAGAAGCTGCTGTTATTGCAGCAATTTATGTGGTTATTACATTTATATTTCAACCTATAAGTTTTGGTCCAGTTCAATTAAGGGCAGCAGAGGCTCTTACTATATTGCCCTACTTTACTTCAGCAGCCATTCCTGGTATTGGCATTGGATGCCTTTTAAGTAACATCTTATCAGGTGCTGATATGATCGATATAATTTTCGGATCATTGGCATCACTCTTTGCCGCTTTTTTATCCTATAAATTAAGAGGAAACAAGTTCCTAGTTCCAATACCACCTATTGTTGTAAATGCAATAGTGGTTTCATTTATACTTAAATTTGCATACTTTGAAGCAAATTCTATTCCATTTATGATGCTTACAGTTGGTGTTGGTCAAGTTCTAGCAGCAGGGGTCTTAGGTATGATTTTATTATTTGCCCTGGATAAAGTTCAACATATAATATTTAAGAATAGTTAATATACAAAATCAAATTAATTTATTTTTATTAAAATTCTATATTTATAGCAAGGTCTTTTTATAAAGAAAAGCGGTATTAAAATGTGAAAGAACATTTTAATACCGCTTTTTCTTTTATATTATAGTTCACAATGTCCAACTGTTCTTGGAAATGGAATCACGTCACGGATATTGCCCATGCCTGTTAAGTACATAACGCAACGCTCAAATCCTAAACCAAAACCTGCATGTTTCACTGTTCCATATTTTCTTAAATCTAGATAAAAGTCATATTCATCTTTATCTAAATCCATCTCTTCTATTCTTTTTACTAATTTATCATAGTCTTCTTCTCTTTGACTTCCACCAACGATTTCACCAATCCCCGGAACTAGTAAATCCATAGCTGCAACAGTTTTATTATCTTCATTCAACTTCATATAGAAAGCTTTAATTTCTTTAGGATAATCTGTTACAAATACAGGCTTTTTATGAACCTGCTCAGTTAGGTAACGTTCATGCTCTGTCTGAAGGTCACATCCCCAGAATACCTTATAGTCAAAATTATCATTATGTTTTTCTAAAATCTCTATAGCTTGGGTATATGTCATACGGACAAATTCAGAATTCAGAACATTTTCCAGCCTATCTTTCAGTCCCTTGTCAACAAACTTGTTGAAGAAGTCCATCTCTTCTGCTGCATTGTCTAGAACATATCTAATAATGTATTTCATCATGTCCTCTGCAAGATTCATATTATCTTCTAAATCTGCAAATGCTATCTCTGGTTCAATCATCCAGAATTCTGCCGCATGGCGGCTTGTATTGGAGTTTTCCGCCCTAAAGGTTGGCCCAAATGTATAGATTTTCTTAAAGGCCATGGCGTAAGCCTCACCATTAAGTTGTCCACTAACAGTTAGGTGTGTTTGCTTACCAAAGAAATCTTCACTGTCATCTACATTTCCTTTATCAGTTTTAGCCAGATTGTCCATATCAAGGGTTGTAACCCTAAACATCTCCCCTGCTCCTTCAGCATCGCTTCCTGTAATAATCGGAGTATGGACATACATGAAGTCCTTCTCTTGGAAAAACTTATGAATTGCATAGGAGATTAAGGAACGAACACGAAAAACCGCTTGAAAGGTATTAGTCCTAGGTCTAAGGTGTGAAATAGTCCTTAGATACTCTAAGCTATGCCTCTTCTTCTGAAGTGGATAATCTGAAGTGGATTCACCTTCTATTAATACTTCTGTAGCCTGTATCTCAAATGGTTGCTTTGCATTAGGCGTTTCTACTAATTCTCCCGTTACAACTATAGCTGAACCAACATTAAGCTTTGATACTTCTGAAAAATTACTCATATTATCATGGTATACAACTTGAAGGGTTTCAAAAAATGTTCCATCATGCAAAACAATAAAACCAAATGTTTTAGAATCCCTAACACTACGAACCCATCCCCCTACGGATATTTTTTTACCAATATAGTCTTGACTGTTCTTGTATAACTTTCTAACATCAACTAATTCCATAATACTGACTCCTTTTTCACATCTTGTTTTTTCTTATTGTCTAATAGTATACCACAAAATAGCTTTGATTTCTTAATTGTAATACTTTTATTAGTTCTTGTCTAGATATTTATTTACATGCAAAGCCGCCTCAAACACTGGAAGGTCCGTATAAAGCACAGTAATTCCTTTTTCCCTAGCCTTATTAAGGCATGAATCACTAAAACAAACCCCTTCCGCTAGTATTATACAGTTCACACCCCTAAGTTTTGCAACAGCAAGAGTATTCATATTAGCCACCACCGTGATCCAAGCCGACCCCCTAGGAATCCTCCCCATGGCATGACTTAATAAGTCACAACAATATACCCCCCTTATCTTCCTTTGAATATTATTACCCCGATTCATAAGTTGAAAAAGATTCTTATCTATCAATTCTTTAACTGTCATGCTCCACCTCATATTCATTAAATGTATATTTAAAGATATTCCATTTTATATACAATGAAATATCCACAATTAACTTCTATTTTTTTCAAATTCATTGTGGTTTTTTTAACAATCATATGTTATAATATTTTCGTCCCTGCATATATCTTTTATTGTAACTATTTTTATAACTTAAGGGGACTTAATGTTGTTATACATAAATATCTTAATTTCTCATTATATTTTCATACTTGTATAATAACACAAAATTCATTTAAAAGGAGGTATTATATTATGACAGAAAAAACTGTTCTACCTTTTACAGGAACAAAAAAACAGGAAGAAGAACTATTGTCAGTGATCCAGAACCATAAGGATGATAAGGGCGCTTTAATGCCTGTTCTACAAGAAGCTCAAGACATTTACGGCTACCTTCCAATAGAAGTTCAAACAATTATCTCTAACCAATTGAACATTCCCCTGGAAAAGGTTTATGGAGTTGTTACCTTTTACTCTCAGTTTTCCCTAACTCCAAAAGGCGAATATCAAATATCTGTTTGCATGGGAACTGCATGTTATGTAAAAGGCGCAGGCAAGATAAATGATAGACTTCAAGAACTCCTGAAAATTTCCGAAGGAGAATGCACACCTGACAGGAAGTTTTCCATAACCCCTTGTCGTTGCATTGGAGCATGTGGCTTAGCTCCAGTAATGATGGTTAATGAAGATGTCTATGGCAAGATCAGTGAAGATGACCTTGAAGATATCTTAGCAAAATACCAATAGCGCAATGAAAGACCTTTCACTTAATGTCTTAGACATTGCTAATAACTCCATTAAAGCAAGAGCAAAACTTATTAAAATTTATCTTCTAATACATAAAAAAGATAATAAAACAACTCTAATCATAGAAGATAACGGATGTGGCATGGATGACAAACAAATTGCTATGGCACATGACCCATTTTACTCCACTAAAAAGCCTGAACTAATCGGACTGGGAATCCCCTTTTTTAGTCAAAGTGCATTAGATACTGGTGGTAACTTTAAAATAGAATCTATTACTAATAAAGGAACAGTAGTTACTGCCACTTTTAATACTTGGCATATTGATTGCCCTCCCCTTGGGGATATGGGCAGTACAATTTATGCCTTAATTACTGCTAATACAAACTTAGACTTTTTATATTATTGCAAAATAGATGATAGCTTTAAGTTTACATTAGACACAAGAATCCTGCGGGCCACTTTACAAGATATTCCCCTAAATGCCCCAGGGGTTTCTGCATTTATCAGAAAAGAATTGAATAAAACTCAAAATAAAATAGAGGAGGAAGTCAGATGAAATCTCTAGATGAACTAAAAACCATCCGAGACAAGATGCAAGGTCAGATGGGTATTCGCAATGAAAACACAGGTCAGACTAGGATTATGGTTGGAATGGCCACCTGCGGAATAGCTAGTGGTGCAAGGTCCGTTCTAAATACTTTTTCAGATTTAGTTCAGGAAAAGGGTCTTACTAATATTACTTTTAATCAAACCGATTGCATTGGTTTATGCCAATACGAGCCTATTGTGGAGATAATGGAAGCAGGTAAAGATAAGGTAACATATATAAAGATGACTCCAGAAAAGGCAAGAGAAATCTTGGAAAAGCACATTATTAAGGGTGAGATTGTGGGAAAATACACAATGCCTGAAAAAACGGTTAAATAAAGGAGGTTAAATAATGTATCGTTCACATGTATTAGTCTGCGGTGGTACTGGATGTCACTCCTCAGGAGCCCATAAAATAATAGATACCCTACAAGCAGAACTTAATAAAAATGGTTTAGAAGATGAAGTCTCAGTAGTTGAAACCGGTTGCCACGGATTATGCGCCTTAGGTCCAATTATGATTGTATATCCTGGGGCTACATTCTATGCCATGGTTAAAGATGAAGACATAGAAAGAATCGTTAAAGAACATCTACTAAAGGGAAGAATTATTACTGACCTTATATATGATGAAACAATTACTGATAAAGGCCTTATATCCTTACATGAAACTGATTTCTACAAAAAACAGCATCGAATTGCTCTTCGTAACTGTGGAATAATAGACCCAGAAAACATTTATGAATATATTGCTATGGATGGATATGAGGCATTAGGCAATGTATTGACCCAATTCACACCGGATGAAGTAATTCAACTCTTAATAGACAGCGGTCTTAAGGGGCGAGGTGGGGGAGGTTTCCCTGCAGGTATAAAGTGGAAACTTGCTAAGGAAAATTATGCAGACCAAAAATACGTCTGCTGTAATGCTGATGAAGGTGACCCTGGGGCCTTTATGGATCGTTCCATTCTCGAAGGAGATCCCCATGTGGTCTTAGAGTCCATGGCAATAGCTGGTTATGCTATTGGAGCATCCCAGGGCTATATATATGTTCGCGCAGAATACCCCATAGCAGTTAACAGGTTAGAGATTGCCCTTAAGAAGGCAAGAGAGTACGGACTACTAGGTAAAAATATCTTTAATAGCGGTTTTGACTTTGATATTGATTTAAGATTAGGTGCTGGTGCCTTTGTTTGTGGCGAAGAAACTGCATTAATGACTTCTATTGAAGGTAACCGAGGGGAAGCCCGCCCAAGACCACCTTATCCTGCACTAAAAGGTTTATTTGGCAAACCAACAATACTTAATAACGTGGAAACCTATGCTAACGTTCCACAGATAGTACTTAAAGGTGCAGACTGGTTTACTTCAATGGGCACCGAAAGCTCTCACGGAACTAAAGTTTTTGCCCTTGGTGGTAAGATCAATAATACTGGACTTGTTGAAGTTGAAATGGGAACCACCCTAAGAGAAATTGTATATGAAATCGGTGGTGGCATCCCTGATAATAAGAAATTCAAGGCTGCACAAACTGGTGGTCCTTCTGGTGGATGTATTCCTGAGCAACATCTAGATGTACCAATCGATTACGACAACCTGATTAAAATCGGTTGTATGATGGGTTCTGGCGGACTTATAGTAATGGATGAAGACACCTGTATGGTTGACATCGCCAAGTTCTTTCTAGAGTTTACAGTTGAGGAATCCTGTGGCAAATGTGTTCCTTGCCGAATTGGAACAAAACGTCTACTGGAAATTCTTGAGAAGATAAGCAATGGAGATGGAAGCTTGGAGGATATAGACAAACTAAAAGAACTTTGTTATTACATTAAGGACAATTCCCTTTGTGGCCTTGGGCAAACTGCTCCAAACCCTGTATTGTCAACACTGAACTTCTTTGAAGATGAATACATTAGTCACGTTGTTGATAAAAAATGTCCAGCAGGAGTTTGTAAGTCATTACTTTCTTATGTAATTGATCCTGAGCTTTGTAAGGGCTGCACCCTATGTGCAAGAGTATGTCCTAACAATGCAATTGAAGGCAAGGTCAAAGAAGAACATATTATTATTCAAGAAAAATGTATCAAATGTGGTGCTTGTTTAGAAAAATGCAAATTCAATGCAATCTCAATACAATAGAAGAAAGGAGTGATTATAGGTGGTAAATATTAAAATAAATGATATACCTGTAAAAGTAGCTAAGGGGTCTACTGTCTTAGAAGCAGCAAAGCTTTCTCATATAGACATCCCAACACTTTGCTACTTAAAGGATATTAATGAAATTGGAGCATGCCGCATGTGTGTTGTTGAGATAAAAGGTGCTAGAAGCCTTATAGCTTCTTGTGTACACCCTGTTTCAGATGGCATGGAGATTTATACAAATACTCCAAAGGTACTTAATTCAAGAAAGAAGACACTGGAATTAATACTATCAGATCATGATCGTAAATGTCTCTCTTGCGTTAGAAGTAACAATTGTGAACTTCAAAAACTATGTAAAGACCTTAACGTAGAAGACGAATTACTATATGAAGGGGAAAGTAACCAACACGAGATAGACACATCCGCTGTTCATATGTATAGGGATAACAACAAATGTATTCTTTGTAGACGCTGCTCCGCTGTATGTGATAAGATTCAAGAGATCGGTGTTATTGGTGCAAATGACCGTGGTTTTGAGACTCATATCTCTTCAGCATTTGAGATGGGTCTTGCTGAAACTAGTTGCGTTTCCTGTGGTCAATGTATAGCCGTATGTCCAACAGGGGCTTTATCAGAAAAAGATAATACAGCTGAAGTATTTGAAGCACTTAATGATCCAGATAAAATTGTCCTTGTACAAACAGCTCCTGCAGTTCGTGCTGCTCTTGGTGAGTCCTTCGGACTCCCAATTGGAACAAACGTCCAAGGTAAAATGGTTGCTGCCCTTCGTAAATTAGGCTTCGACAAGGTCTTTGATACGGATTTTGCTGCTGATCTAACAATTATGGAAGAAGCAAGCGAGCTACTAGATAGGGTTAATAACAAGGGCACCCTTCCTCTTATTACTTCATGTTCACCTGGCTGGGTTAAATACTGCGAGCACTATTATCCAGACCTAATCCATAACTTATCTTCTTGCAAATCACCTCAGCAAATGCTTGGTGCAATTTCTAAAACATACTATGCTGATAAGATAAATCTTGATCCTGCAAAGATATTTATGGTTAGCGTTATGCCTTGTACAGCCAAAAAGTTTGAAATAGGCAGGGAAGACCAAGATGCTTCTGGACATCCTGATGTTGATATCTCCATAACTACTAGGGAATTAGCAAGAATGATTGAAAAGCTAGGAATAAACTTTAATGAACTAGCTGATGAAGAGTTTGACGATCCCTTAGGTAGATCCACCGGAGCTGCAGTCCTTTTTGGAGCAAGTGGTGGAGTAATGGAAGCAGCCTTAAGAACTGCTGTTGAGACCTTAACAGGGGAAGAATTAAGCCAGTTTGACTTCCACGAAGTAAGGGGAATTGATGGCATTAAAGAAGCTTCTTACAATGTTGCTGGAATGGATCTAAATGTTGCTGTGGCATCAGGTTTAGCTAATGCAAAAAAACTACTTGATGATGTTAATTCAGGAAAAGCAAATTACCATTTTATAGAAGTAATGGGTTGCCCTGGAGGTTGCGTAAATGGTGGTGGCCAGCCTATTGTTCCTTCTAAGGTTAGAAACTTTAATGATATACGGGCTTTAAGAGCTAAGGCCCTCTACAATCAAGACAAAGAAATGACCCTAAGAAAATCTCATGAAAATCCTGCTATAAAAGAATTATACAAGGACTTCCTAGAACACCCCGGAAGTCATAAGGCACATGAGGTTTTACACACAAGTTACATTAAAAGAAGTATAAATAGAATATAATAAAAAGCTCTGATATCTGTTTTGATATCGGAGCCTTTTTTATTCTTCTTATTTACATTCAGGACATTGGCCGTAAAAATAAATAGCATAACCATCTATACTTCCATGGAATTGCTTTTCAGCCATTGATTTTACTTCATCAATTGATTCCATCTCTAAATCAATCACCTTTTT
>CAZPWO010000102.1:3301-7963 GCA_964590525.1 uncultured Herbinix sp. | reverse complement strand
TTTCAGCAACTGTTTTAATATTAAGCAAATGTTTTACACCAACATTTTCTGATACAGAGTTGCCTCCCCAAGTACCACAACCTAAGGTTAGGGATGGTGATAAATTGAAGTTGAATAAGTCACCAATGCCACCTTGAGCAGCAGGGGTATTAACAAGGATACGGCCAGTTTTCATTGCTTGTGTGTATTTGTCTAATTTTTCTTTTTCATTAGGGTCTATAAATATGGAAGATGTATGTCCAAGACCACCGTCAGCAATTAATTGTTCAGATTTTTCAATTGCTTCATCAAATGATTTTGCCCTGTACATTGCTAGAACAGGAGAAAGCTTTTCGTGAGCAAATTCTTCTGAGATGTCTACGCTTTCTACTTCACCAATTAGGACCCTAGTCTCCTTAGGAATATCTACTCCAGCTAATTTTGCAATAGTGTAAGCACTTTGTCCAACAATCTTAGCGTTAAGAGAACCGTTGATTATAATAGTTTTTCTAACCTTTTCGATTTCATCTTCTTTTAATATATAGCAACCGCTTTTGATAAACTCTTTCTTAACTTCATCATATATGGTATCAGCTATGGTAACAGATTGTTCTGATGCGCAAATCATACCGTTGTCAAATGTTTTTGAGAGGATGATTGAGTTAACAGCCTGTTTGATATTGGCAGTTTCATCAATTATAACTGGAGTGTTTCCAGCACCTACACCTAAGGCAGGTTTTCCAGAAGAATAAGCTGATTTAACCATGCCAGGGCCACCTGTAGCTAAGATAATATCTGAATTAGCCATAACGTTATTGGTTAGTTCTATGGAAGGTTCATCTATCCATCCTATAATTCCTTCCGGTGCTCCAGCAGCTATAGCGGCATCTAATACTATTTTGGCAGCAGCTATGGTACAATCCTTAGCCCTTGGATGTGGGGAAATGATTATAGCGTTTCTTGTTTTAAGGGCAATTAAAGTTTTGAAGATAGCAGTGGAAGTAGGATTAGTTGTAGGTATTATAGCTGAAACAAGTCCTATTGGATCTGCTATCACCTTTGTTCCGTAAGCTGTATCTTCTTGGATTACTCCGCAAGTTTTTGTGTCTTTATAAGCATTATATATATTCTCGGAGGCGAAATGGTTCTTGATTACTTTATCTTCTACAATTCCCATGCCTGTTTCCTCAACTGCCATTTTAGCTAATGGAATTCTTTGTTTATTAGCGGCTAAAGAAGCAGCAAAGAAGATTTCATCTACTTGTTCTTGAGAATAAGTTGCAAACACCTTTTGAGCTTCTCTCATTTTCTCCATTTTAACTAGAAGAGTTTCTACTGTATTTATTTTATCTGTCTTCTTATCTGTATTATTTTTTGTAAGGTTTTTTTGTGCCATATGAGTTCCTCCTTTAAAATATTCATATTTAATTTAGTAATTGTTAATTGTTTAACAATCTACACAAATTATATATTAGCGTTAAATATTTGTCAATCTGTAAAAACTAACAATAAAATTTGAAAAAAGTTTGTTTTAAAGGTGAGAATAAACAATTTATATTTCCTCTGCAAAACCTAAGACTGCAATACCAACCATGACTATTGCAATTAATATATAATGTTTTTTGCTTAATTTTTCTTTTAAAAATATGCGTGAGAGTAAGACTGCTACTATACTATAGGATGCAATTATAGGAGCTGTGATAACTGAGTTTCCTGACATTGCATAAACATAGAAGAACTGACCTGCTGTCTCAAAAATTGCTGCTGATCCCCTAACAGGTTCTTTAAATAGATTAAACTTTTCTCTTTTAATGAATACAATATAAACAAAGGCTATAAGAGCAAAAAGTAGCCAGGTGAATTCATATGCCAGTAAGGCGGCATCTTCACTAATAAGTTCAAGCTTATCTAAGTAAATTCCATCTGCAATAGTTCCTATGGCATCTATTATTGCGTATATAATAGGAAATGTTATGGCTAGAAAGCCTAACTGATATTTTGGATCAATGCTTTTGTTTTCTGATTTATGGGCAGCAGTTTGAAGTCTTTTCTCTATAAGGGCTAGCCCAATAACTCCAGCTGTTATTAATAAAATACCTACGATGTCAAATGTTTTTATTTGTTGTGGAAATAGAATTATTAGTACAATAGCTGTTATTGCACCTGATGAATTCTGAACCGGTGAAGATATTGATAATTCAATATATCTAAGTCCCCAATATCCAATCATCATAGATAGGATATAGAAAAAAGATACAGGTAAGTATTTAACAATATCCAAAGGATCGAAAGTGACTCCCTTAATTAACATAAAAAGAATCCCGTGGATACCCATGGCAAAACCAACCATGATACCAGTCTTTATATGACTGTATTTATCCCGGCTATCTGACCCCATCTTATAAAAGAGATCGGCAATACCCCATGAAACTGTTGATAATAAAGCAAATATAAACCACATGATTATGTAACCTCCCAAGTTGTTATGTAATACTATCTTACTATAATATATGAAAAAAGTTTTATAGTCTAGAAAAAGTATTGATATTTATAAAAGCAAATGATACTATAGAAAAGAAGCGGTTTTATATGAGTTGGCAATTCGTAAAAGTAAAGTTGAGGGGGAAGGATTATTATGGAGAAAATTAATACAAAAAAAGCACCTGCTGCCATAGGACCTTACAGTCAAGCAGTGGTTGTAGGTAACCTAGTTTATACATCAGGTCAGATACCATTGGATCCAATAAGTGGAGAGATAGTGGGAGAACAGATTAAGGAGCAAACGGCTCAGGTAATGAAGAATATTCAGGCTGTGTTAGAAGAAGCTAATACATCTCTTGACAATATATTTAAGACAACATGTTTTTTGACTAATATGGATGATTTTACTACATTTAATCAAGTATACAGTGAATATATAACAGGAAAACCAGCACGTTCATGTGTCGGGGTAAAAGAATTACCCAAAGGTGTTTTGGTTGAAGTTGAAGTTATTGCCACTGTGGAGGATTAATAGATGAGGATTTATAAGGTAAAGGATTATGATGAAATGAGTAGAAAGACTGCTCAGATAATAGCATCTCAGGTGATACTAAAGGCAGATTGTAAGTTAGGTTTGTCCACCGGCTCAACCCCTATTGGGGCATATGAATATTTAGTCAAGTGGTACCAGGAGGGTTACTTAGACTTCAAGGAAGTTACTGCAGTTAATCTTGATGAATACAAAGGGTTATCTCCGGATAATGAACAGAGTTATTCTTATTATATGGAGGAGAAACTGTATAAACATATAAATATAAAAGCTGAAAACACATTTATACCAGATGGAAATGAACTTGATAGTGAGAAGGCTTGCAAAGATTTCAGTGATATTTTAAAAAGAATAGGTAGAATTGACTTGCAGCTTATTGGAATGGGGCATAACGGGCATATAGGATTCAATGAACCTGGAAGCTCATTTGAATTAGATGTTCATTGTATGGATTTGACACAAATGACCATAAAGGCTAATTCGAGATTTTTTGATTCAATCTCCCAAGTACCAACACAGGCTTATACAATGGGCATGAAAAACATAATGGATGCAAAAAAGATACTCTTTATTGCCAATGGTGAATGTAAGGCAGAGATTGTGAAGAAGGCGTTTTTTGGGCCTGTAACACCTGAGGTTCCGGCTTCTATTTTACAGTTACATAGGGATTTTACAATTGTTGCAGATGAGGCGGCATTGTCCCAAGTGGAAGGGATATAATATACAAAGAAAGAAGGGAAAAGGATGAAGCTAATTACTAAAGGAAAAACAAAGGATGTCTATGAACTTAAAGATGGCAATTATCTGTTAAAGTTCAAGGACGATGTTACAGGTGAAGATGGAAAGTTTGACCCAGGTGCTAATACTGTTGGATTAACTATGGAAGGAGCAGGAAGAGCAGGCCTTAGATTAAGTAAGATGTTTTTTGAAAAGATAAGACAGCAGGGTATTCCAACCCATTATGTTGATGCGGATATTGAGGCTTCCACCATGACAGTTAAGCCTGCTACTATGTTTGGCAATGGTTTAGAAGTAATCTGTAGGTATAGAGCAGTAGGAAGTTTTCTTCGTCGTTATGGTATGTATGCCAAGGAAGGTCAGACTCTAGATGCCTTTGTAGAAGTAACCCTTAAGGACGATAATCGCCAAGACCCTCCTATTAATGAAGATGCCCTTGACATGTTAGGCATTTTATCCAAGGGGGAATATGCATCATTAAAAGACCTGACAATAAAGATATCTAATATCATAAAGGAAGAACTGGCAAAAAAGGATATTGAGTTATATGATATCAAACTAGAATTTGGTCGTATAGGTGACAATGGACAGATTGCACTTATAGATGAAATATCTGGGGGAAATATGAGAGCATATAAAGAAGGAAAATATATTGAACCATTATTATTGGAAAAGTTAATGGTATAGTAAGATAAAAAAGTTCAAGAGCCTAGTAAGGCTCTTGAACTTTTTATTACTATCTTGTTATGTTCTTTATAGGGAAAGCATTGTATGTAGTGTTTCTTTGTTTAAGCATTTCCCCCTGTTTTCTTGCTATATATCTAGCAAGTAATTTGTTATGTTCATAGAACTTACAGCCATAAATATAGGAATCTAAATGCTTTTGGTATTCCTTGCGAACAACAGAACCTACT
>CAZPWO010000102.1:0-3201 GCA_964590525.1 uncultured Herbinix sp. | reverse complement strand
CTGGCTTGAGAAGGATATTTCCTGTCCTTGTAGTTTTGCATCTAATTCAATATTGCTTCCAATTGTAATATCATCTATTAGCAAATTAACACCCCCATTAATTTCACTAATTATTAAGTGATATATATTATACATTAGATAGAAATATAATACAACAATTTTAGATTTCTTTACCTAATATTTTCTTTCTGTTATAATTATAAGAAAGGATATATTAATTATATTATAGTATAGAAAGCAGATAAATATATTGCAATATAGGAGGGAAAACTATATGAAATTTACAAAGATGCAAGGCTGTGGTAATGACTATGTATATGTGGATTGTACAAAAAATCCTATTACAAATATTCCTGAGACAGCCCGAAGGGTAAGTAACAGGAATTATGGAATTGGTTCTGATGGGTTGATTTTAATTAGAAGATCGGAAAAAGCTGATTTTATGATGGATATGTATAATCAAGATGGGTCTAGGGGGATGATGTGTGGTAATGGAATTAGGTGTTTGGGCAAGTATGTATACGACCATGGGCTAACAGACAAGAAGAATTTAAAGATAGAGACCTTAAGTGGAATTAGAGACCTGGAGCTGATTGTAGAGGATGGCAAGGTTTCCACCGTAAAGGTCAATATGGGAGCCCCAATATTAGAGGCATCCTTAATACCTGTAATAACTAATAAATATAGACTTATTAATGAACCTATAATTGTTGGGGGGGATGTTTATAACATAACATGTATTTCTATGGGGAATCCCCATGCTGTTGTGTTTGTTGATGATACAGAAACATTTCCAGTAAGGGAGATCGGTCCTTTATTTGAAAATCATGAGATCTTCCCACAGCAGGTAAACACAGAATTTATTCAGATAGTGGACTCAAACCACATTAATATGCGTGTTTGGGAGAGAGGGTCTGGAGAAACATTAGCATGTGGCACAGGTGCTTGCGCCAGTGTTGTTGCCAGTGTTCTTAATGGGCATACGAAAAATGACGTAAGAGTATCCCTGCTAGGTGGAGATTTGTTAATAAATTATGACCAGGTAGATGACCTTGTATATATGACAGGACCTGCAGTAGAGGTCTTTAAGGGTGAAATTGAATTATAATTGACATAAAAGAGAAAAAGCTATAAAATCAAATCAACTAATAAACGAGGTGAATGGAATGAAGGCTGAGAAAGATAAGATCAACCGTTTACTTAAGACGGCTAGGGGACAAGTTGATGGTATTCTTAGGATGGTAGAAGAAGATCGTTATTGTATTGATATATCTAATCAAATTATGGCAACAGAGGCAATTCTGAAAAAAGTTAATCGGGAAGTTCTCCACAGTCATATAGAATCTTGTTTAAAAGAAGCAGTTGAAACTGGTAATGTCTCTGAGAAGCTAGAAGAGATAAACCAGATTATTGATAAGCTTTCCAAGTGAGAATGACATAAAGTTATATGTATTATGATATCTTTTAATGAAAGTACTTTTAGGAGGAAATGTTGTGATTTACCCAAGAGATTTAGAAAAAGGCTACAAAATAGGAGTAACAGCCACTTCGTCTGGTCTTGATTCAGAAATTGACCATAGACGTGTGGAAAATGCAAAAGAGCATTTTAAGAAGCTGGGTTATCCAGTTATTGAGACTAATAATGTACGTAAAGAATATAAAGGAAGAAGTTCAGATGGTCAAACCAGGGCAAATCAGATTATGGAGTTATATAAAAACCCTGATCTTGCCGCAATAATTGCAGCCAGCGGTGGAAATTATTTATTTGAGATGTTGGAATTTCTAGATATGGATGTTATAAAGAATAATCCCAAATGGTTTCAAGGTTTTTCAGACAACACAGGATTAACATTTACCATTACAACTAATCTTGATATTGCAACTATATATGCTAATAACTTTGGTAGTTTTGGTATGAAAGATTGGCATAGTTCACTTATGGATAATGTAAAAATATTGGAAGGCCAGGATTTTCCTCAAAGTAGTTATGATAAATATCAGGAAAATTATTATGAAAAAATTACTGGCTTAGAAGGTTTTGTATTAGAAGAAGATGTGTCTTGGAAAAACATATTTCCTGAAGACTCTTCTAAGGGTATATCCATGGAGGGGAGAGCTATTGGAGGCTGTCTGGATGTACTACTTAATCTTGTGGGTACAAGATATGATAAGACTAAAGAATTTGTCAGCCGTTATAAAGATGATGGCATCTTGTGGTACCTAGAAAGCTACAATCTATCTAGCGAAGCTTTATCAGTTGGTTTGTGGCAGTTAAAAGAGGCTGGATGGTTTGAAAATGCTAGTGGTTTCATATTTGGAAGACCAGCTATGTATAGTAGTTATACAGATACTAATTATGAAGAGGCACTCTTGTCAGTTTTAAAGGAGCTTAATCTACCGATTATTATGGATGCAGACATAGGACATAGGCAACCACAATTTGCCATGATTAATGGAGCTATTGCTAAGATAAATAGTAAGGATGGTAGGGGCAGTATAATATTTGAAAGGAGCTAGGGTTTTACTATGGACGATAAGAAGTTTAATCTAAAATTATCAAAAAAAAGTTTTCTTAATCCTTTGATCTTTTATACTGCTACAATTATATATTTAGAGCTTATTTTTCATGTAATTGTATACAAATCAATTGATCTTAAGATTATTTATCCTATTTTATTTGCTTTGCCAATTGCTATATTGTTTACAATTATATCCGGGGTGAAAAGTGAAAAGGTAAATCAGATTATAATGTGGTTACTAACAGGGCTTATATGTTTTCTTTTTGCCTTCCAGATAGTTTATTATGATGTGTTTAAAGTCTTCTTTTCTTTCCAGACTATTGGGATGCTAGGAGATGCTGTGTCAGAATTTTATAAAGATGCACTTACAGCAATTAAGGAGAATGTATTTTCCCTAGTGTTGATAGGTGCACCTTTGATTGTATTATCATATGTGCAAAGTAAAGCCTTTGATTTAAAAAAACGTCAGCTGAAAAGTCAAGGAATCTTATTAGGAGGAGTGATAGGAAGTCATGTATTTGTCTTGGTTGCCCTATTTTTATTTGGCCAGGGTCATTATAGTCCCTATGATTTATACCATAATAATAGGGTCCCTGAATTAAGTGGAAAGCAACTAGGATTAGTTACCCTTACTCGCTTTGATATTGAAGGGTTAATAATTGGAGAGGATGAACTGGTTCTT
>CAZPWO010000101.1:0-7990 GCA_964590525.1 uncultured Herbinix sp. | reverse complement strand
CTTCACTTATTGAAGCTGGTGCTTTAATAGCAATTGATGAATATTGGGATAATTATCCCAACATTAAAAACTATCTAACTGAAGGTGAATGGAACCAAGTAAGAGCGGCAGATGGTCACATCTATATAATACCTCAGTTTGGTATTATCAAAGGTGCTGAAACTGCAACAGCACATTGGGACATGGGCTTTTGGATTCAGAAGAAAGTTCTAATTTGGGCTGATTTCCCTGATATTAGAACATTAGATCAATACTTTGATCTGATTGCAGATTATAAGGAAGCACATCCTACAACAGAGGATGGACAAGAAACTGTTGGATTTTCAATGAGTACTGAGGATTGGCGATATTTCGCTATTGAGAATCCGCCACTATTCTTATTAGGTTATCCTAATGATGGTGCATGTATTATAGATCCTGATACAGTAGAGGCTATTGACTATAATACTTTACCAGAAGCTAAAGAATATTATAAGAAGATGAATGAAGTATGGAATCAAGGTCTAGTACATCCTGAGACTTATACAATGTCTTATGACCAGTATATTTCATTACTATCCACAGGTAGAGTACTAGGTACTGCTGACCAGATGTGGAACTTTAATACAGCAGTTGATGCATTAAAAGCACAGGATAAGTTTGGAGATACTTATGTTCCGATGCCGATTACAATTGACGGCGAAAGATTAGATAGATGGCATAGTCCTGCTGCCCTTGATGTATCTAATGGTTTAAGTATAACTACAAGCTGTGAAGATATTGAAGGTGCATTACAGTTCATTAATGATCTTATAGATGATGAAATCGCAGCTATGATTTACTGGGGTGAAAAAGATGTAGATTATATGGTTGATGAAGATGGACTTTTCTATAGAACTGAAGAACAAAGAGCAAACTCACGTAACACTGACTGGGTTACTCAGAACCAAGCAGGTGAAGCTTATGGCTATTTCCCACATTATGAAGGATTATTTGATGATGGAATTAATAGAATAAGTCCTGAGGATCAACCTAGAGAGTATCAAGAAAGCTTAGAGCCAATTGAGATAGAACTTCTTGAAGGTTATGGTTACAACAACTTCCTTGAATTCTTAAGTCCAAGTATTCCTAATGAACCTTGGTATCCAATGTGGTCTGCTACTAACAACTGGACAAATGAATCTGCTCATGGCCAAGCACAAGCTAAAATTGCTGACCTTAAGCATGAACATTTGCCACAGGTTATGACTGCTCCAGCTGCTGAGTTTGACGCTTATTGGGATACTTATATGGAAACTTATAGAAACGAAGTTGATATTGATGCTTATCTTGACGCTTTAACAGAAGAAGCACAAAAAAGAAATGATATTTCTTTAGGTCAATAAGCAATAATATGATAATTAATAGTTGATTAACAACATTAATAGGGGTGTCTTATAAGGCACCCCATTATTAAGAAAAAAAATACTTTTTAATTCCAAAAACTAGGAAGTTTATCCGAAGAAGAAGTAAGAGTGGAGGCACTTGTATGAATAAGCGTAAACCCTATTCTATTATAATAGCTGTCTTATGCTTTGTATCAGTAATAAGTTTATTTCTTCCCTTTTTACACCTTCCAGAACAGGAAGGGGTTACAGAAGGATATAAAATAGATGCAAAGACTGTAGCATTAGAGAGCAATATTATTAAAGACATATCTAAAAGTGAAGGCATTTCAAGCAATATTGTCTATACAACAGCTAGAAGCATTATAGAAGGCAGAGATAGGGCTAGAATTGAAAGTCGATTATTTGAAGATGAATATTATATAATTGACATTCTGACAGAAAGATTAGAACAAAAGGTTACTGACATAGAGGAACTTGGGGATATAGAAGAAAGAGATTATTCCTATTTCGGGTTGATTGGTTTATCAACCTATGTTATAAAGCATTTTGATCAGGATCTGATCAGTGCATATTTAATTATTTTTACAATGATAGCAACAATAGTATTATCATTAATTGCAGGGGCATACAAGTTTGCTCGTAGAGACGATTTTAAATCATATAAACTTGTGAAAATATTATCACTAAGTAATATAGTGTTGTCCTTACTTGGACTTGTAACTATCAATGCAATTGGTATTGGTGCATTACAGATAGAGTCATTTACCAGCGACTGTTGGGGCAGTGGGTTCTTTTTTATTCTAGGAGTGAATACACTGGTTCTAATTATAGCTGCAATAGGAAGTATGCATGAGAAGTTGTCTGGCATTGTATCATTTAAGATGATTTTAAGACAGAAAGATCTAATATTAATGGCCTTACCCTTTGTTATATATGCATTTATATTCTATTATGGTCCCTTGGTTGGATGGCTAATGGGATTTCAGAATTATAAGCCAGCGCTACACAATCAAGCCTGGGTTGCATGGGATAAATTCATGACCTTATTTAAAGATAAGGATTTTATATTAGCATTTAGAAATACAGTAGCTATGAGTTTGATTAACTTAATTTTAAGTCTTTTCTTTGCAATAGCCTTCGCACTTTTGTTAAATGAAGTTGTGAATTCTAAAGGAAAAAAACTAGTACAAACTATTTCTTACTTGCCACATTTCCTTTCATGGATTATTGTTGCTGCTATTGTAAGGAATGTTTTATCTATTGACGGTGGTATTATAAATGAACTTTTGGTGAATTTTAATCTTATAGATACACCAATCAACTTTTTCGCAGATCCCAAATATTTTTGGTGGATTGTAGGTTTTGCATTTATATGGAAAGAGACTGGTTGGAATAGTATTATTTACCTGGCTGCAATGACATCTATTAGTCCTGATTTATATGAGGCGGCATCAATTGATGGTGCTGGAAGATTCAAAAAGATGCTTCATATTACCCTACCAGGAATTAGACCTACAGTAATAGTCTTGTTAATTATTAATCTTGGTATGATTATGAATGCAGGATTTGAGGCTCAGTATCAATTGAAAACTGACCTGATAAAGGATACAGCAGAAGTTATAGATACTTATATCTTGAATAAGTCCTTTACTGCAGGAGCAGATTTCTCTATAGGAACTGCAGCGGGCATATTTAAGAGTGTTATTAGTATTTTTCTAGTAACTGCAGCTAATAAGATATCTAAATACTTTGAACAAGAAAGTTTATATTAAGGAGGGATATATGTGAGTAAGAACAACTTTTATAAGAAAAGACCGGCTGATATAACATTTATAATTATAAATGCTTTAATTTTAACATTGTTTTGTGTAGTTACATTGTATCCAATCCTTAATACAGTTGCTATATCTTTTAATGAAGCTGTAGATACATTGACTGGTGGAATACATCTTCTGCCAAGAAAATGGACCTTGGAAAATTATAAGGCAGTTATGAGAAATGATGGTTTAATGATTGGATTTAGAAACTCTGTATTAAGAACAGTTATTGCAACATTAACACATACTTTTGTTACGGCATTGCTGGCTTATGTTCTTTCTAGGAGAGAGTTTTACTTTAGCAGGCAAGTTTCACTTCTATATGTTATAACAATGTATGTAAGCGCAGGAACTATACCAACACTATTACTATATAGAGAATTAGCTTTGACTAATACTTTTTGGGTATATATAATTCCTGGGGCAGTTTCTGCATTTAATATGATAGTTATTCGTACATTTATGAATGGTTTGCCTGATGGTTTTGTTGAATCGGCTCAAGTGGATGGAGCGGGACATTTTAAGATTTTTATCCGAATTATCCTGCCACTTTCTAAACCAGTATTAGCTACTATCGCATTATTTATTGCAGTTGGCCATTGGAACGCATGGTTTGATACTATGATTTATAATGCACAAAGCCCACAGTATACAACATTGCAATATGAGTTAATGAAACTACTTTCGTCGGTGTCTCAGCAATCAGGTGACCCAGGTGCAATGAAGCATGCTGCAAATATGATTACACCAACATCTGTTCGTGCTGCAGCAACAGTACTTACAGCACTTCCAATAGTAGCACTTTATCCTTTCTTACAAAGGTATTTTATTAGTGGACTGACTATTGGTGGAGTTAAGGAATAGAGATTGAAATTATAATTTAATATGTTAATATATTTATTAGGGACAGGCTGAAATTAAATTTGGCCTGTCTATTTTTAATATTTTATTATGGATTTGCTTGGTGCTTGAAGATTTTTGTTAATCTGTGTATAATAGATTTTATAAAATAAAATATTCTTAACTAGAAAGGGGTAGAATGATGGAAGAAAAGAAAATAGCTGGAATTAAATCCACAGAATATATTAAAGATGGAATGATATTAGGTTTGGGGACTGGTTCCACAGCTTATTATATGATAGATAAAGTTGGCCAGATGGTTGCTAATGGATTAAACATAAAGGCAGTTGCCACCTCTGTTGCTACTACAAAACTGGCAAATGAACTTAATATTCCCATTGTATCAATTGATGATGTGAGGGAAGTTGACTTAGTAATTGATGGTGTTGATGAGATTGACCCTGAATTTAATGCAATAAAAGGTGGAGGGGGAGCACTTTATCGTGAAAAAATGGTTGCAACAATTGCCAAAGAAGTTATATGGATAATGGATTCTACTAAACAAGTAGATGCAATTGGGGACTTCCCACTTCCAGTTGAAATACTGCCATATGGGCATAAGCATACTTTTCAGTCCTTAAAAGAACTTAATTTGAATCCAGTGATTCGAAAAAAAGATGGAGATGTATACATTACAGATAACCATAATTATATTGCCGATTTACATATTGGCAGACCAATGAATATAAAAGATGTGGAAGATAAGCTAAGAGCTATTCCTGGAGTGATTGAAACAGGTCTGTTTTTAAATCAGTGTAATAGAATTATTATTGGAACAAAGGAAGGGCCACTTATAATTGAAAATAATAATAAATAATAAAAAATAGTGCCATATGGTCTTCCCAGGGGATCTATCCTATAGACGAGTTTACATAACATTATTATGTAAACTCGTCTATATTAAGCTTTTAGAAAACTTAATATTTCTAAAAGCTTTTTTATTGGAGAAATACCTATAAGGTATGCTATAATTAACTTAAAGAGTCTATTTGGATAGGTGAGGGATATGGATTTTACAGATTATTGCAAACTTATAACTGAACATTCGGATGAATTCTCTGTTGAATCAGATGAAGAATTAGGGCTTAGAATTATGCGTCCAGAATACGCTGTAGGCCAGGTTGATGTTAAGACATTTCCTTTATCTGAAAGGGAGGACCTATTTGTGCTGTGTTGGAATATATATAAGGGAAAAAGATTACATGCCACAATTAAGCCCTATAAAAAACACTTTGTTTATGAAACAGATATATCCCCAGGGGACAAAACTCAGTACCATACCCATGATTACATAGAACTTGCCTATATTGTAGAGGGTGAGTTTAAACAAAGAATATCAGGATATGATATTGCATTTAAAAAGGGTGAAGTTTGCCTTATTGATAGGAACTGTGCTCATCAAGATTTAATAACCGACAAAGACAGCATTATTATATTTATTGGATTAGCTAATGAGATGTTTGACCAAGCTATGGTTAATAATATAGGTGAAGAGAAATTATATGATTTCCTAGCTACTGCATTAATGAAACAAAAAGATATTAAGCAATATCTGCATTTTAAACCTAAGAATCCTAATGATAATGAGATGGAATACTTGCTTCATATGATTTGCAAGGAATTAGAAAGAAATGATGGGGCTTCTACTTATATAAGTAAAGGGTTAATAATACGAATGTTGAATATAATTAGTACAAGGTTTGATTTTAGTTTATCTAGGAAACAACGTAAGAAAATGAATTGGATTATATATGAGGAGATAATTAGATACATTGATGAGAACTATGCTACAGTTACAATTCAGGATCTTGTAGATAAGTTTAATTTTAATGAAAATTACTACAATCGTATACTTAAAGAAAAAATGGGTATGACATATTTAAAATATGTTCAAGATATTAGGTTGAAAAATGCTTATACCATGATCAAGGCAACAGATAAGACAATAGATGAGATTGCTGAAGATGTTGGATACCGTAACAAGGGATATTTCTATAAGATATTTGTTGAAAAGTATGGAAAAACACCTGCAAAGATACGGAAGTAGGATTAGGTAACTTTTATGGGTGATTAGTAGGATTGGGCAATTGAAGAATTGTCTGTATTTTCGTATAATTAAAGTATATTATAATAATTATATAAGTATGTATTTAGTTTAATTCAAATAAGGAGGCGTAAATATGTTAGAAAATAAAAAATATCAGTTTTGGTTTGCAACTGGTTCACAGGATTTATATGGTGATGAAGCTTTAAATGAAGTTGAGCGCCACTCTAAAATCATGGTTGAAGGTCTTAATAAATCAGGAATGTTTCCACATGAGATTGTATGGAAGCCTACACTAATTGATAGTGTTTCAATTAGAAAAACATTTAATGAAGCAAATGATGATGAAAACTGTGCAGGTGTTATTACTTGGATGCATACATTTTCCCCTGCAAAATCTTGGATAGTTGGTTTGCAAGAATATAGAAAACCCCTATTACATTTCCATACACAGTTTAATAGGGATATTCCATATGACACAATTGATATGGACTTTATGAATATTAACCAGTCTGCCCATGGTGATAGAGAATTTGGTCATATGGTAAGCCGTATGGGTATTGAAAGAAAGGTTATCGCTGGTTACTGGGAGCATGAGGATGTTCAAGAAAGAGTAGCTAGTTGGATGACAACTGCTATAGGTGTAATTGAAAGTAGTCACATCCGTGTACTTCGTATTGGAGACAATATGAGAAATGTTGCAGTAACTGAAGGGGACAAGGTTGAAGCCCAAATCAAATTTGGTTGGGAAATTGATGCTTATAATGTAACTGATATTGCTGAATATGTTAAACAGGTATCAGATGGGGATATCAATGGATTAGTTGATGAATATTATGATCAATATGAGATTATTCATGAAGGAAGAGATCAAAAAGAATTCCGCAAACAAGTTAGTGGTCAAGCAGCAATTGAAATTGGTTTTGAGCGTTTTATGAAAGAAAAGAATTATCATGCTATTGTTACAAACTTTGACGAACTATCTGGTCTTGACCAACTTCCGGGTCTTGCAATCCAAAGATTAATGGAAAAAGGCTATGGCTTTGGTGGCGAGGGAGACTGGAAGACGGCTGCAATGGTTCGTCTTATGAAGATAATGACTCAGGGTAAGAAGAATGCTAAGGGAACTTCATTTATGGAAGATTACACTTATCATTTGGAACCAGGCAAAGAAGGTATCTTACAAGCACATATGCTTGAGGTTTGTCCTACTATCGCAGGAAGTAAGGTTGGAATTAAGGTTAATCCATTATCCATGGGTAATAGGAAAGACCCTGCAAGGTTAGTATTTACATCTAAACCAGGTAAAGCAGTTGCCACTTCACTTGTTGACCTTGGTAACCGTTTTAGACTAATTGTGAACAATGTAGAATGTCTACCACAAGAAGATATGCCTAAACTTCCAGTTGCATCTGCATTCTGGCGTCCAGAACCAGATCTTATAACTGGTGCTGAAGCTTGGATATTAGCAGGTGGAGCGCATCATACAGCATTCTCTTATGACTTAACTGCTGAGCAGATGTGTGATTGGGCTGCAGCTATGGATATAGAGACAATATTAATAGATAAAGATACTAATCTTAGAAATCTGAAAAATGAATTAAGATGGAATTCTAGTGCATATCGCTAATCTTAATTTACTGAATGGAGGATTTGTATGCTGGAACAATTGAAAGAACAAGTATATAAAGCTAACATGGAACTTCCCAAAAGAGGTCTTATAACCTATACTTGGGGAAATGTTAGTGGAATTGACCGTGAAAGCGGATATATAGTTATTAAGCCCAGTGGTGTGGAATATGAAGATATGAAAGCTGAAGATATGGTAGTAGTAGACCTTGAAGGTAATCGGATAGAAGGAA
>CAZPWO010000100.1:0-8031 GCA_964590525.1 uncultured Herbinix sp. | reverse complement strand
ATGTAAAGGTAGAAAAATATAAGTTTAATTCTGCATCAGGCTCTATAAAAATTGAAACTCTCTCAGGTGGTGGTCAGGCCAACTCATCATCAGGTAGTATCAAAGTATCACTTAATGACCCTAAAGGAGATGTCTTCTTTAATTCTTCTTCTGGTTCCATTAAAATCGAACTAGAGCCATCACTGGAATTCACCTTACTTGCAGAAACAAATTCAGGAAGCATTAGTACAAACTTTCCTAGTCAGAAAAACAGAAAAGGAAATTATGTAACAGGAAATATAGGAGAAAATCCTACTGTTAATATTAAGGCTAATGCTAGCTCAGGAAGTATCAAAATCCAATCATAATAAAGAATGAGCTGCTGAATTATATTCAGCAGCTCATTCTTTATAGGGAGTTACACCTGTTTTTCATCTATCTTTTCTCTTATCCAGTCCCCTATCATTAACTCCATATCTGCATCCCCTTTAATAGGATTGCTTTTATGAAGTTTTTCAAGTTCCTTATAATACTTTAATGCCTTGTCTTTGTCCTCATTATAAAAGGCTTCATAGGCCATCATCAACCTTTTACTTCCCAAGTTGTACTTAGATGCTTTAATATATTTTTTAAGCTCATCATCATATAATTCGTCAATAAAGTCTTTATTACATTCACCAACAAGCTCTAAAAAGATTCGTTCGGAATCTATTCCCATTTTGAAATATCCCACAATATCATCCATTAAAGGAACTAATGAATTAATTGATTCTCTTGCCTTATTAAAGTCCAGATTATCCAAATGCCAATTGTATTCCAATAATTTAATTGAAGTATTTAATGGGTTGGTTAAATCTATTCCCTCTTCTAATTGAATCCAATTAGAATTCAATTCCTTATATCTCACACCATCACTTAATAAAGCATTTGCTTTTAATTGTATGTAGAAATTTTTCTGAGCATTAGGGTCCTTAATCATGGACCTGATATTATAACCATCAGTCGGTACTCCTGATATTGTAATAGGTATTCCATTTGTTATTCCTAGATAAATACCTGCCAGGGCAAATATTATCATTATTGCACTTAGTGGAAAACTTATATTCCTTATAAATATCACAAGCAAAAGACTTATAGTAGCTGTTATAAGATTCATTATAACACCACCTAAATTATAAATTATAAATGGATTCTTTCCATCTTGTCTTTCAGCTGGCATCATAAGACATTGTCCTGCTGTTCCTGGAATGCTATATTTTTTTAATTTTATTTTCTTATCTTCTTTTTTTATTATAAATGGCCCAATTCTAAAAGATACAAATGAAAATCCTGTAAATAATCCAAAAATCAGATGGCCTAGTTCATGAATTATTACATGAATGAAGACACTAATGAAAAAAACTAATAGTCCTGCCCACGCTATTAAGATAAAATGTAGGACATTATCATTTTCATTAAAAAGATATTCGTCCCAACCATATATTTTTGTAAAAGTGCCTAGCAATATCCCTATGAAAAAGAATATTATAATTGTCCCAACCATGGTAAGTGCTTTTTTAAGAAAAGAATTTTTCTTTTTTACTTTACTTTTACTAGTCATTTTAATCCCCCCTAAAGTACATTATAATTTTAATATATTGAATTTTGTCTTACGAACAAACAATCTGTCCAGGTCCTTTCGGCATAACAATTGTATCATTACCTTTTACTTCAAATGTTCCATTAGTGACGGTAGTAATATTATTTACATTAATAAGTTGAACACAATATCCCTTTTGTGAGTTAACATCTATAAATATTTTATCATCTTTTTTAAGAACCTTTGCACTTACAGCAAGTTCACTATCCTTGTTATACACCGTACTTGTAGCTGGAAGATTATTCTTAAGTTCATATGCCTTCAGTATAAGTTCATCCGAATAATCATATACAGTATCACCATCCCTAGATCCTATAGCTAGGAGGCTACTCTCCCTCACCATAATAGGAATGCTTAAGTATCCATGGCTTTCCTTTACCCATCTTCTCCCTTCTTTTACTTCACCAGTTAAGTAATTAGTCCACCTACCCTCTGGTAAGTAATAATGGGCTAGGCCTTGATCATTAAAAATCGGTGCTATTAATAATGAATCCCCTAACATATATTGCTTGTCAAGATAATCACAAGATGGATCATCCATAAATTCTATAATCATGCTTCTCATAACAGGAATACCTGATCTGGAAGTTTCAATAGCACTTTTAAAAAGGTAAGGCATAAGTGTGCATTTTAGCCTTGTGAAAAAACGAACAACATCAACCGATTCCTCATCATAAGCCCATGGTACCCTATAAGACCAACTACCATGAAGACGAGAATGGGTGGATAGTAAGCCAAATGCTGCCCAGCGCTTATATACATCTGCTGTAGAAGTGTTTTCAAATCCTCCAATATCATGACTCCAATAACCAAAGCCTGACATAGTTAAAGATAATCCTCCTCTTAAACTTTCTGCCATAGACTCATAGTCAGACCAACAATCACCGCCCCAATGAACTGGAAACTTTTGTCCTCCAGCTGTAGCACTTCTTGCAAATAATACTGCCTGGTCTTTACCTAATTTTCTTTCTAAAAGTTCAAATACAATTTGATTATAAAGATAAGAATAATAGTTATGCATCTTATGTGGATCAGAACCATCATAATATACTACATCTGTAGGAATCCTCTCACCAAAATCCGTCTTAAAACTATCAACTCCCATATCAATTAATGCTTCTAACTTAGAACTATACCACTGGCATGCTTGAGGGTTTGTAAAATCAACAATAGCCATTCCTGGCTGCCACATATCCCATTGCCACACATCACCATTAGGTCTCTTAAGAAAGTATCCATTAGCTAGTCCCTCATCAAACATTGAAGACTCTTGTCCTATATAGCTATTAATCCATACACATATCTTTAATCCTTTTTCCTTTAGGCGACTTATCATTCCTGCAGGATCTGGAAACACATCAGAATCCCAAGTAAAGTTAGACCAATGAAATTCCTTCATCCAGAAACAATCAAAATGAAATACCTCTAAGGGGATTTCCCTTTCAATCATTCCATCTACAAAACTGTTGACTGTTTCTTCATCATAGTTTGTGGTAAAAGATGTAGACAACCATAATCCAAAGGTCCAGGCTGGAGGCAGAGCCGGCTTGCCTGTAAGACTAGTATATCTAGTAAGTACTTCTTTCATAGAAGGCCCATTAATAATAAAATAATCTAACCCTTGACCTGCTACACTAAATTGCACCTTTTTTACCATCTCAGAACCAACCTCAAAGGAGACCTTTTCAGGATGATTTACAAATAGCCCATAACCCTTATTGGATATATAAAATGGTATGTTTTTATATGACTGCTCAGTAGATGTACCCCCATCTTCATTCCATATATCTACTGACTGACCATTTTTAACAAAGGGAGTGAATCTTTCACCAAGTCCATAAATCAATTCACCTACAGAAAGAGACAACCTTTCACGCATATAAGTATTCTCTTCTCCACCCTGATCATAATATATTCCCTTCCAATCAGTCTTAACATATGCAAGATCATTAGTTCCACTGTCAGTAATCTTTTCATTATTTCTGAAAAATTCCATCTTCCAGTTTTTCTTATGGATTTCCAGTCTAAGAACACCACTATGTATAATCAGGATTTCTTCTTTATTATCAACCATTAAATTATTATTCTCATCATAGCTTAAGTCAAATCTTGGTTCCTTTTCCTTCACCCCCAGGTAATGATCTGTTCTAATACGTAAAATCTCAGCCATTGGAGAAGATATACGAATAGTTAGATTTACACCACCTAGAGTATCACCCCTATGATTGATTTTCTCTGTTGGTGCACATATTGTTAATTCTTTGCATGAAAACTTCCCCACTGTCTTTACTAGTTCTTTCTTATCATTCTTAATAAAATATAGTTCTGCTGGTGAAAAGGTCTCAGTAGCTTCTTTGTTCAGCCAACAACCATTTGAAAATTTCATTAGAATTCCTCCTTCTCGTCTTATTAATTCTGTCCTAATTCAGTATGAAAATTGTATCACAATTAGTTCAATTTAACAATATGTGGGCAATTTATTTATTTTTATTTTATTTGTCACCTTTTCCAAGCTTAAACCATCTTATATATATAGAGAGCTTTATTATAATATCTAATTACAAGGGTTTTGCAAAAAAGGGGTGTTGACATGGTTTTTAGTAGTTTGGAATTTATATTTGTTTTTCTTCCTGTTTTTATAATTATATATTACATATCTCCAGGCAAATTCAAAAATTATTGGCTACTTATAGGAAGCCTTGGTTTTTATATTTATGGAACTTTGGATAGTTCTTTACACATTTTATTACTAGGAGCTTCTATTTTTATTAATTATTTATTAGGACTTGCTATTAAAAATCACCAGGAAAGGAAAAATTATTGGTTAACCTTAGGCCTTATATATAATTTGGGCCAATTGTTTATTTTCAAGTACACCGGCCTACTACTGCCTATTGGAATCAGCTTTTATACTTTTCAGATTGTATCTTATCTTGTTGATATATATATAGATAGGACTGAGGCAGAAGGATCAATTGTAAACTTAGCCACTTATATCACTATGTTTCCTAAACTAACCTCTGGTCCAATTGTTAGATATGAGAAGATTAAAAATCAGTTAAAAGCTAGAAAGCATAGTTTAAAGCTTTTTGATAATGGACTAAGGGATTTTACCATAGGGCTTGGATTGAAAGTTTTACTAGCTAATCAAATAGGCGGTATGTGGACGGATATCTCAGCCATAGGCTATGAAAGCATTTCAACAACTCTTGCCTGGATGGGGATTATAGCTTTTTCTTTGCAGATTTATTTTGATTTTTATGGTTACTCTCTTATGGCTATAGGCTTAGGAAAGATGATAGGTTTTCAGCTACCACAGAACTTTAATTATCCATACCTTTCTGTTACTATGACAGACTTCTGGAGAAGGTGGCACATTAGCCTAGGAGCTTGGTTTAGGGACTATGCCTATATCCCATTAGGTGGAAACCGTAGGGGCCCTTTTAAGACTATAAGAAACTTACTTTTTGTATGGCTACTAACAGGTATGTGGCATGGTTCTAGTTGGAACTTTATCTTATGGGCTTTAATATTGTTTCTGTTAATTAGCCTTGAAAAAACAGGACTGAAAGATGTGCTTGATAGACATAAATGGTTAGGACATATTTATATGTTTTTTTGCATTCCACTAACTTGGCTTGTCTTTGCAATTACAGACCTATCCCAGCTTGTTATTTACTTTAATCGCTTATTTCCCTTTTTCCAAGATAGGGCTATCAACGTATTTGAATATGACTATATGAAATACGGGAAAATGTATGGAATTATATTAATTATTGGAATTCTTTTCTCCACAAAAGTCCCAAGGACAATATATAACAAAATAAAAGACAGTATATTAGGAAGTGCTCTACTTTTGATAATTTTTTGGGCATCTATCTACTATCTTTACATGGGACTTAATGACCCTTTCTTATACTTTAGATTTTAGGAGGATATATAATATGAAAAACTTTATTAATTACTCTTTTACAATACTACTGTTTGTCACTTGCCTTATAGCATTTCCTTTTGCCCTTAATGAAGTCACTGGAAGGGCCGAGGATAATCCACCTATAGGTAAAGTACCCAATCCTATAATAAATGAAGGAGAAACAAATTATAATGATGATAGTGACGACATAAATGCTGGAAATGTGACTGATGATGTGGCTGATGATATAGTTGATGATGAGGCTGATGATGTGGCTGATGATATAGTTGATGATGAGGCTGATGATGTAGCTGATGATGCGGCTGATGATATAGTTGATAATGAGGCTGATAGTAAGGATATAGATTCTGAAGATTCCCCTGAAGACACTAAGACATACGATTTTTCTCAGGCAACATCTGAATATTTTAATGATGCACTTTTTATTGGGGACTCAAGAACTGTTGGACTTTCTGAATATGGGGACCTAGGCAAGGCAAGTGTATTTGCAACAAATGGTATGAGCGTTTATAATGTTTTTACAAGCGAAATTTCTATACCTTCTATTGGCAAAAGTAATTTAGAACATTTGCTAAGTAATAATGACTTTGCTAAGATTTATATTATGCTTGGTATAAATGAATTGGGATATGACTTTAATACAAGTATAGATAATTATATATATCTGGTGGATACTATAAAGGTGCTTGCTCCCGATGCCCTTATATTTCTACAAGCAAATCTACATGTAACACAAGATAGGTCCAATTCAGATAATATTTTCAATAATTCCAATATAGATAGATTCAATTCTAGGATTGCTAACTTAGCTGATAATAATACAATCTTCTATATTGATATTAACGAAGTATTTGATGATGAAAATGGTAATCTTTCCAGCAAGTATACTTCTGACAGCACTCATGTCCTAGGGAAACATTACCACGATTGGAGTAGCTGGCTTTCTACAAAAGCCATATTAAAATAAGTTTTATTATCATCAAGAATGGATGTGACAAAGTGTAATGTCTTCTAATAAAGATTGGTTTAGTGAAAATATACGTAAATATAAAAACGACTTATATGCTTTGGCATTTAGTATATTAAGGAATAATGAAGATGTAAATGATGCTGTACAAGAGACATTATACAAGGCTTATGACAAGCTGGATACCTTGAAAGATCCCGATAAGTTCAAACCATGGATTATGAGGATTCTTGCTAATAGCTCCTATGAGATCCTAAGAGGGCGTAAGAAAACAGTAAGTATTGATGAATATGAAAATACACTTGAATCGACAAGTGGAATTTATTCAACAACCAATGCAGTGCTTTGGGATGCAGTACAGTCACTTGATGCAAAATATAGAACTGTTGTAGTTTTGTTTTATTATAATGATTTACCTATAAAAGAAATTGCAAAAATCCTTGAGCTTAAACCTGCTACGGTGAGAAAAAGGCTTTCCCGTGCAAGGGAACAACTTAGAACATTTTTTTCCTATGGGGAACCCAAAGGGAGGTTATAGAATGAATGAATTTGATAGAAAATTAAAATCTCAAATCAAAAAAGAAGACATCACCTGTCCTAAAAAAATCAGTGATACAATAGATAGGGTTTTAGATTCATTGCCAGAAGCTAGATGCAATAATCTTAATTCTAAAAATAAAAGGTCCAAATGGCCTGGATTTGCAGCTATAGCTTTTGCTGCCCTATTTTTATTCTTCTTTATATTAGCTAATACAAGTTCTAACTTTGTTCAGGCTATGGAGGATGTTCCTATATTAGGAACAATTGTAAAAGTCACAACAATAAGAAATTATCTCTATGATGATGGTAATTACAATATAGACATTAAGATGCCATATATTGATATGGATGGTAAGGATCCGGCCAAATTTATTAATGCCAGCCTTGAAGAATTAACCAACACCTTAATCAACCAGTTCAATGAAGATATGTCTAGCTTTGGTGAAAAAGGTCATGCAGGCCTGAATATAGATTACAATGTAGTAACTAACAGTGATAGTTGGTTTACCCTAAGGATAAGGGTTACTGAAACTGCTGCCAGCAGTAATAGCTACTATGAATTTTATCATATTGATATAAAAAATGGCCAAATAGCGCAGTTGTCAGATCTTTTTATAAGTAATGGGGATTATATAGAAGCCATAAGTGATAATATCCACTCCCAGATGATTAAGCAAATGGAGGATGATTCTTCTTTAATTTATTGGATAGATATTGAAAAACCTGAGATGGCATTTCATAAGATAGACGAAAATCAATCTTTCTACTTTTCTGATACTGGAAAACTTGTTATTGTTTTTGATGAGTATGAAATTGCTCCAGGCTATATGGGAACCCCAGAATTCGAAATAGCTAGATCTGTTTATTCAGAATATTTGAAGAAGTGATTTTTTAAATGTTTTATGTAGTTTGTTAATAAAGCACCTATAGGAAAGAACTTTAATATAAGCTTTCCCATAAGTGCTTTTTTAT
>CAZPWO010000099.1:0-8145 GCA_964590525.1 uncultured Herbinix sp. | reverse complement strand
ACAATATCATTCCCTTTAACTATCGAAATAGGAAGTATATTTGCTCTACATATAGTATCATTTAATGACAATATTATATCGTAAAACCAAGGGTCATACTCAACGGGTTTTGACGATTCTTTTTCTTGTTCTCGTCTTGCATAATCATTCAAAAATTGATAAAACTCACGTAGTGTATCATTATCATCTTTGAGTGTAATATATTTAGCAAGTTCAGCTAAATCTCTTACGTCAGTTTCGTTTATAGTATTGTTTTTTGTCGTAGATTTAAATATGCGATAAAAAAGTTTTTTATAATCGTAATATCTAATTATGAGTTTTACTACTTTGAATAAAACAAAAACTAGATAACCTGTACTTAATAACACAATAATATTTGATGAATTACTCATCAAATAATTTATAAACCCACGTTCATACGCCCAAGGAAAAAACAAAAAATTATTATAGAATAGTACTACAACAGCAACTATCAAACTAGGATACAAATGTTTATAAAACATTTCGTTCTTGAAGCGTTGTACTAATCTTATGGAATTATACTTTGTATCAGTTTGAGAAATAGTCTGTATAATAATAGGGAATGCTATACCTAATATAGCTGCTACTATAGGTATGCAAAGAGTGGATATGTTGTCAAGAGAAATCATGCAACAATTCTATTTATTTACAACTGATTCGATATACAGGTACTTCCGTTTCAGGACACTCAGTATGCTCAAGAAAAAGCTTAGCCTCTGGTTTAAGAAGCCCCTCCCTTATTACATACTTATCAATTCTAACAATAAATTTATTATCAAGTGAAAGATACTCCCAATAATAATTTCTTTTATCCTCTTTTGCATCAACAAAAGTGATAGTATCCAGATTAGGAATAATTTCAACTCCTCTTTTTTCTCGATGTAAAGTAAAGTTATCAGAGTTGTTTAAATAGCTAAGCAATTGCTCTGCTTCAATTGGATTACATGACTCTATATACGCTTTCGTTTTTTCGAATAAATCTTGTTTCATGGTATTAATTTAAATTTTGCGATTTTCTCTCTTCATAATCTTTTGTCAACCTCCTATACTCCTCCAACAACGCTTCCCACACAACCCGCTGTTCATACCTAGAAGTTATCATCTCTCTAGCATTGCTTTTTAAGTGTTGATACAACTCTTTATTTTCTATCATTTCTAACATTGCACTTTTCAATGCAACTACATCTTTGGGAGGGATAATAATACCATTCGTGCCCTCCTCTATTATTTCATTGCAACCTGTAATATCTGTAGTTATACATGGTAACTCCATTGCTCCTGCTTCTATAAGCACCATCCCAAAACCTTCGCGATAAGAAGGGAGTACGAAACAGTCTGATGCTATAAGATAGGATCTAATATCTGACTTTCTACCTACTGCATGTATTATTATATTGGTATCTATGATAGTTTTAGATACAGAAGAAATAGGATCTAAATCTTTTTCTTCTGTTCCAACAAGGATTAAATGAATATGTTTTTTGTTTTTAGCCAAAATCGAAAAAGCTTCTGTTAGTTCATTTATACCTTTGTCCCCAACAATGCGACCAACAAAGATAAAAACAAAATCATCTTTCTGTATATTCAACTCTTTTCTTATCCTTTGTCTCGTGTTTTCTCCATTATCTATCTTAAAATAATCAAGATTAATACCTGAAGCACTTCCATAATGAATCACTTTTGCTTTGCCGCTATTGCATAACCCATCATTGATTAAAGTATTTTTCACTCCCTTACTCACGCATATTACTGTATCGGCACATGAACAAGTTAGTTTTTCCATTCGCATCAATACTTTTCTTTTAATACCTGATGCACCTTGATAACGCAAGCCATGGCACATATATATTTTTACTTTAACCCTGCTAATTTTAGCTGCGACCATTGAAAGTAAAGCTGCTTTTGGAGTGTTACCATGAACTATATCTGGTTTCTCTTTTGTAAACAACCAGATAAACTTAAATAATGCAACTATATCTTTTAATAAAGATATTCCACGCCTCATAGGTATACAGAAAAATTCTACATTTTCCCTTTGAGCAATATCTTCTAGCTTATTCTTTTCTGAAGAAATAGCTTTTACAGAAAAATAGTTATTTAGAAATGCCAAATTATCTTTGAAAAAGTTCAAAGAAGCAGGAATTGTAGTAGTGATAAAGAATTTTTTTTTCATGTTTTAAAATAGAATTACTTACTTCCCTCTCATAATATTTATAGCTTTAAGCAGCAAGTAAACCCCTGTTGCATTACCTTTTCTGGCAAACGAGAAGAAGAGTTTCCAGTGCAATGGGAAATAATGAAATGGTAGAGTGTTGATAGCACTTTTATAATTATCTGAAGTAATTATACCTTTAATCTCTTTTATTTTATTCTTGGCTGTTTTATCAGACCCCATTACGTTCAATCCAAGGCCAATCAGACCTAATGAAATTCTATTATTCAGAGCTTGTTGGAAAGCCTGCTTTAAATTCTCTTCATCAATCATTTTTTGGAATCGATTGTATAATTCTTTCCACTGTTCGGGTAAATTAGATTTATAATTTGAAGTTATTGATGTATAATTATCTCTTCTATAGTGATAGAAACACTTGTTCATATAATACGAAGAATCAATAAGTCCAAAATACTCCGCATTAAATAGAACATCTTCTGCAGTTCCTATAATTTTTAAATCAACAAACTGTAAACCATTTTCAAAAATAATACTTCTCTTAAACAGTTTAGACCAAGATGAACCGATAGAGTCAGACTGTGAAGGGTCGCTTAACTCTTTCCCATTAAGCCCAAACAGTCTTTTTCTAAGAGTCATTGTTTCTTCTTTGTTAAATTTTTTTTCATCGGAGAATATATGTCTTGGCTTTACAATATTATTAGAGAAGTGACGCATATAGGAAGCTATCACAAGGTCAACTTTTTGTTTATCAACAACATCAATCATCTGTTCGCAAGTGTCATGATCAATCCAATCATCACTATCAACAAACATGACATATTCTCCTATAGCTTTGCTTAATCCCAAATTACGTGCTGAAGAAACGCCTCCATTCTCTTTATTGATAAGTGTAACTCTATTATCCTTTTTATAAACCTGCTCAATCAAATCACTACTAAGATCCGTGCTACCATCATTAACGCAAATAATTTCAATATTAGAGTAGGATTGGTTTATTAAACTATCCATACACTGTGATATGTATTTATCAGCATTATAGATGGGTACTATTATAGAAATTAATGGTGCAGTCATTTTATCTTTTCATAATTAAAATCAAATTCAACAACAGGCGTTTATTTACTATAGTCATAAAAAAATCACGAATACGTATATTACTTTTATAGTGATATGGGTATAAGTTTTTATCTTCTAATTGTTTTATGTAGCTCTTCTTTTCATTCTTAGAGATATCACTTTTAATAATCATCAGAATTGTTCCCGAAACAAAAGTGGCTACCCTGCTAGTTATGCCCTTATGTGCCTTTTCATTATGATAAAAAGCGTATTCATTCATTCTCGAAATAACCTTTAAACTATCCTCTATAAATTTTATTTGTCTATTCACAGTCTTCTTTTCACGTGTTATTGATGTAGGATTTTGAAGGTATGCAACTGGCACTTTATTAACTGCCATTATCCTTCTTGCCTTCGAAATAGCTTCAATATTGAAAGGTGCATCCTCTATGTATGTCCTTTCGAAGAAGGTAATATTTTCTTTGCGTAAAAAGTCTAATCTATACAGTTTATTACATGCTGAATTAGCAAATTTAACTGTGCTCAAATATTCTGCAGAGTTTAAAACAATATTAGTTTCAACTTTAAATACTATATCAATTGTATTATAATTTTCATCAACTCTTTCAGCAGAAAATTCCAAAATATCCAAATTTGCATCAATTACCGTTCTACAGAGATTTGGCATCTCATCGTTTATCAAGAAATCATCCGAGTCCAAAAAGAAAACATATTTTCCTTTTGCATTTTGGATACCGGTGTTTCTTGCACCTCCCAGACCTTTATTTCTTTGATTAATAACGGTAATGACCTCCTTATAAGAATGTTTTAGCTCTTCAACTATCTGCATGCTATTGTCGGGCGTCTCATCATTTACCACCAAAACTTCATATTCCAAATTACCCCATTTTTGTTCAATAACAGAAAGAATGCACTTTCTGATATATTTTTCTACATTGTAAACAGGAATTATGATACTTATATCCATTACTTTCAATTTTATAACACTATTGCCATTATATACGTAAATCCAAAATAAGCCAATATCAACCACCCCAACTTTTTGTGCTGATTAGATGTAAATATATATTTAGCCCAAGGATATACAATAATTAATGCAAGCATAAACCAGCTTAAATAAGCAAAACGGTTCGAGAAGTTTGCTCTAATCACTAAAATCCAAAAAGCATTAGCAAAAAGATATATATTAAACAATGTAAGATAAGTTTTATCGCTTAACTTTTTCTTGAAAATGTAATACCATCCAGCAAAGACACCAGAGGCGCTATATATCAAAAAATCCCATCTAAATCCAACGCTGGAAAAATCAGACGTACTTGCTTCTGTAGTAAGGTAGCTCATTCTTTCATCGTCAATCATACCTGCAAATAAGTTCTCCCAAAATCCAGGTAATGCTAAAGATAAAGGTATTGAGGCTAACCAAAAATACAAGAAGGCTTTGGGCTTGTCGTAAAATTGGGTAGCTATAAATCCTGCTGTAGGTAATAGCATTGTTTTGTGAAAACCTATTGCTATAATAAGGATTACAATCTGATATATTCTTTTATCTCTAGTAATAGCTAACAAAAACATAGAAGTAGCAATACCATTTCTTATTCCATTCGTCCCATAACTCCAAAATGAAAAAGAAACAACTAACATTAAGAATGCATAGAACCAATATTTATCGAACCACTTTTTGCTTACTAAATATAACGGAACTACATAAAGTACAGTACAAACAAAAAAGAAAAGTTGAGCTGACATTATTTGTGAGCTAAACTTCATAAAGAGATTAAAAATAATATCAGTCTTTGATATTATTTTTAATCCATCAGCATAGGCTAGAAACATGTTGTTATAAGTAGTCAAATCCACAAAAACACCATGGATGGGCCGTAGCCCCATATATAACAAAACAAAAAGTAATAGGGTTATGCCCATACTCTTAATATACCTCCTGTTTTCTATATCAGTGATATCTCTTGTTTGAGTATGCAAAAATGTAACCAATGTTACTAACATAATGATATGGTAGTAAATTGGTGTGTAGAGTTTTATTGGGATAATGTCGAATGCCATCTTTATTTATTACTATATATCTGTTCAAGCTTTTGTGAATTAGAGCTAAAATCAAAGCCAAGATGTTTTAGAACATTCAATCGAGTTTCTTTTTCTGGTTTTGATAGTTTGATAATATCACTTATTCGTTTAGCCCATACTTTGGGAGAATTACTTAGCGATTCAAAATAAACCAAATCTATACCTAAATCTACTTCATATGCAATAGTATCGGCAATCAAAGCAGGAACATTTGATGCTTGCGATTCTACTAACACAACGGGGAATCCTTCGTGAAGAGAAGGCATAAGCATTAGATCTGAACCTGCTAATAAATATGGCACATCAGTTCTCACTCCTAAAAATACAACTTCACTTTGCAAACCTTTTTTTGCCACTACACCTTTCAGTTCCTCTTCCAATTCACCCTGACCCGCTATAAATAGTTTGAAGTTAACTTTTTCATCTTTCAATGCCTCTGCTATTTCAAAAGAAAATTTGTGATTCTTTACTGGCTGCAATCTACCTAGCTGTAGCAACACTAAAGTATCGTCCGACAAGTTAAACTCTTCCCTTATATAACCTTTATTAATCTCTGCTATCTTTGCAAATTCCTCAGTATCGATTGCATTGGGCAACACAAGCACATTTTTCACTTTTGGAAAAAGAAATTCTGCTGCTTCATGTCCACATGCAATAAAATCAGTCGTATATTTTCGCTGCACTCTTCTTGAGATAGATTGATAGAAAAAAGCTACCAACTTACTCTTCGACATGTCGTTTGTGCTATGTGAATGAGAGATGCGTTGCCTCACACCAGCCCTATACGCTGCATAAATATGAAAAGCATTACTAAAGAGCATATGTGAATGAACAGTTTGCCATTGTTTGTTGTCCTTTAACAGCTTCTCTATTCTCTTCATTCTCTTAAGAGGATTAGATTCTATAATTCTATATATCTTTCCTCCTAGCTCTTCTATCTCGTCATCGTAGTCACTTCTCTTATTAGTAAAGTAAACAAAGTCAAACTGAAACTTGGTTCTATCTATTGCTCTATAGATGTTCATTAACATAGTTTCTGCGCCTGCTCGGTCCATGGAGCCTATGATGTGTAGAATTCTTTTCATAAATCAAGTTCTTTTTTTAATGGTTCGTACTTATCGGATAAAGAAATAAAATCAGCTGCATTTAAGAAGGGTTTTGTTTCCATAAAATCAATCAGATGTTCCTTATCATACTTTTTCATCAAATAGGTGTTTGAATGTTTTGGAAACCAATTATAAGTTTCAGATACTTTATGGTTATTGTTTTGAAAAACTAAACATGGAGTGTTTGTTATATAACAAAAAATCATGCCATGAAGTCTATCTGTTATCACTAACTCAGCATTTTTGAACTTATTCCATATCTTATTCAATTCAACATTGCGTTCTTTGATGCTAAGATTGTTTTTACCAATATGAGTATCATAATCTTCACTTTTGTCAAAATAATTACTTGAAATGAAACGAATTTCTTTTTCACTATCGGTGCTCAGCTCTTTTTCTTTGTCACTGCGCATACAAAACACAACTCCCTTTCTTGTTTCATTTTGTTTTGAATTATCTAAGGATAAAACAATGTCTGGTGTTAATATAATTCTGTTCTTCTGAAATTTTTCCTTCATCAGTTCAAACGATAGCTTTTCCCGAGCACATATGATTAGGTTATTGTGATTTGAATAAATCTTTTGTGCTTTCAATAACGCTTTTCTGCCTTCTTTTGTGTCTGTAAAGTCAAATGTTTGAGGAAATGATACAATTTTATTGTTGGGAAAGTTTTTTACAACCAATTGTCTCAAAAACTCTATCTGGTCATAAAGCTCTCCCATATTTCCACCACCAACTGTAGTTATTATATCATTCTCTTTTATATTTCGTTTTACAAACCACAATCCTTCTAAAGTTTTACTAATCGGGATTTCAATCACTTGATATCCATCTATGTCATTTAAAAACTTAGTTTGTGCATATGTTATTGCCACATCACCTAAATTGCCATAATCGGCAGCTAAAAAAATATATGCCCGTTTTTTTGTATCATCGAGAAATGTATCTTTAAAATAATTTAATGATTTAAAACGTTGTAAAAAGAGACGTATATTGTATTTTGACTGAAATGATATAAAACGCTTCATTTTTCTACTTTATTATTTTTGCAAATACAAACGTAGTGTATGCTAATTTATATTTCACCATAAAGCAATGTATTTTATCCTTAAGCGAGTTGCCTTTATAATATTTAATCAGCTCTCTACTTATATCATCACTATACATTTCTTTTATATTATTTATTTTCTGACTATTGTTCAATTGGTTTTTATATGCAAACATGCTATGTATGCTTTCTCGCATGCCATTTATAAAACTATATGCCAATACTTCCTTTCTGTTATTAATATCCCAACTATCCATAAATGAACCTATAGCAGTAATTCTCATTTTTTTTAGTTCCCAGAAGTTAGGGTGATAAGTTCTCATCAATGTAACAACTGGTCTAAACATATAATGGTAATATGCCTTATTATTAAACCTAAGTTTAGTTGAATCTTTATATATAGGTGCATTAAACAAGATATCTTCAACTAAAGAGATTCCCTTCTTAAATCTGAACTTATGTTCATCTAAAAATGACTTTCTATAAATTTTGTTCCAAGCGTAGCCAAGCAATCCTAAATGATGTGAGTCAATCTCTATATTAGAGTCACCCCTAACCCATTCCTTAATATTAGGAACTTGCTCTTTTGAATTTATTAATTCACCATCAGTGTTCTCATCATCTTGTATATATCCAAA
>CAZPWO010000098.1:7106-8203 GCA_964590525.1 uncultured Herbinix sp. | reverse complement strand
TGGATACTGGATATTTCATATCTAAAGTTGACCTTAACTCTAAGATAATGTTTTGTCCCTTAATTATATTAAGATTTGATTTCTCCAGCTCTTTCTTCTCAATGGCCATTATAGCTAAATTACAGAATTTGATTGCCCCTTCATAAAGCATCAATGTAAGCTCTGATGGGGATGCTGTCATAACCCTGTTATTATTATATTTTGCTGCCGCATTCTTAGTCATATGCTCCCTCTATTCTCTGTATTTTAACTTCTTCTACCCGTTAGTATTCATTCCAAATAAGGACATTACAGAGTCACTTTGTGAATTTAATTGTGACAACATACTTTCCATTGCAGAAAACTGTCTATAATAACGATCTTCAATTTTCAGAAGACGTTTTTCCATATTGGCTAAATCTTCATTATGTCTTGCAAGGGTTTTGGTCATTTCCTTGTCATTATAGAATGTAAGGGCACTACTTAAAGGGGTGCTCCCCATCTGTTCTGTCATAGTGGAATACAATTCACTTGTTAGGCTTGTGAAAACTTCTTTAACAGCATCAGGGTCTTCTAATATCGCCTGCATTAGCTTGTCTACTTTTCCTGCTACTAGAACATCATCCTCATCACCGTCAATATGTAGCAAGCCTCTTTCTGTATAATCAACAGAAGTTATACCAAAATCAGCTAATGAATAAAGTTTATCCCCAACTGAAACCCTTCTGCTTAAAGTGTTTCTCATGGCATCACTTATTGAACGGACTGTACCATCTCTACGAAGTAAGGAATCTTTAATCCTGTCTTCCCACTTCTCTATCTGATCCTCAGACATTACTTGTCTTTCTTCATCAGTTAGTGGTTCATACCCTTTTGCACTAGTTGCATGATAGGAATCATTTAATTCACTTAATACTTCATTATATGAACTTATAAAGTCCTTCACCATATCATAGACTGCTTCAGTGTCTTTAGTTATAGCTATATTGATTTTCTCATCACTTTCTGTAATTCCTTTTACAGTCATGGTTAATCCATTGGCTGTAATGGTATTAGATGAACTTCTTATCTCTGCCCCATTGTATACAACCACTGCATCTGATGGGTTTATTATAGAT
>CAZPWO010000098.1:0-7006 GCA_964590525.1 uncultured Herbinix sp. | reverse complement strand
GCTTGATCTGCTCCACTTTCTTTAGAGCTTATAAAAAACCTTTGATTTACAGTATCAAATGATGCATTTAGTCCTGCCTTTTGCAAGCTTGATACAAAATCTCCTATAGTTGTTTCACTCTCCACTTTAAAAACTACTTCCTCATTATCTCCAACAGCAATATTAATTTTTGATCCTACTGGAAACTCTCCATCAGCTTTATATAAGTCAGAAAGTTTTGTACTATAGCCAGCTTTACTATCAAGATTTAATTCTGAACCTGTAACAAACTGAGCACTGGCAGTTGATTTAACTTCTATTGTATGAGTTCCTTCTGGTACTGAACCATTTGCCGTAACCTCTAGCTTATTAGAATTGGAAGAAGTTGCATTCTTTGCATTAAAAGAACCTTCCAAACGTATCTTTGACAGTGGACCAGTATATAAAGCATATATCTTAGTGTTTAAAGTCTTCCACTTGTCCTGCTGCCATTCTAACTTAGTTATATTATTCTCGATCTTAGTTGTCTTCATTCTCTGGATTTTCATCATTTCATTTATAATACCTTCTGTGTCCATTCCAGATGCTAAACCACTCATTCTCATACTGTCGCCTCCTATCTTCTCTCATCAACGATAAAACCTGAAAATTCCCATAGTTTCTGAATCAATTTGATTGTTTCCTCTGCTGGAATCTCCCGAATTATCTCGTCTGTATTTTTATCAAGTATCTTAACTGCATATCTTTTAATGTCTTTATGGTATGTTATCTCACACTTTGTCTGGGTGAATTCCAACTTCCCATTAACATGTTCAACAGCATTATTAAGCCTATTAATATCAGATGCAGCATGGAAAGAGATTTGTCCATCTACTCCTATATCTAAAGGCAGATCCTCTTGATTAACATCCTTATATACTTTTCCTTCATAGTTCCTAGAATCTTGGGAAACATCCTTTTGTATTATCTGTTCTGTATTCCCCTGATTATAATAATTGGAACCTGACACTATATTGATTGACATCTTTACACCTCCATGTGCAACTTTTTATTATAGTCTTATGAATTACGTCATCCTTGACTGTCATAATTTAATGGCTAATATATCTTCTATTATTTGTATCGGCAATTCTTTATAAAACTTTATAGCATATTTTGTTATTTGAACAAATTCTTTAAATCTTCATCAGATAGTTGGCTTTGTGCTGCTTCCCTGTTGGATTCTTCTATCTGAAGATATATCTCTTTACGATGAACAGGGATTGATCTGGGAGCTTCAATTCCAATCTTAACTTGATCACCCTTGATTTCTAGAATCTTTATCTCAATGTTGTTTCCAATTATTATTGATTCATTTATTTTTCTTGATAGGGCTAACATTATTTGTCCCCCTTTGCAGACTTGACCTTTTTTATCATTTCATAGATTGGATACTTTATCTCAAAGTCATCTCCATCTACAATTACCTGAACAGCCTTTTTTGTATCTGCATTTATAATAAAAGGTGCCTTTAAGTTCACAGACATATCCTTAACATCCCCTGGTACAGTAAGCGATACTAATACCACGATATTTTCTTCTGTAAGATTTCCAATCCCTTTTAATAATTCGTCTTCAACCTCTGGATTATAATCATCTTTTACTAGGAAGGGGCTTAATACTGGTATTGCAAAGCCTTCTTCATCCAAACTTTGTAGCCATGTAATAAGAGGAGCTTCCCCATCCTTATTATCATGTAATAGGGTAAAATCCTTATAAGTATCAAATCCTAAAATTCCATCTGGAAAATGCAATCTCTTGCTTTCATCTAGATCAATTTCCCCAAAATGCTTTGTTTTATATAGCAAGTTCTACGCCTCCTTTATCTTAAGAAATCTAATAATGTGTTCTGCACTGTTCTTCCAGCAGCTGAAAGTGAAGCATTATATATAACATTGGCTGCATTGAATCTTACAATAGTATCCACTAAATCCGCATCTTCATTAATTGATAACAACTCTTCCATATCAGTCTTCTGACTTCCAAGCCTGTTTTCAGTTAATTGCAGGCGAACATGTCTACTTCCTAAGTCTGCTACTGCTGCATTCACCCTGTCTTGCTCACTATTTGTCATTGATATTCCTTTTGAGAATGCTTTTTGCATTACTTCTTTCTTCAGGACCAGTTCCATATCAAACTGTTCTAGCATCTCTTTGTAACGTTCCTGGTCTTCAACTGATAGATCTATATTCTCCAGTCTCTTATTAACCATCTCTATATTTTCTTCAATTCTCTTTACATCATCTACACTGGCGAATATATCTTCTATGGTCCTACTAATCTTATGGGATATTGCATCAGAAGCTTGGGTATTAACAGTAAGCATCTGATTGTAATTAACCTCGTACTGAATCTCCTGGTTAGACTTCTGGTACTGAATCTTACTATCCTCTTGTTCATCAACAGGCAGTGATAAGTCTTTACTAGTACAGTCAAAATAATGCTCTGGCCTTATATCTCCCTGGCTAAAGTTAGTCTTTGAGTAAGTAATCTGGATATCATCAGCTTTACGAAAATCATTATATGCATCTTTCCCTATAATAATTTCTCCTGTATCATGTATGAAATTAACCTCTCCATCAGCAGGTGTATAGGCATCTGCATCTACACTGGATACTGGTTTTAATGTTATTGCTGGTTGAAGCTCTAATTCTCCATCAGCATTATACTTACTATAAGTAATTTCACTGATTCCATCTCCAACATCTAACCCTCCATAAGACAATGGAATTCTATAAGTATTTATAATCTCAGCTGGCTTATCAAAAACTATATCATCCAATTCATATCCACCAACAACTTGAGTTCTTTCTTCTATATCCTTACTGGTGAAATTCTCTGTTATTTTGTAGTTAATATCACTGCTGTCCTTTGAAAATGTTAAAGGGGTGTCAGTCTTAAAACCTGTGAATACATAGCGACCTGCAAAGTTTGCATTAGCTTCTTGATGAATTTGGTCCTTCATCTGTTCCAGGTTTTGAACAATAGTCCCCCTATCCTTGGCTGTTAAGGTATCTGAGCTTCCCTGTATACAGTATGTGTTAATCTGTCTAAGAACATCATTAACAGTAGAAAGAGCACTTTCTGTTAATTCAATCCAAGACATAGCATCAGGAATGTTCTTCTTATGATACTGTTCTAATTCTGATAGATTTGACCTAAGCTTTAATGCCCTAACTGTTATAATGGGATCATCAGAAGGTCTTTGAATCTTCTTGCCTGTAGAATATTGTTGCTCTAAGGCTGTCATATTATATTTATTCCGATTAATATTACTAAGCATATTATTAGTCATCATTCTGTTAGTTATTCTCATTTACAACCACCTCAATCTCATCTTAATTCAACTTCACATTATACTCCCATGTGATTTATCAATCTGTCATAAATCTCATCCATAACAGATATAACTTTAGCTGATAAATTATAAGCATTTTGAAACCTTATTAGATTCATTGCTTCTTCATCTATATCAACACCTGATACAGACAGTCTCTGATTTGTAATAGCCCTAAGTATATTATCTTGACTTTCAGCAAAGTTAGCTGCTTTTTTCGTATCAATTCCTACTTCAGCCACCAAAGTGTTCATAAAACCACCTGGCTCTCCACTTTTGAACAAAGACTTATCCGTCTTTAATCTTAATAAAGCCTCTGCTATATCATTATTCTCTATACCATTTATAACATCACTTGCTGTGGCAATCTTATCCCAATCATAAATAATCTCATCACTTACAGCAAAATTTTCTACTGTCATAAAATAATAGGAACCGTATAATGGCTTGTTATCTGAAACCTGCTCATAATATTTACCAGTAGCAGAGTTAAAGGAATCGAAATCATAATCAGCATAGTCATCTGAGTCCTCAAGTGGTCCAAATGTATAGTTTCTTCCACTGACCTTGTCTATAGCACTGAAGAAATCCTTAGCTGCTTCGTTGTTAAGGTCACGGCCACCACGGTGAATCTCATTGAATGCTTCTGCAAAGGTTCTTACAAACTGATTCATTTGCCCCATATAATATGGAATTCCCTTATAATTAATTGAACTTCCTACTGAACCTTCTGCTCCTGTGGCATCTCCTATCACCGGTGATTCTAGTTGGAATTCATATGTGAACTTACCATCAGCGCCCTTAGTTACTTCAAATCCATTATATATATATTCCCTATGGCCTATGGTAAGCTTACCGGTTTCAGGAATGTTAAGTCTATTCACATCATTAATAGTGGTATCAGATAAGCTAACAATAGTAGGGTCATCTGCTTCAACCTTAATCGTCCCTTGAAGATTATAATTGTTGTTACCATCCCGGACTTCATAAAGTGCTTGTAACGCACCCCCTAGGGATTGGCTTTGCAGATCAAATCTCTGCCCATTTGCCCAGGCAACATCGTATAGGCCCTCAACATCATTTTGATTAATCTTTTCTTTTCTAGGTATGACTTGAAGACTATTGTATTCACCACTGTCTACCAGGGTTTGATTATCTATCTTAACAATATAAGAGCTTATCCCTATCCCATCTCCTACTATTTTTTCTGTTACTGATATATTGGCTATCTGGGACAAGTCATCTACCAATAAGGCCCTTTGATCTCTTAAGTCATTAGCCTTCCCACCCTTAACCTCCAGGGTGTTAATCTGCCTAGTCAAGGCTGAAATCTGCTGGGCAATAGAGTTCGTCTTGTCCACCATATTCTTAATCTCAAAATTACATTCTTCCTGAGTGTCTTTTAAATTAACAGATAATGAATTAAAATACTCTGTAAGACTTGTTGCGTAATTAACAACCTGACTACGAACTGCTTGACTTGCTGGTTCTTTAATTAACTCCTGTATACTGGTGTACATAGTGTCATATGCACTTGTAAATCCTTCTACGCTTACTTCATTAAAATAGTTTTCTATATCATTCATATAGTGACCTTTATATCCGTATTCCCCTTGTAAAGTACTGTTCTTCCAGAATTTTATATCGTAATATTCATCTCTTAATTGGTCTATCCCTGATACTAAAACCCCAGTCCCAGCCATACCGTATGAATTATTAACCCTTAGGGCGTTTCCTGCCCTCTGATTAATTACCTGCCTTGTATAACCTTTGCTTTCCGTGTTGGAAATGTTATGGGCCGTGGTATCTAGTGCTGCTTTATATGCATATAGGCCTGTTTTCCCTATATTTAATCCAAAAAAAGTTGACATCTTTTCACCCCTTGTCTTACATATTTAAGATAATATGTTCCAGCATCTCACTTACTACATTCACATACCGAGCTGCTGCATTATAAGCATGTTGGTATTTTATAAGATTGGTAAGTTCTTCATCAGAAGACACTCCCGTCACTTGCATTCTTTTATTGTCAATGCTGTCTACCATTGATGCCTGGTTACTACTGATAACCCTTAACTTTTCTCCTCTATTAGCAATCTCAGATATAAAAGAAGTATAATAATCATTAAAATTGTTTTCAGTTAAAGTATTAGGAGATAAGCTGGCAAATGGTTCCTGCCATTTTAATAACAATTCCCTAGCAGTCTCCATATCATACTCCCCAGTGCCATCATTACTAGACAAAGGAAGTAGGGAATAATCCTGCATAATCTTCTGATTAACTTCTATCTCTCCAATTGTGAATAAGGAATAGTTATCACTTGGGTCTTCAAGGTTATAGACCCTTGCCATTATTGTCTGTGGATTTCCATCTTCCCCTACAATTACTATTTCTTGCTCACTGTATCTTTCCATAGACTTTCTATTGAATAAAGCTTGTCCAGCACTCCTATTGGAATCCATTCCTACTGGAGCATTTTCTTCATCAAGGATCCATATGGTTTGACCTGGTTGCCCATTCTCATCAACAAGAGTAACTTCCTTATTAGGGGCAAGAACGTCATTGATGGTAGTTACAATCCCATGAATAAGCTGATCAAACTGTGCTTGCACAGTGGTAATAACCGAAGCATCTGTCCTTTTATTATATTCTAGATGAGCCATATTGAATAAGGACTCACTTGTATAATCTTCCCTTACGGGTATGTCCGTATATCTGGCCTGTTTATGACCTCTTGCAAGTAATAAGCCTTTAAGGGATCCAATGTCATTGTTGTTTTGACTTGATGTTTCCCTATCAAAATTAAAGACATCCATATTGCCATGGGCAAGCCACACTGGCTTCAACATGTCTGTGTCTTCATCCACTTTAACAGCAGCCATATAATACACCATGTCCTGTGTTACAAATGGAACCCCCTCCACAGTAACATCTACAACTCCATTTGAATCTTCTTTATATGTAATATCAGCCATTCTACTTAGCTGGTCTAATAGAAGGTTCCTTTGATCTCTTAGATCATTGGCCTTTTCTACGTCGGTGCTTTCGTAATGCCTGATTCTTATATTCAATGTTTTAATTTCATCACCAATACTATTAATGTCTTGAATCTGACTTAATATTTGTGTATTCAAATTAAGCTGATAATCATTTAATTGTTTTGATATGTTGCTGGCTCTTTCAACAAATGTAACTGATGTTTGTATCAATGCAGACCTTGCAACGATGTTGTCTGGCTCATTAACCAGCTCCTGAAGAGATACCCAAAGATCATTCATGCTTCTCTGGAAAGAGACCCCTTCTAACTCACCAAACAAGCCCTCCACTTCTTCTACAGCTTTATATTGGGAAGCATAAAAAGCCTGCCTGCCAGTCTCCTGACGGTAAGCTTGATCCAAAAAACCATCTCTAATCTGTTTTAATGTTGCAAATTCCGCCCCTAATCCTGTTTTCATAGGGGATACGTAAGATTGTCCCCACTTGATGTAACCAGCGTCTGTCAACACTACTTGCTGGCGAACGAAACCTTTAGTATCCAGATTGGCTAGGTTGTGGGCCGTTACATTCAATGCCGCTTGGCTTACATTTAAGCCAGATACTCCTGTATGGAAACTACCAAATGAACTCATATAATCTCCTCGTCTCTATTT
>CAZPWO010000097.1:0-8238 GCA_964590525.1 uncultured Herbinix sp. | reverse complement strand
TATTGTGGTGTTAATTACAGGAACCCATTAATTATAGCATCTTCACCCCTGGGGCAAGATGGTGAAGCAATGCGTTTGGCAGCTGAAGCAGGAATTGGTGGTGTAATACCAAAGACTATTGGACCTCCACAGGATTGGGCAGCACATCCAAGAAATGGGAGATTCTACAATTACAAAACTGGAAAAACACCAATTGGAATGGTGAATTTAGAATTATTTACTACGAAAACTCGCCAGGAATGGCTCAATGAAGACCTAAAAGTTGCAAAATCTGGTGGAGCTACTATGCATATTAGTATACTTGGAATGCCTGATCCAAAAGATACAGCTGAATTAGTGAAAGAAATCCAAGCTACTGGCTTAGTAGACATATTTGAATTAAATGTATCTTGCCCTATGCCTGGTTCTGGTGTAGGAATGCATATTGGAGTAAATGAAGAGCTATGCTATCAACAGGTAAAAGCAGCAAAAGCAGTTTCAGATGTTCCATTAACTATAAAATTAACTCCTACTGTTTCAGATATGATTCCAATAGCAAAAGCAGTTAAAGCTGCCGGTGCGGATGGTATTACGATTAGTAATTCTATTAAATCTTTTGCTGGAGTAAATATTGATACTGGTGAACCTCATTTAAAAGCCTATGGAGGTTATTCAGGAGCAGCCATTAAGCCTATCACTATGCGTCATGTAAGTGAAGTTGCAAACAATGTTGATATACCAATTTCTGCAGTTGGAGGTGTATCTAGCTATCGTGAAGTAATTGAATATATTATGCTAGGTGCAACTACTGTACAAGTAACTACTGCGGTAATGTGGAATGGATACAAACTAATTACTAAAATAGTAAAAGATTTAGAAAATTGGATGGACGAAAAAGGTTATGAATCCTTTGATGAAATTAGAGGTATTGCACTTCCACATATTACTTCTGTAGAAGAATTAGCAAAACTAGCTCCTAAGTTTGCAAAAGTTGATTCAGATTTATGTATTAATTGTGGTAAATGTAGAGAAGTATGTTTTTATCGTGCAATATCTGAAGAAGATAATACTCATGTAGCAAGTAAACTATTATGTGATGGATGTGGCGCATGTAAGATATGGTGCCCAACAGACGCGATTGTTCTTGAAAGATAAAAACAAATTATTTAAAGTTACAAACAATCATTTAATATCTATTGGGAATGGTTGAGTTCTACTAGTCTAATTTAGAATATTAAAACTATAAAACGGAAGACAGGCTAAAGTCTAATCCCAAGGAGGTTATTTGGCAAACATGAAAACTAATAATAGAATTGATAATTGGATTAATAATAATCAAAAAGAAGCTATAGAATTTCTTCAATCAATTATAAGAATACCAAGTGTTACAGGTGATGAAGCTGAAGTGCAAGATTTTATCGAGGCATATATAAGAGATATGGGCTTAGAAATAGATAAATTTGAACCTTCAATAGATGAGTTAAAGTATCATCCAGCATATGTAGAGGAATCTATTGGATATCATAATCGTCCAAATGTAGTAGGGATATTAAAGGGGACTGGGGGAGGACGTTCTTTAATATTAAATGGACACGTAGACGTTATACCTGAAGGTGACCAAAAAAATTGGGAACATGGCTGTTGGTCAGGTGATATTTCAAAAGGTAAATTATATGGGCGTGGTGCTTCAGACATGAAATCTGGGGTTGCAGCCTTAACAATGGCTGTTTTGGCAATTAAAGAGTTGGGAATCCAATTAAAAGGGGACCTAATAATGCAGTATGTAGTTGATGAAGAATTAACAGGAAATGGTACCCTTGCATGCGTTATAAAAGGATATAAAGCTGATGCGGGAATTTGCTGCGAAACATCCAGTATGAGGGTTCAACCGGCTTCTATAGGTAGATTATGGTTTAATATCCATGTAGATGGAAAAGCGACAGGAATACAAAGGAAACATGAAGGTGTGAATGCAATAGATATGGGCTATTTAGTAATGAAAGCCGTTGAGAAATTCGAGCAAGAAAGAATATCTAAAGTTAAACACCCATTGTATCCTAATATTGAAGAAGCTATTCCTTGTATGGTTGGTATGTTCGAAAGTGGAACTTATAACAGTGCTTTCCCTGATACATGTTTATTAAAAGGATCCTTAGCTACAGTACCTGGTGAAGATTCACAGAAAGTAATTAAAGAGTTGGAGGATTTTGTTACTAAAGAAGTAAGCTCAGACCCTTGGTTAAGGGCTAATCCTCCTGAATTTACTTTTGATGGTTTTTTCGCTGAACCTTCAGAGATTCCAGTAGATAGTCCGATTGTTGAGACACTTTGTAAAAACTATGAAAGAACTTTAAAAACTAAACCAGTCATCTCTGGAAGAGAGGGTGCTGCTGATATAAGGTTCTTAAATGAATATGGTGATACACCTACAGTCATATTTGGACCAGGTATGACAGAACAAATGCATTCAAATAATGAGTGGGTTAAACTTAAAGATTATCTAGATAGTATAAAGATATTAGCAAAAACAATTGTAGAATGGTGTGAAGTTTATTAAAGTAAGGGGAATTATTTCTTGGTTGAGAAAATAGCCTTTAAATTGATTGAAATAAATAAATCACTTAATAAAGATTTGGCTGGACTTTGAAACCTTTTAGTGGCAATTGTAAGAAAAATGATAACATTTTGAAAGGCTTACGAAAGCTATTGTAAGAATTAAATATAAATAATAAAGTTTGTCCTATGTTATGAATGTTTAAAATACCTAATGCTTCATTTGTTTATTGAATTAATTGATTAAGTTTGGAAAGAAAGGAGAGGTTAAAATGTTTATTGATCAAGAAAAATGTATAAGATGTGAAAGTTGTATCGTTCATTGTCCTGTTAAAGCCATAGAGGTCATTGAAGATGGTAGGGTTGATATTAACCAAGATACTTGTGTTGAATGCAATAATTGCGTACGTACTGGTATCTGCCCTACGGATGCATTTGAAGTACCAGTGCTTACTTGGCCACGGCAAGTCCGTAATTTATTTTCAGACCCTGTTAGCATTCATCCAACAACTAATAGTGGGGGTCGGGGTACTGAAGAAGTTAAAACCAACGATGTTACAGGGTTAATAAAGTATGGTCAGGCAGGTTTTGCCCTCGATGTTGGTCGGCCAATTATGGGGACAACCTTTAAAGACATAGAAAAGTTAACCATGGCTTTAGCTACTTTGCCATATGTTGAATATGCTCCAATTAGTCCTGTGACTCATTATTTTGCTGATAAAGAAAAAGGTAAGATACGTGAGGACATTTTAGAAGAGAGAGTTCTAACTGCAATTATTGAATTTATTGTCCCTGTTGAGAAAATGCAAGAAACAATTGAAGCTATTCAAGAAGCAGCAAAGTTAATTGATACTGTTTTCAGCATGGGGGTGTTTTTAGCAGCTGGACCTGAAGGAGAATTGCCTTCTCTGGATTTCTTTTCCGACTTAGGTCTACCAGTTGGGCTGGGAGGGAAGACAAACTTAGGTTTGGGAAAATCTTAAATAGTTACTTTAATCGTAGCTGTTTATCGTAATCTCATAATATTAAATTTATATTTGAAAGATATTTTAGTAGTAAATCAAAGAAATAGAACATTAGATTAATTAAAATAAAAAGATAGTGTGATAGAATTTGTGCAATCAGGGATGAAAGATATTATACGAGGAGGAATCAATGTGACACATACAAATCACCGTCAAGGAAATTATGAAGAATTAAGTAAGGATTATATTGTTCTCATTATGCCTGCCAGGGGTATTAACAATACTGGGCAAATACCAAAACTACAAGAGCTTTTTCTGTTATTGATGGAATATGAGCCAATAAATGCAGGTGCTCAAGATATTGGAACGATTCTTACGAATACTGTAGAACAGATTACTGATAATATTAGTGACGAAACAACAATGATTCATGGAGTTTACGATGATCTAGATGTAGTCAATGATGTTGTAGATGCTATAAAGGCTAAAGATATCGGATTTTCTGTAGTTGTAGTTGGTCTTTTGGATGAAGTTAATGAAACTGAAGAAACTCGTGGTATCAAACGCCACAGCGTACATTATTCTTTAGGCGTATTAGGGCGTACAGATCTTCTACCACCATCACCAATTTTAAAAATTGTTTCTATGTGTGGACATGGGTTTGTTACTGAACATCTAATTGAATCAGTACTTACAGACTTAAAAGCCAAACGTATAACTATTAAAGAAGGAGCAAAATTAATTGGAAAACATTGTGTGTGTGGAATTTTTAATTACAAGCAGGCAGAAGGATTATTAGAAAAGGCATTATGTATGGATAACGTAAACAGTGTTGTTTGATACCAGATTATTTAGATGCAAGGGATAATATTGATTAGGTACAATGTTGCTAAACTATATAGGTATTGTAATTTTCTCATTTAGGTTCTAGTTTAGTAAGGTGAATACATTGTTTGTTAACAAAACTCGAAAAAATAAAAGGAGGAGTATATGATGAAGAAAAGTACTTTTATAATTTCAATTGCTTTAGTTTTAGTTTTAATTTTAACTGCTTGTAATGGTGGTAAAACAGATAGTGGTGGACAAGGAACTGGTGAAAATGAAAAAATAGTTATTCGACTATCCCATGCCAACGACCCGAAGGATGCATTTGGTCAAGGAGCTACTAAATTCGCTGAATTAGTGAAAGAAAAAACTGATGGTCAGGTTGAAATTGATGTTTATGATCGTGCTCAGTTAGGTAAACCTATGGACTGTATTAGGCAAATGCAGATGGGTGCTCTAGAAATGTCTTTAATAAGTTCTGAACTTAATGATGTTGAAGACACTTATAAAGTTTTTGAGTTGCCATATTTATTTAGAGATAGAGATCATGTAATAAAGGTTTTCACTGGGCCAATTGGGGAGAAAATTTCAAAGCCACTAGAGGAACATGACTTGAAAGTAGTTGGATTTTTGGAAAATGGCTTTAGACATATTACCAATAACCAAAGACCCATAGTTGTGCCTTCTGATCTAGAAGGATTGAAGATAAGGGTACCAGATAGTACTGTGCGTGTTGCTATGTTTAGAGAGTATGGGGCTAATCCTTTATCAATCGCCTTTTCTGAACTATATACATCTCTTCAACAAGGTTTAATTGAAGCACAAGAAAATCCATATGGGAATATCTGGGGAAACAAGCTTTATGAAGTGCAAAAGTATATTTCTGAGAGTAATCATTTATTTTCACCTATTTCAATAGTAATTGCAAAACCTTATTGGGATGATTTGAGCCCTGGGATACAAGAAGCTATGCTAGAAGCTGCTGAAGAAACAACTATATGGCAGATGAATTGGGCTGCATCACAAGAGGAAGATTGGATGAAAGATATGACGGATTTTGGATGTGAAATTAATAAGGTTGATCAGGAGGCCTTTTTTGAAGCGTCACAACCAGTATATGATCAAGTACTTAAAGATTTGCCTACTGAAATAGAGAAGCTTGTAGAAGAGATTATCAAGGTAAAATAAAAATACTGACACAGAGAGATAGGAGATTGATATGAATAAAATAAAGAAGGTTAAAAGTTACATTGATAAGTTTTTAGGTTTATTGTGCGGTACTTTACTTTTTCTCTCGGCTGGTGTAATAATTTTAGGAGTATTGTTTCGTACCTTTGGTACTGGTATTGCTTGGGTTGAAGAACTTGTACGTTTTGCAGTAGTTTGGAGTGCGTTTTTAGGCGCTTATGTAGCAATGGCACATGGTGAAGATATTAAAGTTGGTATGTTTGATAATCATATGTCGCCAAAGACTAAATTGGGTTTAGGCGTATTTATTGAAATTCTAGTCTTAATATTTCTTACAACATTTTTCCCATTAAGTATTAAGTATCTAATAGATGTTTCTAAATATAAATTAGCGATGACAGGCATGCCATTTTGGTTTTTCTACCTAGCTTTTCCTATAGGTAGTTTTATGATGATTGTTAATTCTGTGTTAGCTTTGATAGAAAATATTAATGGCTTGGTTAGTTTGCATAAAAATGAAACTAAGGAGTTGAATTTATGATATTAGGTATAATAACACTTTTTGTTGTTCTATTTGGAGTTATATTAATTGGTGTACCCCTTGCAATGGGTTTATGTGTTACTTCTATGATGTTTATTGTGTTTTTTACTGATGTGCCATTAATGATTATGGTACAGCGTATTACTACATCATTGGATGGTTTTACAATGATGTCAGCTCCTTTATTTGTATTAGCAGCTTTGCTTATGGATAAAGCAGGAATCGGAGATAGTATAATGCGTTTAGCTACTGCCTTAGTCGGGAAATTAAAGGGTAGTCTTGCAGCAGTAAATGTTGTAACTAGTATGCTTTTTGCAGGGATTTCTGGCACTGCAAGCGCAGATACGGCCTTTGTAGGTGGAATGATGATTCCAAGTATGATTAAAAAAGGTTACGATGCAGATTTTAGTGCAGCTATTACTGCAGCGTCATCAACTATTGGTATCCTTATTCCTCCTAGTATTCCTATGATACTTTATGGAGTTATGGCTAATTTATCAATTTCTGAGTTATTCATTGCGGGATTTATTCCAGGAATCCTAGTAGGAACTTTTATGATAATTGCTACCACAATTATATCCTATAAACGTGACTATGAGGTTAATCCTGAAACATTTACTTTTAAAGAGAGATTGCATGCCATTATTGGCGGTTGGCCTATTATAGGTATGATGTTTATTATTATAGGAGGTATACTAGCAGGTATTTTCACCCCAACAGAGGCAGCAGCTACAGTAGTTCTTTATGCTTTATTAATTGGTTTCTTTTATACCAAGACCTTAAAGTTAAAAGATTTACCAGAGATAATGGTTAAGACATCAATTATGAGTGGAGCTACTATGATTATTATTGGTGTGGCAGATTTATTAGGTTGGGTTATTACTAATGCTAAAATTTCATCTTATTTAATTGGACCCTTAGTAGATTCTTTTCAAGGAAGTCCAGCCTTATTTATGTGGTTAGTTGTTGTAATATTAGTTGTTGCTGGTACATTCCTACATGGTGTGGCTATGTTGGTTGTAATAGTACCTTTACTTTTACCAACAGCAGGTGTTTTAGGTATTCACCCCCTACAATTTGCTATGGTTGTCATAATGAGTTGGGGGATTGGACAGCAAACCCCACCGGTTGGGTCAGCACTTTTTATGTGCTGCAAATTAGCTGATGTTAGTGTATGGGAAATAACTAAGGAGAATATCTACTTTATAGGGTGCATATTAGTAGTTTGTGCTTTAGTGATTCATGTCCCTGCAGTTGTCACTTGGTTACCAAGTTTTATATAATAAAATATTAAAATCTAAATTAAGAATTTAATATACAGAAGTAGAAGGTTAATCATAAGAAGGGGAGGAGTGCTGTTATACAGACTCCTCCCCTTTTTATGGTTGCCCAATATAGGCGTAAACTAGTCGGTGAAAATCCGATACGGAGTTTTTAAGATAAGGGTGTCCACTGTGAAATCACGGTAATCGCATGAAAAATTATTTTAATTGAAAATCTCTTATGAAATGTTTTAAAAAACGACTGGCATCGTGTGACTATGATTAGAGGCTATTAAATTAGAAATAAAATACGTATTTTAATAAATTTCAATAACCCAAACCAAGGTATTTAAAATACCTTTATATTTATATATAACAAAGCCAGGCTACCCTTTATAGGGTAGGACAGCAATTTTTTTACATGTTTCTAATTATTTCTTCTAATAGATTATCATCTATAGCTGTTCTGAATTTTTTCATGTTTTTAATAATTTTTATATCTTTAAAGCCATTAATAAGCGTATATTCTATAAATTCTATTACTTCTTTATGAAAGTGTCCTTGATTACCTTTTAATGCTAAGGTATAGTCTTCATTTTTCTTTATTATTATCTCAGCTATATATTTTTGAGTTCCCATTGCATCTGTTATTATTATGCGCTTCTCCAAAATAGTAAGTCTAAAAGTTCAGGTATTGCTGTTATTTTATTAATTTTTGAATCTGTCTTTATTTATCCTTGTATTAAATTGTTTTCATCTATCCGTACATTTACAATATGAATAGCCTTTTTCTCACCATCAGCAGATCTTCTTATTGTTTTTCCATCTCTAATTGATAAAACATTGATAGGATGCTATAATTTATATAGAAAAGTCAAGGAGGATGAAATGAAAAATAAGAAAGCATATAAAGTCTTAATAGCCG
>CAZPWO010000096.1:0-8326 GCA_964590525.1 uncultured Herbinix sp. | reverse complement strand
TTTCATCTTTCATATCCTAATGTATTTGAAATTAATGGGCAGATTTATATGATGCCCGAAACAGGAGATAATAAAAGCATACAACTGTACACACCTAGTGTAGATTTAACTGAATGGACTTTTCATAAGACTCTCCTACGTGACAGACATTTTGTAGATAGCGATATAATATATCAGCAAGATACATACTATTTATTAACTACTGACTATTCAGAAAAGACAAATATATTCCGTTTATATTATTCAGATAAATTAGTTGAAGATTGGACGGAGCATCCTCAATCCCCCATTGCAAAAGGTGAAAATGTAGGACGATGTGGTGGTTCTGTTTTTAATTATAACGGCAATCTATACCGTCCCTGTCAACTGACAAAGAAAAGATATGGTGAAGGCTTGGATATTTACAAAATAACAGATTTAAATAGAGATGCTTACAAGGAAGAAAGAATTAAAACCATTATTCCCAATGGAAGTGATGTTTATAAATACGGTGGCCATCATTTCAACTTTTGTGTTTTTAAAAACAAAGAGGTTATAGCAACAGATGTTCTTGAAATTAAAATAAATTTCTGGATATTAGCAAAACGTGTTATAGAAAAAATTAGATCATTATCAGCAAGTTGAATAAAAATAAAATGGGAGTTTTAGCTAAAATCAAACAGCATAATATAAAAGATATTTTTAATATATTATTGGCAAAATATTTTAGAACCAGTATTATGAAACTTCATTATTTGAAAGTAAATATTGATTATAATAAAGCACTAAAGGAAATAAATAATCTTGAATTTGAAGTAAAAGAATTAGATTATAATGATTTTTTATTGGGCGATAAAACAATTTTTAAAGGCGATAAACTTGATTTAATAAAGGAAAGATGCAATGATAATACATACAAAGCTTATGGCATAATTAAAGATAATCATTTAATTTACTCCACTTGGATTTCTTTGGAAAAATTAGGCTTGCCTATTAAAACAAACTTTAAGTTGAACAAAGACGAAGGTTTATTAGAAGATTCATATACTCATCCTAGTGAAAGGGGAAAAGGTTTACATGGAAAAATGAACTATTACAGATTGTCTAAGCTTTACGAGCTAGGGAAAACTAAGTGTGTTGTTATTGTTTTAAGTGGTAACACACCAGCTTTCAAAGTTCAATTTAAATCGGGATTTAAAGAACTTGGTACTTTTTATGCAGGTGAAATTTTTGGATTATCATTTACTACATTAAATAAGGAGAAATATGACAATAGATAGAGAGTTGTTTTTTAAAATTCAAACAAAGCACTTTTCCTATATACCCTTTAATCAAACATCGGAATGGCTGTCAAGCACTAGTAAAGATACAGAGATACATTATTTTGTAAGTGATACTGAAAATCCAAGTATAGCTTGTTGGGGCAGAGTTTTTAATCGTAGGTTTGTGGGTAAGCACTTGATGATTGATGGAATAGCAATACAAACCGATAATATAAAAGTAATAAGAGACTTCTTTTTAGAAATTACGAACCAGGGATTTTCCATAATTGAGATATCAGATATAAATGAGTATTTTACTAATTTTGAGATAGGAATAAGACAATCTGGATTTATACGACCGCTCCTTTCACTATCACCACTTTCATTAATTGTAAGAACACAAGGAGGTTTCAAATTTCACCGCAATTGGAGAAGAAATGTAAGAAAAGCATTAAAGACTGAGTATGAATTCGAAGTTATTGATAATCCTACAGATTATCATTTAAAAGAGTTTCTACGCTTATTTAATCAGTTGAAAGAGCGTAAAAGTTTGGGGTTTACAATAAGTATAGAATCAATCGCCAAGCTACTTAATAGCAGCAATTATAAGTTGTTTTTCGTAAAAGATATAGAAGGTGAACCTGTTTCAGGTAGAGTCGTTTACATCTGTGGTGATAAGTCATATGATGTATATGCTGCCAACTCTTATCAAGGCATAGAAAACGGTGCTGCATATTTCATCCAAGAATGTGTTTTGAATTACTTAGAAGAAATTGGAGTTAAACAGTTTGACTTTGGCCGGATTTCCCCAAGTAATGATGAAATGAATAATATTTATGTGGCTAAGAATTATTCAGGTGGTGAACCAATAGCATATAACGGTCAATGGTATTACTCAAAAAACAGACAGGTAGGTTTGTTATATGAGTTTTATAAGTTTTTGATCAAAAAGCAAAGAAGATTCTAAGAATAAATGTCAACTAAACAACGAGCAATAAAAGGAGTTGGATGGAGTGGTATTGAGCGTTTTTCAGTACAAATCATTCAGTTTGTAGTAACCATAATATTGGCTCGTCTACTAACCCCAAATGATTTTGGAGTGGTAGCTATCATTCTGGTAGTGATAAATATTTTGCAGGTTTTTAATGAAGTAGGATTTGGTGCTGCTTTGATGCAAAAGCTTGACCGAGATGAATTGGACTACTCTACCGTATTTGTATTTAATATTATATGGGGTGGAATATTGTACGGGCTTGTTTATGCATCTGCTCCATTGTTTGCCTCGTTTTTTGAATTTCCTGAATTAACGAATCTAACTAGGATACTTGGTGTAAATATAATCATTAGTTCATTTATTGTTGTACAGCGTGCAAAGCTAATGATCTTTGTGGATTTTAAAACTCAAGCTAAAGCATCATTTTTGGCAGTGATTATATCTGGTGTTATTAGTATATACGCAGCCTATAAAGGACTCGGAGTTATGGCCATTATCATCCAGCAACTCGTCAACAATTCAATTAATACTATATTCCTTTGGATTTACACAAAATGGCAGCCAAAACTTCAGTTTTCTTATAAGCGTTTTAAAACGCTTTTTAATTATGCATACAAACTAATCTTGGCGCGCTTCGTAAATGCGGTATTTCAAGAAATCTACTCTTTGGCTATAGGTAAAGTTTATGCTCCTGCCCAATTGGGTTATTTCAATAGGGCAAAAAGTTTTGTTGGAATTTCATCTAACAATATCACACAAGTTGTTCAAAGAGTTTCAACTCCTATTCTTTGTGAATCACAACATGATTATGATAGAATGGGCAAACAGTTGATAGAGTTTATTCAAAAAACAGCTTTTATAGTTTTTCCACTCCTTTGTGGCCTTTTTGTGCTTGCAGAGCCGTTGATTAAGGTCGTGCTTACAGAAAAATGGCTGCCTGCTGCATGGATGTTGCAAGTGCTTTGCCCTGTAGGAATGTTGTTTGTGATTAGCACATTTAATTTGAATGTTTTTAATGCTACTGGTAAAACAAACTGGGCATTAAAATCAGAAATAATAAAAAAAACGTTGAATGTATTAATACTTATAGGAGCTATATTGATTAGTTTTGAAGCATTAATTGTGAGTCAAATATTAGTAGCTATTATTGACTTTGTATTAGATACCTGGTTTACAAAGAAACAGATTGGTCTAACTTGGTTGAAACAATTGAAAGCATTAAGTGGTGTTTTTGGTGCAGCATTGTTGATGGCAGTGGTTGTTTATTTAACTACAGCTTATATTTCGAATGATATTTGGAAACTAATAGTTGGATTTGTTTCGGGTACACTGTTTTATTTTTTGATTTCTTACATATTTGATATCATAGCCTTTAGGAACATAGTGATGTCAGGATTTAATAAAATAAGGAGGTCATAATTTATTTATCTTAACAACATGGCAATTTATTGGTCAGTAGCAATTATAACCGTATTAATTAATTTGTTTCCGTTAAAAAATGAGAAACAATATTCTCGACGTCTTATTATTTCGATGATTCCTTTATTTATTTATGGGGCGTTTCGTGAGAATTTTGGATTGGATTATGAAGCCTATTCTAAATTCTTTGAAGGAGTAAAGATATTTGGACATGAAGAAGATGAAAGAATGGAAATAGGCTACTATTATTTAAATAACTTTCTGCCTACTTTTCGGAGTCTTCTCGTTCTTCAAACGCTATTGCTTTGTACTGCCTATTACTTTTTGTTCAAGTGGTATATCCCTTCTAAGTATGCGTGGCTAGGGTTTGTTTTACTGTTTTTAAATGGTCCATATACCGTGTTTTTTATGTTGAGTGGAATACGTAATGGTATTGCAATTTCAATCTTTATTCTATCGACATACTATATTCATAAGAGAAAAATTATTCCGTTTATTGTTTGTGTTTTTGCTGCTTCTATATTTCATAAGAGTATATTAATGATGGCTCCAATTGCTTATTTGATTGGAAACGGAAAAGACTTGACTCGCAAAAGCATAATCATTTGGATATCCGTTATGATATTTGTTACATTAGCATCTGCAACAGTTATACTTGATTATGTATCTTTGTTTATTGCTGAGTATTTTGATAGATATCAAACTTATATAGAATTTGCAAAAGAACAGGGTAAAGGAGCAGGTGTATTAGTATCTTTATTTTCATTATTAATAAGCGCTTTATTTCTCTATATTTTGAACGGAAATCAGTTAACTGAAAAAGAAAATATGATAGTAAAACTAACGCTTCTCTATTTTCTTGCTCATCTCTTAGGTCCGCTTAATATGAGAATGTCTCAATATTTTGCTTCTTTTTTTGTTTCAGGATCAATAATTATATTAAATAGAGGGAGTAATAAAATATTTAAACTAACTTATATTGTAGCAATATTTTCGTACTTAATATATGCATTGAAAATATGGTTTGAAAATCCATATTTTAGTTATGAAACATATGAATCTATTCTATTTTAAATTAAAATGAAGCACATACTATTTATAATAACTAGTTTCCGCCATGGAGGCACCAACAAAAGCTTGGAGAATCTGCTATCGCTAGTCGATACAGAGCAATACCAAGCAGATGTTTTTGCCATGGAACATTTTGGTCCTTATAAGAAAATGTTGCCCAACAGCACAATTCTACCTGAAGATAAATGGCTGAGTGCATTGTTTGCTCGTTATAGCGACACAAAAGGGATATCACGTATGAGGAGTTTTGTTATTAAACTAATGCGAAATATTGGAGCCAAGTTGAATGTGAATATTACAAATAGCCTTTACAAACGATCTGTAAACAAGCTGATGAAAACTAAGACTTATGATGCTGTTGTTGCATTTAGTGAAGGTGTTCCTACTGCGTTTGTTTCAAATCTGAACCACTCAAACAAAATAGCATGGATACATTGTGATTATAGTAGTTATATGACACTCAATAATCATCCAGACGAAAGGAAGATATATGCTACTTACAAATCCATTGTTTGTGTATCAGAATATACTAAACTGGAGTTTGTGAAGATTATGCCATCTATGGAAGATAAAGTATATGCAATTCATAATCTTGTAAATGCAACAGAGATAAAAAGGTTAGCTAAACTACCTATTTTGGATTCAAAATACTATAATAAAAGATTTACTATCCTTTCAGTTGGTAGGATTGACGTGGTTAAGCGTTTCGATAAAATACCCGAAATAGCTTCTATACTAAAGAAAAGAGGTGTAGATTTTATTTGGTACCTGATTGGTCCAGAAGGATTTGGTGTTGCACAAACACATTTTGAGAAAAATGTTAAAAAATATCAGGTTGAAGATTTATTTATCTGGTTAGGAGCCAAAGATAATCCTTATTCATATATGGCAAATAGTGATTTGTTGGTCATGACATCTTTATCAGAAGCATGTCCTTATGTTCTGAATGAAGCTAAAATTCTTGAGCTTCCAGTGATTACTACAAACTATGGATCTGCTGTTGAGTTTATAAGCAATGGTGTTAATGGTATTATTACGCCTATTGAACAGATGGCTAACGAAATAGAAAGTATAATTAGGGATAAAGAATTATATTATGCCATGAAAAAGCATTTGCAAACTAACAAATATGAGAATAGTGAAATTTTGAGTCAGATTTATTCTTTAATTGCATGAAAAATAAAACAATAATATACACAGGGGGATTCCGTTTCCCCAACGGTGATGCTGCTTCTCAACGAGTATTGAATAATGCAAAGATATTTAGAGAATTAGGTTATACTGTTGAGTTTGTTAGTTGGGGAGGTATGCAACGTGAGGAAGATAAGCATAAAGATGATTTTTATTACTACCAAGGGTTTAAGTATACAAATACAAATGATATAGATAATAAAGAAAATTTGAGTCTTTTTGGTAGAATAAAGAGCTTTTTACAAAGAGGAGAAAACTCGTTGTCAATAATTGAAAGTAGAATAAAGAAGACAAATATAATAATTGCATACAATCCACCTGCTTACTTTACAAAAAACCTACTCAAGTTATGCAAGAAAGAAGCTGTTCTTTTTATATCAGATATTACAGAGTGGTATTCATCAAACGAAATGTTAGGAGGAAAGTTTGCTCCGCCATATTGGATTAGTGAATATAATATGAAAGTTATACAGAAAAAAGTACAAAACAAGATTGTTATCAGTAGCTTTTTAGACACCCACTTTTCAGATTCAAATAATATTATTTTACCACCTCTTGTTGATATGCAAGATGAAAAGTGGTTGAAAAACAAGAGTGTTTTACCTGAGTTTGATGGATTAAGAATAATATATGCTGGCTCACCAGGAAAAAAAGATAGACTAGATACTATTCTTGAAGCCGTTATTATTTGTTTAAAAGAGGGTGTCAATATTCAGTTTATCATACTAGGTGTTTCTAAACAAGACATTGTAAATTATAGTTGCTATTCTGATGCAATTGAATGGTCAGATAACATTCTTTTTGTAGGTAGAGTTTTACAAGAAGATGTTCCATCATATTATAATTCATCGGATTTTTCTGTTTTGGTAAGAGAAGATAATAGAAAAAACAGAGCAGGTTTTCCAACAAAATTGGTTGAGTCTCTTACATCAGGATGTCCTGTTATAGTTAACTATACGAGTGATATTTCAGAATATGTAAAAAATGAAATAAATGGAATAGTCATATCTCATTTCACAAAAGATGCAGTTGTGAAAGCTTTGAAAAAAGCAATAACAATTGATAGAAGTTACTTGGAGCAAATGAAAGTAAATGCAACGATACTTGCTGAAAAGAAGTTTGACTATAGGAGTTATGAAGGAAACATAGCGAAGTTTTTAAATAAATAATTTGATTTAAGAATAGATGAAGAAAATTTTAGTTTCTTGTGATGAGTATGTGTATTCATACAATGGGCAGTATTATTTAAGTGAGTTTGGGTCAGTCCTTGTTAAGAGATACCTTAATGTTTTTGATAGTATGCGTCTTGCTGCCAGAACAAAACATGTTACATCAAAAGAAGAATTAGGTAAATATACCTTTATAATAGAAAACAATAAGATAGAGATTTTTCCCATTCCTTTTTTTCAGGGTCCTGTTGAATATGGAAAACATTATCTGAAAATAAAAAGAATCTTAGCGAGTGTAGCTGATGGATGTGATGCAGCTGTATTTCGGCTGCCCTCAACTGTTGCTTTCGCTTGCTTAAATCACGTAATAAACAAGAAAATCCCTTATGGGGTAGAGGTTGTTGCCAATCCTATTGAAGCTAAACAAAGTTCAAAAAATATTATTGTTAAAGCCTTGATGTATGTATGGGATTACAAGCTAAAAAGAGCCTGTAGATTAGCTGACGCCGTCTCATACGTTACTGAGAATAGTCTTCAAAGTCTATATCCGGCAGGTCATAATAGCTATAAAACACACTACTCCTCTATAGAAATGGATAGTTCGTTCTTTACAGAACCAAGGATATTGGTGAATAATAATATAATCAGGATATCTCATGTATCTACAAATATTAAAACTTTTACTAAAGGACATATGACAGTAATTGAAACAGTAAAGTTGCTCAAAAAGAAAGGTTTCGATGTTATAGCAAAATTTGCTGGAGAGGGTGAGTATGTTAATATTTTCAAGAATAAGGCCAAGGAGTTGGGTCTGTTAAAGCAAATAGAATTTGTTGGTTCTTTAAACAGGGACGAATTGAATGAATTCCTTAAGAAATCCAATTTTATGATTTTCCCATCAACTTCGGAAGGCTTACCTCGTGTATTAATAGAAGCAATGGCTACAGGATTACCTTGTCTTTCTACTCCTGTAGGAGGTATCCCTGAATTGCTTGATGTTAATTTACTCTTCAACCCGAACGATGCTGTAGGTTTTGCAGAAAAAACGGCAGAAGTGTTTTCAAATAATGAATTATATAATCAACTCTCAAAACAGAATTATAATAAAGCTTTAGAATATGAAAAAAACACTTTGGATAAAAAAAGGAGTAAACTTTATGAACATTTGTATAATATATCAAAGGCTCAATAAAAGTACATAGAAGTTATGTTAGATATGATCCTTGTATAAATACATTTTA
>CAZPWO010000095.1:0-8715 GCA_964590525.1 uncultured Herbinix sp. | reverse complement strand
CCCATTTCCCCAACATCAAAGTAATTTGTTATATCATATTCATCTGCAAAGCAGCGAACTTGCTTACAATTCTCTGCTGATTGTATATCTTTATTAGGAGTAAAGTGATCCATAACTAAAGCTATTTTCTCCTTATCAAAGACCCCATCTACTTTCATTTTCTCCATCTCATTAATCGCCACGGGAGCCGTTACATCATTACCTAAAACCATATCTAATTTAGCTTCAACCAATTGTCCTGGGACAACTTTATCTAATCCTGCATGTTCTGCTAATATCTTCTGAGTCATTGTCATTCCCATAATTAATCCTCCATTTATATTCTAATTATTACATATATCAAGTCTATATTTCCTGGGCAATCTTATCTCCCATCTCTTTTGTGCCTATTAAGGTCATTCCTTCTGACATAATATCTACTGTACGATACCCTTTTTTCAGTAGCTTTTCCACAGCACTTTCAATCTGTTTTGCTTCTTCTTCCAGGCCAAATGAATACCTTAACATCATAGCAGCTGACATAATCATAGCAATAGGATTTGCTTTGTTTTGACCTGCTATATCCGGCGCTGAGCCGTGACTTGGCTCATATAAACCCAGCTTGCTTTCTCCAAGACTGGCTGAAGGTAACATTCCTATGGAACCAGTAATCATACTTGCTTCATCAGATAAAATATCACCAAACATATTCTCTGTTAGAATTACATCAAATTGTGAGGGGTCCCTTACAAGCTGCATAGCAGCATTGTCTACCAACATATGAGTTAATTCAACTTCAGGATAGTCTCTTGCAACTTCCTCAGTCACTGTTCTCCATAGTCTAGAAGAATCAAGAACATTGGCTTTATCCACACTGCAAACCCTTTTATCTCTTTTCATAGCTATGTCAAAAGCTCGTTTTGCAATTCTTCTAATTTCATTTTCATCATATACTAATGTATCAGTAGCTGTACGAATTCCATTAATCCTACTTGTATTTCTTTCTCCAAAATAAAGGCCTCCTGTAAGTTCTCTCATAACAAGAAGATCAAAGCCTTCACCAATAATTTCATCTTTTAATGGACATGCATCCCTTAGTTCATTAAATAATATAGCAGGTCGCATGTTAATAAATAAATTAAGTTCTTTACGAATTTTTAAAAGTCCTGCCTCTGGCCTTAAGTGGGTTGGTAGGCTATACCAATTAGAATTACCTACATCCCCTCCAACAGCACCTAGGAGTACCGAATCACTACTTTTAGCAATGTTAAGCGCTTCATCTGTAAGTGGAAGTCCAGTTGCATCAATAGAAACACCACCCATGAGCATTTCATTATATTTAAAACTATGGCCGTATCTTTCACCTATCTTGTCTAAAACCTTTGTAGCTTCTCTTAATATCTCTGGTCCAATTCCATCTCCAGGAATTACTGCAATATTAAATTCCAACTTTATTCCTCCTGACCTAATTTTAATTTATATATTGATATTTTATCATATTAGCTAGTATAATAGAAATATATATATTGAATGCTTGTTATAACTACAGGTTATGGAATAGAATTGGAGGCCTTTTATGGAAGATAATTTGTCTTTATATTATACATTTCTAAAAGTTGCAGATGCAGCCAACATTTCCCATGCTGCAAAAGAACTTTATATCAGTCAGCCTGCTGTAAGTAAGGCTATCGCTAACCTTGAGGACAACTTAAATACAAGCTTATTTCATCGTAGCTCCCGGGGAGTTACTTTAACTGAGGAAGGTAAAATCTTATATGAACATGTTCATGATGCAATTGAATCCTTAAAAATTGGCCAAGAACATCTAAAACGTGTACAAGAACTAGGTATGGGGCATATTAAAATTGGTGCCAGTGTTAGCTTATGTAAATACATCCTTCTACCTTATTTAAAAGAATTTGTAGAAGATAATCCCCACATTAAGATCACTATTGACAACGACTCTTCCTACCATACTATTCAAGGATTAGATAAGGGTCTCCTAGACATTGGCCTTATCGCTAGACCACCTGAAATCAATCTTGAATTTTACTCCTTGGGGAAAGTTGAAGATATATTCGTGGCTACAAGAGCTTATCTTGATAATTTAAAGTATAGAGAAGGGTCTAGTGATATCTTTCATACATCTAATATTATGTTGTTAAATGAGGAAAATTTAACAAGAAAATATGTAGATGAATACCTTAAAGACAACAACATTATATTAGATCAAGTTCTGGAAGTTAGTAATTTAGATCTATTAATTGAATTTGCAAAAACCGGCTTGGGTATTGCTGGTGTTATTAAGAACTTTGTTAGCTCTGAATTAGAAGATGGCTCATTGGTTGAAGTTCCCTTGCCAAAGAAGGCAAAAGAAAGAGAGGTAGGCTTTGCTTATAAAAGCAATTCCTTCCTCTCCACTTCAATGAGAAAATTTATTAATTTTATAGAAAATCATAATCATTAGTTATGGGTTGATATAATCAGGCTTTTCATCTACTAGAAAACCTTCACTAACATAGCAAATTTCATCTTGATATACAAAACTTGCCCAGCCATCTACTATATCAATTACTTCAACTTTCTCCATATGAACTAGAAAACCTACTACCTCTCCTGTTGAAGGAGAGTTTCTTATATTTAAAATTCCGTCATTTGTTGTCAGTTCTACATACTTTGTTGTAGTTGGTCCTTGGTAAGCCGGCCCACCATCTAAAGTTCCCTCAGTTTGAGAATCATCACCATTAAGTTTTTCTTCATGGTCCTCATTCTGTGCCAATGGTGTAGGGGTAGGAATAAAATTCGCTACTGGCTCCTGCTTACTACAAGCAGAAAACATAAAGGCACCTATAGATATTGTTAAGATTAAAAAAAGTTTTTTCATATTAATCACTCCATGCTATTAGTGTATATAACCTAACATTTATAATATCATACTTATCTTTCTAATCCAACATTTATTTTAATGGTAACTTCTGTTAGGAATGTTTTTCTCTTCTGCCTAGTCTAGAAAATCATATTGTGACATATACAGTTGAGAATATAATCCTTCTTCTTCTATAAGTTCATCATGAGTTCCAAACTCTTTGATTTGTCCATCATCAATATACATTATATTTGTAGCATTCTTGATTGTGGACAAACGGTGGGCAATAATAAATGATGTTCTTCCTTCTAGAAGGCGATTTAGCCCCTCTTGTAACAACTTCTCAGTCTCTGTATCAATACTAGATGTTGCTTCATCTAATATTAAAATCTTTGGATCTGCTAGTAATGCACGAGCAAAACTTATTAACTGTCTTTCTCCTACGGATAAACTGCTTCCTCGTTCATTAACATAAGTTTCATAACCATTTTCCAATTCCATTATAAAGTCATGGGCACGTACGGTTTTGGCAGCTTCAATCACTTCTTCATTAGTAGCCTCCATATTACCATAGCGAATATTGTCTATGATTGTTCCTGAGAATATGAAGCTATCCTGTAACATAACTCCCATCTGCTGCCTTAAGGACTTAATCTGAACCTTACTAATGTCTATACCATCAATGGTTATTTCACCAGAATCCAAATTATAGAATCTGCTTATTAAATTAATTATTGTGGTTTTCCCAGCACCAGTAGGGCCTACAATTGCTAAGGAATCTCCTGCATTCACTTTAAAACTAACATTATCAAGTATAAGAACATCTTCATCATAACTAAAGAACACATCCTTAAACTCTAAATCACCTTTAATTGTTGGCATAGGCACTGCACCTGGGATGTCTTTAACATTAACTGGTTCATCTATTGTCTCAAAAATACGTTCAAGGTAAGAAACTGCTGTTAATATTGAGTTATAAAAACTAGCTAGGGTATTAATTGGCCCCCAGAACCTACTTATATATGCTCCCATAGCAATTATAGTACCAGCGGTAATAGCAGTATTACCCTGAGAAAGCCATGAAACTCCTACCACATATACAGCTGCAAGGGTCCAAGTAGAAATATTATTAATTGATGGCCATAAGACGTGACTCAATCTAACTGCTGACATCCATGCCCCTCTATATTCATTACTTAAGTCGTTAAATATCTCCAAGTTCTCTTCTTCTCTTGTAAAACTTTGTGTTACACGAATACCATTAACATTTTCTGCAATATAGGCATTTAAGTTTGAAGATTTATTACTTTGTAATTGCCAAGCCCTTCTTTGCCTCTTTTTTATAAGAAAGATAAGTATCATTAGGATTGGAAGGCCGGCAAGACATATTAAGGATAACCTAACATTAATTGTTAACATAAATATTACAATAAATATAAGACTAAATAAGTCTGTTACAGTATTTACGATACCATTTGATAAAAGGTCACTTAGATTATTAACATAGTTAACTACCCTTACTTGAATCTTACCATGGGGCTTATCATCATAATAAGAAAATGGCAACTTTTGAAGGTGTTTAAATATATCACTTCTTATCTCATGTATTATGTTTTGACCTATTTTGGTTGTCAATGTTATCCTCATACGTTGAGCTGCAGAAATTATTAAAAACACTCCAAGTAAAACTCCACTAATGCCTACAATGTACCTTACATTGGCATTGGGAATATAATCGTCCATTATCTGCCTAAATATCATAGGGGTTAACATACTAAGTCCTGATGTTATTGTCATAATTATAATTGTAATTATCAAATCTTTACGGTAGGGCTTAATGTATGATGCAAGCCTTTTCATATGCGAAAAATCTAATTCTATATCTAATGTCTCATCAACGTCGTACTTATTTCTAGCCAAGATCTTGTCCCCCTTTCTCATTTGAAGGAGATTTATCTGTTTTCTTAAAATCTCTTTTCATTTCCTCGATTTTATCAAAATCTCCATACTGTTGATAAAAGACCTTGTGATAGTAACCATTGTTCTCCATTAGTTCTTCGTGGTTACCTCTTTCAATAATCTTTCCTTCTTCAAGCACTAATATTTGATCTGCATCTATAACTGAAGAAATACGATGGGCGATTATAAATACCGTGTAATTTTTGTTTATGGAGTTAAGGGATTCTTGAATCTGAGATTCCGTCTCCATATCTACTGCTGATGTGGTGTCATCTAGTATTACTATAGATGGATTTTTAAGAAGTGCCCTAGCAAGGGATATTCTCTGCTTTTGTCCTCCTGATAGACCAACCCCACGTTCTCCGACTATTGTGTCATAATCTTCTGCTATTTCCATAATAAAATCATGGGCATCAGCTATTTTAGAAACTTCTACAACCTCTTCATCACTAGCATCTGTCCTACCATAAGCTATATTCTCCCTAATAGTATCAGAGAATAAGAAGACTTCCTGCATGGCCATACCAATGTTTTTACGAAGGGCATACAAATCCATGTCCCTAATATCTATACCGTCAACCTTGATTTGACCATCTGATACATCATAAAATCTACATAATAGATTCATAAGGGTTGACTTACCTGAGCCAGTGGCTCCTACAATTCCAATAGTCTGTCCAGGTTTTACTTTAAAACTAATATCATTTAAAATTTCTTCATTAGCAATAGAAAAATTCACATTAGAAAATTCTATATAGCCTTCTATAGGATCTTTTACTATGGCATTTTCAGGATTTGTAATATCTGGCTCCTGCTTTACTGTTTCATGTATTTTCTCTACAGATGTTAAGAACCTTTGAATGTCATTAATACGCCAACCCAGCTGACGCATAGGCATATTAAGCATCCAGAGAAAACCACTTACCTGTACCAATTGACCTAGGGTCATTTGCTTGTTAATTACCATAATTCCACCAACAAGATATAAAATCACCGTTAGTGAACTTGCTAAGAAATCAAATACAGGTACATATTTTTTAAAAATTTCTGCAGTGGCCAACTCTGCATCCCTATAGCCATCATTTTCAGCATCGAATTTTGCTATCTCATAATCCTCTTTTGCAAAGGCTTTTACAACTCTGTTACCACTTACATTCTCTTGTACAAAAGTATTAAGACTTGAAAAACGCTCTCTTATATTACTAAATGCTGGCTTAACCATGGTTCTTTGCTTTAAAGCAATCCATATGGTTATTGGCAAAACTGCCACCATACAAAGGGCTAAGCGCCATTCAACTACAAAAATCATCACAAGTGCTACGATAAAAAACAATAAATTCTCGTATGTAGAATGGATTACAAAAGATATAAAGTGCCGTATTGCATTCATATCCCCTGTCTGCCTTGACATTAGGTCCCCAGTTCGATTTCTATCATAAAAACTAAAATCTTGTCTTAGAAGTTTCTTCGTTACATGTTCTCTCATATTAAAGAGAACCTCTTGGGAAGTTGTTTCAAACATCATTACAAAACAGTATTTTATAACAGAACGTAAAAGGGTAACCACAATCAAAATAACAATCAGTTTTGGGAGAAGCTCATAATTTCCTCCTTGAATAACATCATCTACAATAACACCAGAGATTTTCGGATTGACGATTTCACTAATGCTTGTGATGGTTACAAGTATCAAGCCTAATATTACTCTGAACTTGTGTTTTGTTAGAAATGAATTAAACCATCTTGTTGCTGTCATTTCTCATACCTCCTTAGTATCTTTAATTTTAAACATATTTTATCACTATCTTAGTATAGCCTTATTTTTAATTAACAACATGGAGTATGTTGCAATAAAGATGTGATATTTTATAAAACAATAATAAAAGTTCATTTCCAATTTGACTAAATAAATGCTATAATAATGGTAGTTACTAAAACAATATCGTTTTTACTTTTGACAAATACTTATAAAAAGTATTTTAACCAACACATGAGGTGATGTGATGCCCTTTGATTTTGATATAACTTATAAGGATTTTAACCCTACAGTATTCTACGTTTCAAAAGGTGAGATGGTAGATGATGGTGTTTATCATGAACACGATTTTGCTGAAATAGCATACGTATTATCTGGAAAAGGAAAATATATTATTGATGGTGTGGAATATGACGTTCAAACCGGGGATCTAATTTTTTGTAATCCTGGTGTAAAGCATACCCATATAGTTGTTGATCCTAACAATCCTACTACTGAATTTATATCTGGTTTTACTGACTTTCAGTTTAAAGATATGCCTGCAAACTCCTTGGTAACAAAAGATGGTTCTTATATAATACGAACTTCTGCTGATCTTAAACAAGAGATAATTATACACTCTAACGCAATGATAACTGAAAAGGAAAGCGGTAAACCTGGTAAATATTTTATGTTTAAAACCCACTTAATGCAATTGTTATTGCTTCTATTTCGGGAAGTTTCCGAGGTTAAAGACAATGAGCAAAAAGGTTTTAATTTCGAAACTTATAATAAGAGTTATGCAGTTAATAGAATTATACACTATTTAAATGAAAACTATAGTAAGAAAATATCTTTGGACAACATTGCAGAGAATATGTATTTGAGTCCAGTATATATCTCTAAAATTTTTAAAGAAGAGACTAATGAGTCTCCTATTAATTATCTTATAAAGATTCGACTGGAAAGGGCAAGTGAAATTTTAGTTGAAGAAGAAAATGAAAGCATAAAAAATGTTGCAAATAGAGTTGGATATGAAGATGTCTATCATTTTAGCAAACTTTTCAAAAAACACTATGGGCTTGCCCCCTTGTATTATAGAAAGAGAGAAGTAAATAAATAAGAAAGTAGGTTGTATTATATGAATGTAGTTAATTTGTTCGAAAGTATATATACTAGGAAATCTGTACGAAGCTTTATGCATGAAAGGCTGGACTGGAAGGTTATTGATGGCATACTTAACTATGTTAATCAACTTCCTATGTTGACAAAAGACATAAAAACCGAGATAAGACTAGTTAGTAGTATAGAAGAAAAACAAGGATTTACTGGTCCTTTTGCAATAAAGGCTCCATACTATATCTATTTGTCTTCTGAAAAGAAAGAAGGCTACCTAGTAAATGCGGGTTACCTAATGCAGCACATTAACCTTTACCTTGAGTCAATTGGTTTAGGTGCTTGTTTTATGGGAGCTGCAACTCCAAATAAGGCTTTAAGTCCTGCTTTGAAGTATAATTATGTTATTACTCTTGCCTTTGGTAAATCAAGCGAGATCCTACATCGTGATAGTTCTGAAGCAAAGAGGTTGCCCGAAGAAGAACTTGTTGTGTATAAAGAAGAGGTTTCCTCTGACATTAAAGAACTTCTTACTGCTGCACGGCTGGCTCCATCTAGTATGAATAGTCAACCTTGGCGTTTTGTAGTATACGAAAACAGAATTCATGTATTTGCTAAAAAATATCCCCTATTAATGAGACCTATAACTAAACTTAAAATGTTTGATATGGGGATAATGCTTGCTAACATGATTATAGCTGCTGATGAACTTTGGATTAATCTAAAACTTGACCAGATGGAATCAATTATGAAAAATGAATTCAAGAATAATGAGTATCTGGTCTCACTTATAATTAGATAACTAATAATTTTAATAAATTAATTAAAAAAGTGAATTTTATTGTTGACAAATCCTTTTTGATATAGTATATTAGTATATGTGCTCAGGAACACACTACAAAGATAGCACATATACGCACGAGTGGCTCAGTGGTAGAGCATCGCCTTGCCAAGGCGAGGGTCGCGAGTTCGAATCTCGTCTCGTGCTTGATAATTTCTCCAGGAATTTTGTTTATCAAAGTTTCTGGGGATTTTTTTGTTCTTTTTTGTATTGCATTTT
>CAZPWO010000094.1:0-8830 GCA_964590525.1 uncultured Herbinix sp. | reverse complement strand
GTTCTTACAGCTGATGGTTCATTATCGGCTCACTATGAAAATACTGTGCTGATAACAGATGGTGAACCAGAAATCCTGACAGCTTTAAAGGCATAGATTGGTGCAAACATGAAGGATATTAATATTGGAAGTTTTGTTACTTCTAAAGCAGGACATGATTATGGAAGAACTTATGTTATAATTAGGACAGATGGTGAATATTTATATTTATCAGATGGAAAAGTCCGAACACTGGACTATCCAAAGAAGAAAAACATAAAACATGTTAACTTATTAACAGTATATGATCACACTTTAGCCCATAAGGTTAAGGAGAGGACTGTTAAAGATGAAGAGATAAAAAGATCAATTAAATTGTTACAAGTTTAAAACTAAATAAGGAGGCTAAATAATGGCTAAATCCGATGTTATTGAAATCGAAGGTACTGTTATAGAAAAATTACCTAATGCTATGTTTCAAGTAGAGCTTGAAAATGGACATGTGGTACTTGCCCATATTAGTGGTAAGCTTCGTATGAATTACATTAAGATTGTACCTGGTGATAAAGTGACACTGGAGTTATCTCCATACGATTTGACTAAAGGAAGAATAGTATGGCGAGATAAATAGTTTGAATTTTATAATATCTTAACTGCATGAAAATATTGCTTGCTATTATATTTCTGCGGTGATATAATAATAGGCGGACTTTTTGAAAGGAGTGATTGACTGTGAAAGTAAGGTCATCAGTAAAACCTATTTGTGAAAAATGTAAGGTTATTAGAAGAAAGGGTAAAGTTAGAGTTATCTGCGAAAACCCTAAACACAAACAAAGACAAGGCTAAAAACACAATAGATGATTAAAAAAACGCTCTTGTTTTATTACCGTGCCGTCATCACGGTAAAGCGGCTGATAATAGATAATATAATAATAAAACGATACTTGAACAACAAATTTGGAGGTGTATTAAGTAAATGGCTCGAATCAGTGGTGTAGATTTACCAAGAGATAAGCGTGTAGAAGTAGGCCTTACCTATATATATGGTATTGGCAGACAAAGTTCAAATCGTATTCTTGCTGAGGCAAATGTAAGTCCTGATACTCGTGTTAGGGATCTTACAGATGAAGAAGTGCGAAAAATTCGTCAAGTTATTGATGATACCCAACATGTAGAGGGTGATTTAAGAAGAGAAACTGCGCTTAACATTAAGAGATTACAAGAAATTGGATGTTATAGAGGAATTCGTCACAGAAAAGGCCTTCCGGTTAATGGGCAACAGACAAAAACTAATGCCAGAACTAGAAAAGGACCTAAGAGACTTTCTGTGAAGAAAAGATAATGAATTTAAAATCCGATAGGAGGGTTTGTTAAATGGCTAAGAAAACAGCGGCTAAAAAAGGCGCAAGAAAAAGACGTGTCAGAAAGAATGTTGATCGTGGACAGGCACATATTCAGTCTACTTTTAATAATACAATTGTTACATTAACAGATGCCGAAGGCAATGCGCTTTCTTGGGCTAGTGCAGGAGGGCTTGGTTTTAGAGGATCAAGAAAATCAACTCCATATGCAGCACAGATGGCCGCAGAGACAGCAGCAAAAGCAGCTCTACCACATGGTCTGAAATCCGTAGAAGTTATGGTTAAAGGACCAGGTTCTGGTAAAGAGGCAGCAATTCGTGCTCTTCAAGCGTGTGGTATTGAAGTAACCAGCATTAGGGAAGTGACTCCGGTTCCCCATAACGGTTGTCGTCCGCCAAAACGCAGAAGAGTTTAATAGGAGGTAATAGATAATGGCAAGAGATATGGGACCAGTTTTAAAAAAATGTAGATCCCTTGGAATTGAACCTGCCTATATGGGTATTGATAAAAAATCCAATAGGGCGGTTAGAACATCAAGAAGAAAACCAAGTGAATATGGAATACAATTAAGAGAAAAACAAAAAGCTAAGTTTATTTACGGAGTCCTTGAAAAACCATTCAGGAACGTATTTAATAGAGCAAAGAAGATAAAAACAGGTACTGCAGGTGATAATCTATTAGCATTACTTGAGCTTAGAATTGACAATGTAATGTTTCGTATGGGATTTGGCCGTACTAGGGCAGAAGCTAGGCAGATTGTAAGTCATAAGCATGTTTTAGTTAATGGTAAACCTGTTAACATACCATCATATACATTAAAAGTTGGGGACAAAATCGAGATAAAAGAACAACATAAAAACACAATAAGATATAAAGACATTTTTGAAGTTACTGACGGAAGAACTGTACCTGAATGGCTTGAAGCTGATCATGAAGCTCATACAGGTGTTGTAAAGGAAATTCCTACAAGAGACCAAATAGATGTTCCGGTGGATGAAGTATTAATTGTTGAGTTATATTCCAAATAATAATTTGTTTTATTAATATGGCGCACTCAACAATAACCATATACCCAAAAGGAGGGTCCTGTTGTGTTTGATTTTGAAAAACCCAGAGTAGAAATTGCAGAAATTTCCGAAGATAAAAAGTTTGGACGTTTTATTGTGGAACCATTAGAGAGAGGGTATGGTACTACCTTAGGAAATTCCCTAAGAAGAATTATGCTTTCATCTTTACCCGGTACAGCTATAAGCCAAATTAAAATTGACGGTGTTGAACATGAGTTTAGTACAATCCCAAACGTTAAAGAGGATGTTACTGAAATTATATTGAACATAAAAGATCTGGCAATAAAAAATACTAGTGATACGGGAGAGCCTAAGACTGCATATATTGAGGCTGAAGGTGAGAAAGTAGTCACAGCAAGAGATATACAAGCTGACCCAGATATTGAAATTATTAATCCTGATCAAGTGATAGCAACTTTATGTGGTGGGACTGATAGTAGACTATATATAGAGTTAACTATTACTAATGGAAGAGGTTACGTAAGTGCAGATAAAAACAAATCTGACGATTTACCAATTGGGGTTATACCAATCGATTCAATTTATACACCGGTTGAGCGTGTAAATATTTCAGTAGAAAATACCCGTGTTGGTCAGGTTACTGACTTTGATAAATTGACTTTAGATGTATTTACTGATGGAACTCTAGTTCCTGACGATGCCATAAGCTTAGCGGCTAAGGTATTAAGCGAGCATCTAAGTTCATTTATTGATTTATCTGAGAACGCTAAGGCGGCTGAGATAATGGTTGAAAAAGAAGAAGACGAGAAGGACAAAGTCTTAGAGATGAGTATAGATGAATTAGAATTGTCTGTAAGGTCTTATAACTGCTTAAAGAGAGCGGGAATTAATACTGTTGAGGAATTAACCAATAGGTCAGCTGAAGACATGATGAAAGTCAGAAACCTTGGACGCAAGTCTTTAGAAGAAGTACTGACGAAACTTAGTGAACTTGGCTTAACATTAAAACAAAACGAAGATTAAATAAATTTCATTATCAAAGTTTTAAAGGAGGGAATGAAATGGCAGGTTATAGAAAGCTTGGTAGAACTGCTAGCCAGAGAAAGGCTTTGCTTAGAAACCAGGTAACTAATTTGTTATACCATGGTAAAATTGTTACTACAGAAGCAAAAGCAAAAGAAATACGTAGAATTGCAGAAAAAATGATTGGTCTTGCTGTTAAAGAACAAGATAATTATGAAAATGTTACAGTGACTAGAAAAGTTGCTCGAAAAGATAAAGATGGCAAGAGGGTAAAAGAAGAAGTAGATGGTAAGAAGGTTAATGTGTTTGATGATGTGGAGAAAACCATCAAAAAAGACAATCCATCTCGTATTCATGCTAGAAGGCAAATGATGAAATTCCTTTATCCTGTAACAGAAGTTCCTACAGAGAATGCAGGAAAAAAGAGAAATACAAAATCAGTTAATATGGCTGATAAGCTATTTGAAGAAGTTGCACCTAAATATACAAATCGTAGCGGTGGTTACACTCGCATAGTTAAGATTGGACCCCGTAAGGGCGATGCTGCAATGGAAGTATTAATAGAGTTAGTATAAATAAACCAGGGACGTTAGCTTTATAAGTGGACGTCCCTTTTTTATAATTTGTTTTTCTTTTATATTGTTATATGTTACAATAGGGAGAAGTTCATGTTATAATTGTTATATTTAAGGAATGAGGAACATTATGGATATGATTAAGGTGGAAAACCTATCATTTGAATATATTAGAAGAGATGAAGAAGGAAATGTAGAATCCATCAATCAAGCTATTGATGGAGTTAATATAGACGTGCAAAAAGGAGACTTTGTTGCAATTCTTGGAGCAAATGGCTCAGGCAAATCAACTCTTGCAAAGCATATTAATGCTATTTTATATCCAACAGAAGGAACCGTATGGGTTAATGGGATGAATACCTTAGATGACAAACATCTATGGGATATTCGCCAAAGTGCTGGCATGGTCTTTCAAAACCCCGATAATCAGATTATTGGAACTCTTGTTGAGGAGGATGTAGGATTTGGGCCTGAAAACCTAGGGATACCTACAGATGAGATCTGGGAGAGGGTAGAAAAAAGTCTTAGAACAGTTGGAATGTTGGAATACAGGCACCATTCACCAAATAAACTATCTGGTGGACAAAAGCAAAGGATTGCTATTGCTGGTATTATGGCAATGCAACCAAAGTGTATTGTTTTGGATGAACCAACAGCCATGCTTGATCCGGATGGACGTAAGGAAGTAGTCGCTACTGTTACAGATTTAAACAGGAAAGAAAAAGTGACTGTAATTCTAATAACTCATCATATGGATGAAGTTGTTAATGCAGATAAAATATTTATTATGGATCAGGGGCAGATAGTTATGCAGGGAAGTCCAAGAGAAATATTTTCACAGGTTGACAAGGTTAAAGGTCATAGGTTAGATGTACCACAGGTTACAGAGTTGGCATATCAACTTCGTATGTCAGGAGTGGATATACCAGAGGCAATTCTCACAGTTGAGGAATTAGTTGATGCCTTGGACACAATTAAAAGTAGGTGAGTTTTATGCAATTAATATTTGATAAAGTTAATTATATATATGGTGGGGGAACAACATTTGAAAAGCATGCAATTAAGGATATTAGCTTTGAAATCCACCAGGGTGAATTCATAGGATTGATAGGACATACAGGATCCGGTAAATCCACTTTGATTCAGCATATGAATGGATTAATAGAGGCTAATAGCGGAAAGATATATTTTGAAGGGCAGGATATCTATGAGCCCGATTACAAATTAGCCCAACTAAGAAGTAAAGTTGGCTTGGTATTTCAATATCCTGAACATCAGTTGTTTGAAACAAGTGTATTTAAGGATGTTTTATTTGGTCCTAAAAATCTGGGCATAGAAAAATTAGAGTCTGAAATTAGAGCCTACGAGGCACTTAAAATGGTTGGTATTGATGAAGATCTACATAATGCCTCGCCATTTGAACTATCTGGAGGTCAAAAACGTAGGGTTGCAATTGCAGGTATTCTTGCTATGAAGCCTGAGATATTGGTTTTAGATGAACCGACCGCTGGTCTGGATCCTAGAGGGCGAGATGAAATTTTAGAGCAAATTAAAAAGCTTCATGAAGAAATGGGGACAACAGTAATTTTAGTAACCCATAACATGGAGGATGTTGCAAAGCATGTAGAAAGAATTCTAGTTATGAACCAGGGAAGTATAGTGATTGATAAAGCAACTAAAGAGGTGTTTTCTCAATATAAAAAACTAGAAGAAATTCACCTAGCAGCCCCTCCAGTTACTTATGTTATGAATGCTTTGAAGGATAAAGGCTTTTCTGTTGAAAGCAATGTTACAACTGTGGAAGAGGCTAAACAAGAGATTTTAAAAGCCCTAAAAGGCTAGACATAGGGAAGTGAGCATATTATGATTCGAGATATTACTATTGGACAATATTATCCTGCGGATTCCATATTACACCGCCTGGATCCAAGAATAAAACTAGTAAGTACATTTTTATTTATAATTTCATTATTTTTCTTTGATACATTTTATGGGTACATAATTGTAGCTGTTTTTTTAGCAACAATTATAAAGTTGTCTAAGGTGCCAGTAAAGTTTATCTTTAAGGGCCTTAAGGCAATTCTTATATTGTTGATTTTTACAGTAGTATTTAACCTCTTTTTAACCCCAGGGGAAGAAATATTTAGAATAGCTTTTATTAAGGTCACCAAAGAAGGAATAATTTTTTCTGCATTTATGGCTATTAGGTTAGTATTTCTGATACTAGGATCTTCCCTAATGACATTTACAACCACTCCAAATCAATTGACTGATGGCTTAGAGAAGTTACTATGGCCACTACGTAAGATAAAAGTCCCGGTGCATGAGATTGCTATGATGATGTCTATAGCTCTTCGTTTTATACCAATCCTATTAGAGGAGACAGATAAAATCATGAAAGCACAAAAGGCAAGAGGGGCAGATTTTGAAAGTGGTGGAATTATAAAAAGGGCTAAGGCTTTAGTTCCCATATTAGTTCCCCTGTTTGTCTCCGCATTTCGCCGTGCAAATGACTTGGCAATGGCCATGGAAGCAAGGTGCTATCAAGGCGGTGAAGGAAGAACAAAGATGAAACCCCTGCAGTATAAAAGAAGTGACTATATGGCATATCTACTTATTCTGTTTTACCTTGCAATGGTAATGGGAGTGAGAATTGCAGAGGGGTTCTGGTTATAAGATGAAAAAGATAAAATTAGAAATTGCATATGACGGAACTAACTATTGTGGATGGCAAGCTCAGACAAATTCAATAACTGTGGAAGAAGTAATCAATAAGGCACTATCAGACTTACTACAGAAAGAAACAAATGTAATGGGAGTCAGCCGGACAGACTCTGGTGTTCATTCCATGGGAAATGTAGCAGTATTTAAAACTGATACTATAATACCAGCAGAAAAAATCAGCCATGCCCTTAATCAAAGGCTACCTAAAGATATTCAAGTACAAAGTTCAGTTGAGGTAGACCTGGACTTTCATCCAAGGCAAGCAAAAAGTAAAAAGATCTACCAATACAGGATATTAAACAGGAGTTTTCCTTTGCCCACAGAGAGGCTATACAGTTGCTATGTTTATCGCAAACTGGATGTAGACGCCATGAAGGCAGCAAGTGTTCATCTTATTGGTAGTCATGATTATAAGAGTTTTTGCTCTATTAAAACTCAGGCAAGGGATACAGTCCGTACTATATACTCATTGGACGTAGATAAATCAGGGGATATAATTGTAATAACTGTTGTGGGTAATGGTTTCCTATATAACATGGTCCGGATTATAGCTGGAACATTAATAAAAGTAGGAGGGGGAGCATATTCACCAGATAAAGTTAAAGACATACTGGCTGCTTGTGACAGAAGTCATGCTGGTCCAACTGCTCCAGCACATGGTCTTACCCTAATGAAGATTGATTATGAATAAAAAGGTGGGATTTTGATGTTTGATTTTTCGACTGATTTGCACACTATCAATGACACAACAATAATTTTACGACTAGTCCTTTCCACAATATTTGGTGGAGCTATTGGGCTTGAGAGAGGAAGGATGGGACGGCCTGCAGGGCTTCGTACCCATATTCTTGTATGCTTAGGTTCTACCCTAGCTATGATGACAGGTGAGTATGTCACTATGCAATATGCTAATGGAGATCCTACAAGGATAGCTGCTCAAGTTATATCAGGAATTGGTTTTCTAGGGGCAGGTACTATTTTAGTAACTGGAAGAAATCAAGTGAAGGGACTAACCACGGCGGCAGGTCTTTGGGCAACTGCTTGTATGGGGCTGGCCATAGGAAGTGGATTTTATAAAGCGGCAATATTAGCTTGTTTGCTAATTGTATTTGCAACTGTAGTTCTTCATAAAGTTGAAGATTACATATTGGCCAAATCTAGGGTGTTTGATGTTTATATAGAATTCGAAAGTGCTGGAAAAATAGCATCTACTATAGAATCTATTAAGAACTATACTGCAAATATTGAAGGAACAGAGTTAGTTAAATCCGCATATGGAAAAAACACATCTGTTGCAGCTATTATGACTATAAAGTTGAAGAAAAATGATCTGATATTTGACACTGTAGCAAAGATTAGTAAAATTAATGGAGTGGATTTTGTAGAGGAAATATAAGACTTGACAGCTTAAGAAACATGTAATATAATAATTTAATGTAGTGTGAGAATACTTGAGCCAATGCCCCGGTAATTGTATTCCACAGGTAAAATTGCAAATTATTTTTAGCTAGGGACTAATGCATAACATAAGTTCTTATGCTAATTTATTATGAAATATTGTTGGAAATATTATTAGAGATATTTTCATGAGGAGGAAAACTGATGAAAAGTTATTTAGCTAAAGCAGAAACAGTCGAGAGAAAATGGTACGTCATTGATGCAACAGGACATACATTAGGACGACTTTCTTCAGAGATGGCTACAGTGTTAAGAGGTAAAAACAAGCCTATTTATACACCACACGTTGATACTGGAGATTACATTATAGTTATAAATGCTGAAAAAATTAAAGTTACAGGTAATAAAATGGAACAAAAAATCTACTATAATCATTCAGGTTATGTAGGTGGATTAAAGGAAACAAAGCTTAGTGAGATGTTGGTAAAAAAGCCAACTGAAGTTATTATGTTGGCAGTAAAAGGCATGCTTCCAAAAGGACCTTTAGGAAGACAAATGTTAAAGAAATTACATGTATATGCTGGTTCAGATCACCCTCATGCAGCTCAAAACCCGGAAGTATTAGAGGTTAAATATTAATCTAAAGTTTGAAAGGAGGAAATAAGATTGGTTAAGTCAAAATATTACGGAACAGGTAGAAGAAAAAGTAGTGTAGCAAGAGTATACTTAGTACCTGGAACAG
>CAZPWO010000093.1:0-8856 GCA_964590525.1 uncultured Herbinix sp. | reverse complement strand
GCATCTTCGTTGAGCATCCATCTAAATGTTTTTTCGTCAACACTTATTTTTTTAACCTTACTCTCTTTAGCACCTTTTGGGGTTAATTTTGCCTCTAAAGTTCCTTCAGCTGACGATAACTCATTCAGAAGTTCAGGAGAGATAGTAAGCAAGTCGCACCCTGCCAACTCAGTTATTTGGTCAATATTACGAAAGCTAGCACCCATAATCTCAGTTTTGTAATCAAACTTCTTATAGTAGTTATAGATCTTTTTTACTGACATAACACCTGGATCTTCTTTGGCAGGTATTTCCTCTACATCTCTATCTTTTTTGTGCCAATCATATATACGACCAACAAAAGGAGATATCAATTGTACTTCTGCCTCAGCACAAGCTACAGCTTGTACAAAAGAGAATAGCAAAGTGAGATTGCAATGAATTCCATCCTTCTCTAACTCCTCAGCTGCACGGATCCCTTCCCAAGTAGCAGCTAGTTTTATAAGCACACGGTCGCGTGATATACCAGCATCCTCGTACAATGCAATCAAATCGCGAGCTTTTGCAATAGAGCCCTCCTTGTCGAACGACAATCGTGCATCCACTTCAGTAGAAACTCGATTAGGTACAATCTCAAGTATCTGTAACCCAAAATTGACAGCTACCTTATCCATTGCTATACCTAGTTGAACTTCCTTATCGTCCGATTTGCTCTTAGCATAAGTAATTGCTTCACGCAAAAGTGGTGCAAATCGTGGATTTTGAGATACAGCAAATATAAGCGAAGGGTTAGTTGTAGCATCCATAGGTTTATACTCCTCTATAGAAGTAAAATCGCCTGTATCGGCCACCACTGTTGTCTGTTTTTTTAATTGTTCAAGCAAGTTCATTTGTCTTAGGTTTTATGAAGTTAAATTATTTGCTGCAAAAAGAAAATATCAATCTGCAGTCAAATTGATATAAATATCTGATTTTAAGTGAGTAAATATACGTTTTTATTTGAATATTTGCAAGGTGTTTTAAACAATTATTTATGTTGCAACTATTTAGTGCTTGCAAAAAAATAAAACAGCTAGTAAATAAAACAGATTCTAGTTAATGAAAGAGTTACCTGATAAGTCATAAAAAAAACAATAACAAGAAAGGAGTCATTGTTTTTTATTCAACTTTTTTTGGATAGTAAGAACACCTCCTGTATTAACATAAATATTATTTATTTTTATTTTACTTAAGCTTGAAAACATCCCTAAAAAATCAACAATTTTTTTTCATAAACAGAATAGCAATAGTTTTAGGAAGATTTCCATCAAAATAAGATAATCTGAATGATAAATAATACATAAGATGCTATAAGACTTTTAGCTTAGAAGTTTAAAACAGATACAACAGGCCAATGATCTGAAATAAACACATTATCTTCCATTATTCGATCAACTCGATATAATTTAACTTCGAAATGTTTATTAACAAAAATATAATCAATTGCATCACCAATTTCTCCGACTTTCCATTCTTCTCTGAATCCATTACTAGTTGCACCTGCTGTTGTAACTGGCGACTCAGAAATAAACAGAGAGTTAATTAAAGAATTATTCGACTCAAATATCTCAATTAAATTATCATATAAACCGCTACCAAGAGTAGTATGATTTTTTCTGATATTGAAATCACCTGTAGCTATTACTGGTGCGTTTCCTGCAATTTCAGTGATTTTCTCAGAAAAAAGATGTGGACTTATCTCTCTAGCCTTAACACCTCTATGGTCAAAATGCGTATTGAAAAAGTAGAATGTTTTACCAGTAGCTTTTTGTTCAAGTTTTGCCCAGGTAACAATTCTTGTTATAGCAGCATCCCAACCAATACTCCCTGGTACTTCTGGTGTTTCAGATAACCAGAATTGTGAATTTTCTAACAGATTAAATTTGTCTTTTCTATAAAAAATGGGTGAGTACTCTCCTCCTTGTTTGCCATCATCCCTTCCAGTTCCAACGTAACTATAACCTGGCATAATATTTAAAAGATCATTAACCTGGTTATGTAAAACCTCTTGCATTCCAATGACGTCTGGGTTTTCATTTACAAAATACGACTCTATGATTGGTATACGCACCTCCCATCTATTGGAGCCATCATTTGGATTATCATAACGAACATTGAAGGTAACTACATGCAAGTCTTCCCTTTGCATATTATTACAAGACCAGAAAAAAAACACTAAAAAAAAAGATACACTTATAACTATAGCTTTTCTCATTGCCTTTACAAATTTTAAGGTTATTATTTTTTATTATAATTACGTAAATAGAGAAAAATTGTCAGCCAAAATACACTTATTCTGGCTGACAATTAAATCAATATTACCAACCCGGATTTTGTCCTAAATCAGGATTTATAAGCCTATCTGTTTCTGGAATAGGATATAAATACATTTTATCTTCCCATTTTCTAGGCTGGGAATCCAACCATTTAATTTCACCAAATGTGTCATTGGACAAGAAACGATTGCCACCAGGATTTACATCTACATAATTTACTCCTGAAATTCTATCATCAGATTCAGGTGGATTACCATAATAAAAATATACATCAAAGATTCCATCTTCATTCAAATCCACTAGTTTATTAACCTCTGGCACGTAAATTCCATTATGCTCCATCTCCATTAGCTCACCTCGTCTCCAGCGAAGGATATCAGTATATCTTGAAACTTCAAGATACAACTCAATACTACGCTCTCTCCTAATTTCAAGTATTACAGGATCACTTATGGCTGGAAAAAATTTCTCTTGAAGATAAGAGTCAACTATAACAGGTTTTGTATTTAACCCTCCTGTTATTCCTGCTCTGGCTCTTAGTGCTCCAACAGTATTAGCCCAATCTGTATCACTAAAAGAGCCTAACTCAGCTTTTGCTTCGGCAAAATTGAGTAGTATTTCGCCATACCTAAATATTGAAACAAAGTTATCATTTCTTGTGTCACCATCATAATATACATCATCAAGACACCATTTTATAGGATGATAGCCAGTTAAAGTATAACCAAAATTAGGAGGTCCTGGAATTTCCCTGCCACCAGAAATTCTTTTATAATCACCAAGCATTATACTTTGTTTTAATCTTTTATCTCGTCCTTTTACCTCTTCGCTAAAAGGCATTTTCTTAAATCCTTCAACTTCAGTAAAAGGAGTTCCATCCAGCATAAGATAAGTGTTTATAAAAGTTCGGATTGGACTAAGTTGAACACCATACGTTGAACTGTGGTAATGCCAGTTCGCACCATGATTTAAATCATATTCAGTAGAAAATGATCTTCCAAATATTATTTCAGAAGCTATGGGAGCTTGGTTTATAAAAAGCTCTCTATAAGACCTATCAGTTCCAACCTCATCATAAATACTGAAATTCCCTTCATCCATTATTGTTTTCGCTGCATCTAGAGCTTCATTCAACCATGCATTTGCTGTATTTGTTAATTCTAATTGAGGGTGATATTTTCTATAAGTACCTTCAACTAAGCAAATTCTTGACTTCAAAGCAAGTGCAACATCACGAGTAACTTTTGTTCTAGAAGGATCGTTTTCTTTTATATTTTGAATAGCATAGTTTAAATCAGCTAATACAGAATCCATAACAATTTCTCTGGAATCTCGAGGCCCAAATAAAGCAGGATCAGAAACTTCTAAAGGCTTTCCAATCCAAGGAACATCTCCGAATCTTATAACTTTATCAAAATAAAACCAAGCACGCCAAAATCTTGCAAGACCATTAAAGTGGTCTCGTACAGATTTATCAATTTCTGGGGAGTTATTATTTTCCAAGAAGAAGTTCAGATTGCGTAGTGATCCCCAACTCCAGCCCGAGATTGAAGACGTTGAACTAAAAGCCCCTTCTGTTAAAAAGATAGGTCTATCTTTTCGGGCATTGATATCAGTCATATAATCTTCTGTTACTATACCATTTCCACTTGGCAAGTAGTCATAGAAGGAATTAGAAAATAAGTTCAATCCTGTTTCTGTGCCGAAAATTTCGATCTCTGTAGTGGTTGCCACAGGAAGTTCCTCAAGATCGCAGGCTGTAGCAATGAAAAAGAGAGAAACTACAAACCATAAATATTTATTTTTCATAATTATACTTTTTAGATTTTAAAATTTTACATTTATCCCGATCGTTATACTCTTGAGTAATGGATAATTATATCCATCACCAGAATTTCCACTGGTGTACATTTGATCTGAAGGTGCTGTAGCATTTTCTACATCAATTTGGTTTTTTACATTTTTGTAAAGTGGTGACCAAGTGAACAAGCTTTCTCCAGAAACATATATCTTTGCAGCATTCATTCCAATACGAGATATAATAGCACGAGGTAAATCATAACCTAGTTGAACATTTTTCAAACGAATATATGCCGCATTCATAAGATATTTAGTTTGAGTTTGACGAAGCAATCCTCCTGTACCCCCTCTAGATACGTATCGTGGAAGGAAAGAATCAGGATTCTCTTCAGACCATATCATCCCATCATTTAAATGCCACTTAGGAATATCTCCATAAGGCCTATTATATTGTCCCCAAAAGTTCACTGATTCATCGTGAGCATACCAGTCCTGTTTTCCTACACCTTGAAAAAATGCTGATATACTAAAGCTATTCCATGTAGCACCAAGGTTAGCACCAAAAGTATATCGAGGAGTTAAATTTCCAATAATCTTCCTATCTCCTGGATCATTAACTGTGTTTTTACCAGGATTAATTGCACCATCACCATTTAAATCTTTCAATTTTATATCACCTGGTTGATAGATACCCTGTCTCGGAGGAAAATAGCTTTGCTGATCTGCATGATTTGCAACATCTTCAGGAGAGGTGAAAAAACCTTCTGTAACATATCCCCAAACTTCACCAACTCTCATACCTTCATAATAATCATTTAAAAACTTTTCTGGGTTATTATATCTTAATATTTCTGCTTTCCAATCTGATAAACTGAGCTTAATATTATAACCAAAAGGCTTACTGCCTTTACTTATCTGATCACTCCATGATAAAGCAACTTCCCATCCACGAGTTTCCATATCAGCATAATTTCCTTTTGGTGAAGTTGTACCAAAAGTCGCAGGTAATGTCATACCAATTGTATACATATCTGTTGATTTTCTCACATATGCGTCTCCTGTAAAGTGAAGTCTATTATCAAATAAACCTAAATCAATACCAAAATTTCGAGTAGTTGCTGTTTCCCAAGTTAATCCATCAGGCAAAACTCTTGGCATGCTGGTTTTTCGAGGACGAGAATTATTTAAAATTATAGCTGTTTCAATTGAGAACTGTTCAATAAAATTGTATGGATTAATGTTTGCATTACCTAGAGAACCGTAAGAAGCACGTAACTTCAAATCAGAAACAATTTCATAGGGAACATTCCAAAAGTTCTCTTCAGAAATTCTCCATGCAGCAGATACTGAAGGGAAAAATGCAAACGTTTCATTTGTAGGAAATTTTGAAGAACCATCATATCTTCCGTTAAACTCAATCAAATATCTATTATCAAATATGTAATTTAATCTAAAAAAACCTCCAGCTATCCTCCACTTATTATAACCTCCTGAAGCAAGAACATTATCACCAACTGCTAAATTCACGTCCTCAGCTGTTGGAAAAAGCAATTCGTTTCTTGAGTATTGGTGTCTTCGCCATGTGGATTCCTCATAATTATATCCAATCATCGCCTTTAAATAATGGACTTCTTTAAAATAGTCCTCAAATTCAGCAAAGAAATTTGTTGCAATATACGAAGTGTTATCCAAGGTGTTTTGGATGTCATTTTTATTTGCTCCTACATACTCCGTTACTCCTGGAGCTGGGCTATAGGGAACTGGAGTTCTGATTCTCCGTTCTTTAAAGTCTGTGTTTTGAAAAGAGAAATTTCCATGCACCCTAAGTCTATCATCTAAAAAATTTGTAGCGAAGGATGTAGTATTTCTCAAAACATTAAGATCTAAATGCGAACCATTATGCCCTAAATACATGTCTCCTACAGTATATGCAGCAGTATAAGTTAAAGTTCCATCTGGATTAAACATAGGTGCTGTTGGATGACCTTCATCTGCAATATTTCTTTGAAGACTACTCCCCTCACCCACATTTAAAGGATTGAAATAATATCTGTCGGAATATTCAAAATTGTTGTCTAATCGTAACCATGGATATAAGTCAATACTTCCTCTTGCTCGCAAATTGTACATTTTATAATCATCTGAACTATACCTATATAATCCGTTTTGTCCATTATATCTACCAGAAATCATAAAACGAGTTTTCTCACCTCCGCCCGAAACCGAAACATTGTGTTCTGTTGAACCAAAATTGTTTTTATATAATTCTTTAAACCAGTCAGTATTGTGATAATATACATAATTGCCATTTTCGTCCAATTCTGTTTTTGGCAAACTTGGATCTTCAGATCTCCTTTTTAACTCTGCCAAATATTCTTGAGAAAATAACTGTGTTTTATTAATTTGCCTTGGATAGATCCCATTTCTAGCAAAATATATATCATTAAAACCTTTTGCAAAAGTATAACCATCAGTCACAAAATTAGGTTTAACTATGGGTGATTTAATTGCATAATTGGCAGAATACTCGATACTTAAAACATCAGATTGTGGGCTTTTCGTAGTTATAAGAACTACTCCAAAAACCCCTCTCGCACCGTATATTGAAGCTGAAGCAGCATCCTTCAAAACAGAAATTGATTCTATATCATTTGGATTTAACATACTTGGATCTCCTTCAATTCCATCAATAAGAATTAAGGCATCACCCCCTTGTCCAATTGAACCAGTACCACGAATATTTATTGCTGGTGCAGCAGTTGGTTTACCATCTAGCGGTCGGACATTAACGTTTGGCATCACACCTTGTAAGCCTTGACTAATGTTCGAAATATTTCGACCTTCAAAATCATCACCAGTTACTTGATCGACTGAACCAGTCAAATTGACTTTCCTTTGAGTACCATAACCAACAACTACAAGCTCTTCTAAGGTTTTTGTATCCTCTTGTAAAACTACATCTATTGTAGTTCTACCTTGCATATCGATTTCCTGCTCTAGATATCCAATATAGGAAATCCTTATCGAGGAGTTATTATCTATATTCAAAGAAAACTTACCATCAAAATCGGTAACAGTACCATTACTTGTTCCTTTCTCAATAACATTTGCTCCAATTATTGGCTCGCGACGGTTATCAACAATTGTACCTGTAATGTTTTTTTTAGTTTGTTGGTAAGTAAATAAAGATGCTTCTGTTTTCAAAGCAAGCTCTTTATCTACATTGGCATTTATTGACTCTAGTGAAGTTTTCTCATTATGAAAACCCCTGCTTTCAGCAAACAAACTAAAGGTGTTTATAAATATAAAAAAGGCTATAAACATTACAGCACTTATAGTTTTATTATATTTTTTATACTTCATATGTTTCATACTTTTATTATAAATTGTTTTTAAATAAATACTTTTTCCTCAACACTTTTGCTATTTGATTATCTGCTAAATTAAAGTTTCATTCATAGGCTCTGGTTTTATATTATTAATTTATCTTTTTCGCTTTCACTCTTTATTAAGAAATATAAACAGTACAACAAACAATTACTCACATAATCTATTTGGAATACTTTCATTAAAAAATCATATCAGGTTTATCAATCGCAATATAGTTAATCTAAAAAGACATTAATTTCTCAACTTTTAGCTTCTAAATACACATTAAAGATTAATCGTTTTTACAAATATACACTTTGTTTCCAAACTGCCAACAAAAAGACAATAAAATACATGACATTTCAAAACTTAATACAAAATAATTTTTTTCTGTAATTTGTTTTTATTTCAAAGAAAGCCTCAAGCTAGCAAAAGTTAATAATAGTATTCTCAACGATATACTATACACTTACAAAAAGCCACTAAATCTCTTTTAAATCACTAGTTGTTGCTAAGGTAGAAAGTCAAGAATTGAATATAAGTGAAGTATTTCATAAATATGGGATACAACCTCATAGTACATTTTTAGATTGGGTTATAATAATATGGTAAATTGATAGAAAGTGTCAAATTCAACACATTGTGGATAAAACATATGAGTAAAAAATAAAGTTGTTTGAGCATCAAAAAATGATTCATAGAAAAAATAGATAGAAAACTCTAACTAAAAGATTGTCAAATTTGTAATGATTTACAAGGATTACTCTGTCCACAACTTGTGGGAATACTCAATCCTCGCTTCTTTTCGGTTTCTTTTTCTATCTATACTCTAGGCACAAATCAAAACGGTATTTACCATTGAGAATATTGCTTATCAAACTATTCTTATGTCTAACAAGGTATTCACCAAATGCATCGAGTCCTCTCTTGTCAACACCGCCTGTTCCTTTTATTTTGCTTTACCTATAATAACCTTATTTAGGCTGCTTGTTTATAGTATAGTTTCTAATAATTCGCATTCTCTTTGGTGTGAATTGTAGATGGTGTTCTTATCAGTTATCTCTATAAATGTCTGCCTCCTACTGAGACTACGGATTCAATCCTATTCTTTTGTGCCAGGTTTTTTATTCTTTAAAGATTTTCTGCATCTTATCCTTCTTTCGAGAACATTCATTAATTATTTACTATTAAAGTTTAGTCTTTCATAATTCGTGAAATCTCCATAGTTTACATCCTGTCCGTGTAATCTTTGGACTTCGATTTGTTATGCAGTCTCAGCCCAACGTTATGCCTGATATGGTTCATCTTTCCTCGTCGGAACAGAACTTTCTCTACAGATTCCACCTCACGATGGACACCCTTATCTTCAGCTAATGGTTAGTAAATTACACCC
>CAZPWO010000092.1:0-8871 GCA_964590525.1 uncultured Herbinix sp. | reverse complement strand
CAGTATAACATAGATTAAAAAATATAACAAGTCTTTTTTAAAATAAAATTTATTATTGTGTAGAAGCAAGTGCTATGAGTACCTAATCTAAATAAATCTTGACTTGTTAAAATCACAGGTCAATTACATGTATTCATAGTTAGCCCGCTCTTGAACCATTTGGAACTTCCTTTTCTGGCTGAGCTAATACAGGTGTTATACCATCTGCATAACCTATATCAAACAACATTCCTTCTGAAATTTCACCAAACATCTTTTTAGGAGCAATATTCACAACGAATAGAGCTTGCTGTCCAATTATTTCAGCTGGATCCTCTCTTTCTCCTTTCATTCCAACCAAAATTGTACGCTTGAAATCTCCAAAATCAACTTCTAGCTTTACCATCTTATCTGACTTTTCTATATCATCTACTAATAAAATACTTCCAACTCTTATGTCAATCTTATCTAAATCTTCTATCCTTATATTATCTTTTATATTCTTCATTTTACACTCAAACCTCCCTATAAAGTTATCCCCCTCTAGAAACAAGATCCTTAATAATAACACATTTTGATTGCTATGAATACATTCACATATCAGTCTGTATTTACCTATCTTTAGCCTATGATTCATTAGATTTATTACTTGCAGATTTAGGAAGCAAGACTCCAAATTAACATTGTTTTTTTGATAAGTATTTCACTCCCTTTTTATTTTTCCCAACCAAACAATTTATACATATTGTAATCTGTTATTTCTTTACTGTATAATCTAGTATTATCTAACTCGTCTATTTTAGAGTCTAATTTGTTGTTATACTCGTAAACTAAATTGTATGCAAAACTGCTCTTTATATTTTCATTCAGCACATTCGCAAAAACTATTATATATTCTAAGTTAGATAGTGATTGTATGTTAGTAAGCTCTCTTTTAAAACCTTTTTTCGTGTCAACCTTACTACTCTCCACCATAGTCCAACCATTAGTAAGTTGTAACCTTACGCCATTTTTTTTACCTACGATATATCATTTTCATAAATATAATATATTGCTCGTCTTTCTGTTAGGTTAAAACCATTCTTTGCTGCTACTGCTCTAGCTATTTCCCCTCTTGTTAAGGCTGTCTTTTTAGCAACTGTGTTGTTATAACCTTTTAAAGGTATCTGGAATCTTACTAACTCGTCGTAATATGGTTGTGACCAGTGAACCCCATCTTCTTTTACAAACTTTGATTTGTCTGTGTCTTTTACAAATCTGGCAAGTACAGCTACAAATTCTTCTTCTGTTATTTGTAAGTGAGGTCTATAGCTTCCGTCTTCATAACCTTCTACTAACTTTTCACCTACTGCCAAATAAATACTGTCGTACGCCCAATCCTTTGCAAGGTCTGTGAATATTACTTCTGCAAATACTGTTGATGATATGCTTAGTATTAGTAGTACTATTATTACTTTCCATGTTCTTTTCATATGTAATGCCCCTATTTGTTTAAATTTTCTAATATCTATTATATAGTAATACATACTAATTGGCAAAATCTTCAAGATTAACCTAAGTATTCAATTGGCCTATGAAAAGATCATCCATTTGGATGATCTTTAGACTAACACTAATTAGGAAATAGGGTCATAGTAGAAGGAAGATTATGACTAATCATTGAACTATATATTCATTTAATATGTTTCAAAAATTTCAAATCATATTTTTGAGGCTGAAGTTCAAAGAATTGTTTTTGCTCAGAAGTAAGTTTAATATAATTACCTTCATATATACCAAAGTTAAATCCTAGTTTCAGATTTTCAGGATAGCCATATAAATAACACACTACTTTATCATCCTTAATAAAAACAAGCTGATTCATGTGATAACATATTTCTAAGGCCAACCATATTCCTATAAGTCTTGCTCTCATCTTCACTTAAATATTTTTGCTTATTTTAAATAGAAAAGGCCCTACTAATAAAATCCTTAATCCATTACCCAAGGAATATATCCATAATATTGTTAAAATAGTCTTTTGAAGAAGCTAGATATTCTTCTTTATTAAAATAATCACCTATATACAACTTGGCTCTCTCACTTTCCATATTTCCAATTTCTGAAAATACTCTTCTTGTATTGTCAAATCCAAACTTCTTTAAAAAATAGTTATAAAGGGATGCTCCTAAAAAATATGCAGGATTCCATGCTTTAGGATTTTCACGATTTACTTCAGTAAATATTTCATTAGAGAGAAGCTCTAATATTTGTTCTCTGTGGCTCAAAGCTTCCATAATTCCTGATTTAATTTTCTTAACTATTGGATCTCCATTATCAAATTGTATATATTTTATCTTTTCCATGAAAAACTTAAATTGATAGTATAATGCAAGACCTTCACTGATCAAGCTTAATTTTAAACTCATATTATCTATTGAACCATTCCATAATTTATCATAACAAGAGTATTCATGAATCATTTCATGTAGCAATATAGACTTGTAATAAATACTTTCAAAAGTTTTGACTCGAAGGTCTGGAAAGTCCTCGCATATTAAAATCAATTTGCCTCGGGAATTTCCGCCCGCACCAGTTGGTTTATTACCTGTCTCTGAAACTAAATATTCAAATGCATCATATCCAAAAACTATAACTAACTTTTCTTGATTAGATCTTAATTCCCTTTGTATCCATTCATTGATTTCATCTAGCTCTTCAAAAATCGAGTTTATTTTATCTTCTGAAAAGGTTTTAAAATAACGAACTTCTATATTTCCTTCACTTTTTCTTTTCCACCCTTTCGTTGCAAGTAACCATACTTCGCGATTTTGCCAATCTATGTACCATCTATCATCCTTTTTTAACAATGAAAAAGTAATAATACCTGAAGGCACAAGCTCAAAGCTTGTGACTAACAAGCCCATATAATCAGACAGCATATGAATTTTGATTGGCTTTATCTTATACTCCTTTATTTGTGTCCATGGCAATGCATCAGCTAGCCATTCTTTACCTGGCAACCAGTATTTTTCTTTTAATTCTCCAAGAAAGTCACCGTAATCTAAAGGTTGCTCAATTAATTTTAAAAAATTATTTCTAAACTCCTCTAAATGAATTGTTTTTTTCACATGTATCCCCCCTATTTTTGATACGGTTCACCATATTAATTCCACATATTTATGATTGTCTTCAAAATAATATATAAGCCAATTGCTATCTAATAATATTCATTAATTTATATCTGTAAATTCCATGATACCCCCTTATCTACTGAGATATATTTGATAATTCGTCCTGAATTACCCCATGAAGGAGCCCCCAATATCACTTCAATCTCTTGTCCATTTTTCTTAATATCTTGAACATAAAGCAAGTTTTTATTTTCTTCTAGTAAGTCAATTAAAACTTTTTCCCATGTCAATCCACTATCAGTAGTCATAAAAAGCGATAGTCCCTCACTTGATCCAAAATTAATAAAACCCAGTTGTGTATCCAAGAAAGTTCCATAGTAAAATTCACTATTTGCAGGGAATTCATAAATTATTTCCCATGATAAACCCTTATCACTAGATTGTATGAATGCATAAGAATATTGATGTGCAGCACTATTTAAAAGATAAAATCCATAATCTAAGTTTACATTGATATTTTGAATATATTGTATACGACTTTGGATTATTTCAATTTCTTCCTCAACAATATCATCTGTAACTCCATCTATTATATTTGGTAAGATGTCTGGTTCTATATCATTATCTATGTCTATATCTGAAGAATCTTCCCATATAGATTCTCCTGATTCTAGCGAGTATGTAATATCCTTACTGTAAACAAACAAATTTTTATATGAATGATAATAATATCTAGGATAGTTATCTAGCCATTTAGCTGTATTTCTAACCACATATTCTTCTCCATTATAAGTTTCTACTCCTACCTCTTCATAACTTAACCCCATAAAGAAAGCGCATCCGAAAAGGGCAAAGAGGTTAACTAAAGCAATTAATCCAAAACATAATATTCGAATCATTAACTTCCACATCTTCCCAATAGGGATCTTCTTTTCTAATATGTTATCTAATTTAATCAAAATATTAATTTCTATTATTAAAAAACAAAAGATAGAAATGATTGTAGCCCATGTCCATACCCAATCTCTAAACAACAAATTAAAATATTTATCAAGAAGGTATTTACTTATGGTGTAAGTAAAAGCAACTACAAAAATTATGGCTAATGAACCCTTAACCCAATTTATTCTTTTCTTCAAGAAAATACCTCTTTCTAATATATATTATTAACATTATACCATCCATCCCATACTTGTGATAAGGACCATTTTTCATTAGATATTTAAAATCACCTGAAATCTATTCAAGTGAAAATAACTTTCCTATAAAATTGCCTATCAAAGCAATAACTCCATATACAATTATGTAAACCCAAGCTGTTGAATTATAAAAAATCAGAATACTTGGGGCAAATATCAAAGCCACCCCTATAGGATATAACAACTTAAATGAATGTTTAATACCAAAAATAATAGATGTAACAAAGCATATTACAGGAATACCAACAAGCATAATAAACATTGCACTTCCTGTATCTTTAATAACTAGGGGTAATAAATAAAATGCAATTATATTCACTAATAGATATGGTAACACTTTTAAATTAGTTTTCATAAAACCCTCCTAAAATTCTAACTAAACAACCTCTCTGACTTGTAAACAATCTTGTTACACAAAATTCTATATATCTATACCTACAAATATTATACCACTCATTGCCAATCCATGTTCATCTAATAATTCATTCTTCCATCTATAGCTACCCCTGCTTGTGTTAGGTTTCATCGCATCATAAGTAGAACATATTTAAATATAACTATCCAATTATAAATAGAGCTAATAGATTAGCCTTAAATTTTAGTTTTCAACCTTAATCTTTACAAAGCATGAAGACCCAAAATCTAATTAACTTGACAAAGACTAGAATGATTGTTAAAGTTAGTAGTTGGAAAGATGAATATGATTTGTTAGGTCGAGGCTCCTATACAAACACAAGCTACTGCCCAGAAACGTCTAGAGACGCCAACGGGTATAACAAGAATTAACCGAAATAAGGTATTCTTAAGGTAGCTAACAGAAATGTTTACGTTGTATAGTGCTAAAACTCCACGAAAGGATCATAATTTGTAATATTCTCTTAATTTATAAGATTATTTTACAATTTATGTGGATATTTAGTCAAGCTCTCGCTAATTTAGTGGGAGCCTTTTATATTTCTAATGAATCTTCATTTTATGTATTAAAATGGGGAGGTGAGGGCAATTTACTAACGAGGAATTGTCTATATGTTTAATGTCAATTTATATTAAAAAGATAAGGACCTTTATATTTTGTATTTATTCAGCTTTAAGTGGCTATAGACTCCACAGAATTGAAGATATTAAAGGATAGAAAAAATAAGGATCATAGAAAGGAAGGAAAACGATGAAAGATTTATTTAACATAGACTATTTTGATTTAGCTAGCCAGCCACTGGAAGAAATCAAAAACTGGTTTAATGTAAAGGAAGAAGGTCATAGTGAAGAAAGTGCAGCCAATGTAAGAGAAAAGTATGGGGACAACGAAATTGATTATGGAACTGACAAGCCATTATGGAAAATTGTTGTTGACGCTTATTTTACTCCTTTTACACTAGTATTATTTGCCTTAGCGCTTGTTTCCTTTTTAACAGATTTTGTATTTGTTCCCGTGGAAGAACAAGCGGTTTTTGGTCCACTTATCATTGTAGTACTGGTTCTTTTAAGTGGAACAATGACCTTAATTCAAACCCTACGCTCCAATCGTTCCGTTGAAGAATTGGAATCTATGGTGGAGGTAACATCAGCCATTAAGCGTCATGGTGAATATAGTGAAATTCGAACAGAAGATATTGTGCTTGGTGACTGGGTTAGACTACAAGCAGGAGACATGATTCCAGCAGATATTAGGCTTTGTGAAAGCAAAGACTTGTTTATCTCACAAACCTCATTGACTGGTGAAAGTTACCCAGTTGAAAAAAGAGCTAATGTAGAGATAACAGAAGTTACAAATGAAACGGCTTATGAGACCCTAGCATTTACAGGAACTGAAGTAGTAAGTGGTAGTGCCCAGGGAATTGTTATAAGAACAGGTAATAACACCTTATTTGGTGATATTGCAGATGAGCTAGCACATGAAGAGCCGGAAACAAGTTTTGATATTGGAATTAAAAATACATCTTTGCTACTAATTCGTTTCATGGTTGTAATGGCTTTAATTGTAATTTTAATTAATGGTTTGACAAAAGGGGATTGGCTACAGGCACTAATTTTTGGAGTTTCAATCGCAGTTGGATTAACACCAGAAATGTTGCCAATGATTGTAACAACGAACTTAGTTAAAGGTGCCAATGATATGGCTAAAGAAGGGACTATTGTTCGTAACCTACATGGAATTCAAAACTTTGGAGCAATTAATCTTTTAGTTACAGATAAGACAGGAACTTTGACACAAGATAATATAATTCTACAATCGCACTTAGATATAAATGGACTTGAAAGTAAGAGAGTTTTACGCCATGCATATTTAAATAGTAAGTATCAAACAGGTCTTGGAAACCTAATGGATGAAGCAATTATCAGTGCAGCTGAAGAAGAATTAGACACAGATGCATACAATTATACTAAAGTAGACGAGGTTCCCTTTGATTTTGAGAGACGTCGTTTAAGTGTAGTAGTCGAAGATAAAACTGGCAAGACTCAATTGATTACAAAGGGCGCCGTCGAAGAGATGCTAGATGCTTGTAATTATGTTGATTATGATGGTAAGGTTCATGAATTGACAGATGAGCGTCGTAGCTTTGTTAGAAATCAAATATCAGACCTGAACAGAAAAGGCTTACGTGTTTTGGGAGTAGCTCAAAAAACTAATCCACCTCCAGTGGATGAGTTTTCAGTGAAAGACGAGACTGATATGGTTCTAATAGGTTATCTTGCTTTCCTTGACCCTCCAAAGGAATCAACAAAAGAAGCAATCCAAGCATTAAATGATCATGCTGTTGATGTCAAGGTAATGACAGGAGACACCGAGTTAGTAACTATTGCAGTTGCTGATCAAGTTGGTTTACCGACAGATAGGGTAATCTCAGGTGAAAAACTGATGAATAAAACAGATGATGAATTAAAAATAATTGTTGAAGAACATGATTTATTTGTTAAATTAAATCCCACTCAAAAATCAAGATTAGTTGGTATTTTAAGAGATAATGGCCATGTGGTAGGATTCTTAGGAGATGGAATTAATGATTCACCTGCACTTAGAGCATCAGATGTAGGTATATCAGTAGATAATGCAGTTGATATTGCCAAGGAATCAGCAGATATTATATTGCTAGAAAAAGACTTGATGATTTTAGAACAAGGGATTTTGTCAGGTAGAAAGATTTTTGGAAATACAATGAAATATATAAAAGCAACCACAAGTTCAAACTTTGGTAATGTTTTTTCCGTCTTGCTTGCTAGTCTCTTATTACCATTTTTACCAATGTTACCAATTCAACTATTGTTTCTAGGGTTAATTTATGAAATCTCATCTATGTCTATCCCGTGGGATAACATGGACGAAGAATATCTTTATAAACCAAAGAAATGGGAAGCATCAAGTATTAGAAAGTTTATGGTTTGGTTTGGTCCCACCAGTTCAATCTTTGATGTGACAACTTTCTTAATTAGCTTTTTCCTAATTGCACCATCCATTGCTGGAGGAAGTTATCAATCACTAGGGGAAGAACAACGGGTCTTGTTCATAGCAGTGTTCCAATCTTCTTGGTTTATCGTTTCATTATGGACACAGACACTTGTACTCCATACACTGAGAACTCCTAAGATACCCTTTGTAGAAAGTAATGCATCCTTTATTATGACGACGATTACGTCACTTGGGATTATTATAGGTTCAATTGCCCCTTATACCAAATTAGGTGACTTACTTGGTCTTGCACCATTACCAATGAGTGCTTGGTGGATGTTATTTATTACAGTAATTGCTTATTTAGCACTTGTTCAAATAGTTAAAAACTTCTATGTAAAAAGGTATGGAGAGTTACTATAATAATAGTATAAGAATAAGTTCTTTTTGAAAATAGATATTTAAAACCACCTGGGGTTTATTCAGGTGGTCTTTTTCATTACTTATAATTTATTAGCCCTTACAACAAACTCTTCTAAATAATATAATCAACATTCATAGCTATACCTGTAGCTACAATTATTGAATCTGGTGTTTTAATCTTATAATTCGCTCTAAGTCTTGATGCTATGTCTGCAATATTATATTCCATATCTATAATCGAAAGATTTGGATAATTAGTTAGCATTAGTTTATATTTATTTTCTATGAAGATATTATTATCCTTTTCATGTCTAAGTATTCATAAGTATCTATATTATCTTTCAAATATATTGCAATATCAATATCACTATTCTTTCTTATATTATCTTTAGCATATGAGCCAAAGATATAAGCAAAAATAATGTCTTCATATTTTATTAAGATATCCCTACACTTGTTAATAGTATCCATTTATATCACTATCCTTTAAATAGTATATTGTATATTTATTATACCCTATTTTTAAACATCTGCCACATATTACACATAATACTAAGAATGTGTCGTTAATGTTTCTGTCATCCTGAGCTTGTCGAAGAATCCGTCTTTGTCATTCCGAGGGAAACGAGGAATCTTAGGTCCTAAAACAAAGATCCTTCGTCGCAAGCTCCTCAGGATGACAAAATTATCATGTCACCTAATTCTACTAATGCGAATTACCTATTACAATTATTATACCATCAATATCTAATTCATAATAACATTATATTCA
>CAZPWO010000091.1:6153-8873 GCA_964590525.1 uncultured Herbinix sp. | reverse complement strand
TCTTATCACTTCATATACATTTATCAATTCACCATTCGCATCATTTATATAAGCTATGCTCGGTTGTCTATTAAATAACACCGCACCTCCACCAACAAATGGCTCGCAATATGTGCTAATTTTCTTTGGAAACAATGGTGTTAATTCATCTAATAACTGTCTTTTTCCACCAACCCACTTAACGACTGGAGAAGCCATCTTATTCTTTTTCATCTAAACACCATCCTTTTATTTCAACTCTATCTTTTCACTTATATAGTAACATATAGAAATCACTTTGTCAAACATATGTTCGGTTTCCAAGTGGCTTTTAACATATACATTATATCTTCCTTTTTAAGCCCATATAAACCTTTTTCCTATTTATTTGCTCACCTTCTCCGAGAAAAGTATCTTCACAAATACCTTAACTCCATCTTATAGCCTTTTTTTCTCCTACTCTCTCGAATTGGATTAAAAATCGCATGTTTTTGTTATAATAAACTTCAAGATAACACGCTGTTTCCCTTACTTTATAGGAATGCTTAGATGCTCTTGCAACATCATCTATTATTTGTTACTGCAACAATTCTTTTACATACCTTGATGGTTTTTGATATTTTATTCCCCATGGAGTGTTTTTAGATAAAGGATATGTCACATAGCACAATCGTTTAGACCTAGTAATTGAAACAAACATATTATGTCTTTCCTCGATTAATTGTTTGCTATCTCCATAATATTGATGTGCATTAACAGCTCTATAATCCGGGAGCACACCCTCATTTAAACCCATTATAAATACAACATCATATTCTAAGCCTTTAGACATATGCACCGTAGTTAACACCACCCCTTTGTCATCTGGAGTATACGTACTACCTAATGAAACAGTTCTTACAAAATTTGATAGGGTCCTCTCTCCCGCTTTAGTTTTTTTAACATAGCTATTCCAATTCTCTTGCCATGCATTAATATCTTCTGAAGCTAGAAGCCTTTCATTTTCATCTATGATTATTTGAGGATCATCAATTATCTTTAAAAGTTCTTTCAGTGCCAAATGAAATTTTATGTCATTTTCATTTTTTTCAAGAATGCTCCATACTGAATTTATTTTCTTTAATAATACAGACCAATTCTGTTCTAGTGTTAGAGTATTTCTTAATTCTTCAAAATCTATATAGTTTTTGCTTTTTGCTACGAGTTTTGATAATTCTTTGAGATGAATTTGATCCTTAACATTAACTAATAATCGCATACCTAGCTCGAATGCCTTTACTAAGTCTGATTCGCTTGAAAAAGAACCTTTTGCAGATACTTTTAAGGTGTATTCTATTTTATTAATCTTAAAAAGTTCCTCAAGAGTTTTAAATACATATCTATTTCTAGCAATTACAGCACATTGATTAAATGATATTGTTTCATTTTCTACATCTCTGTGCCCATATTTCACAAGTTCCAATATCTTATCCACAATAAATTCTGCCTCATCAGTTTCATTATTAAACTCCTTGATCTCAAACTCGCCATCATATTTACAATTTCCATAAACCACAAAAGAGTTTTCAATCTTATTAGCTGCTGCAATCACTAATCGCGATGATCTATAATTCTCATTAAGTTCCAAACGTTGTGCAGAAAACTCCTTAACAAATTTATGTTCTAAATAATCACTAGTTGACCCATTAAAGCCGTATATTGATTGATTAGGATCCCCAACCATTGTTACCCCTGTTGTATTGCCAGCTAAAGCTTTTATAATTTCATATTGTGCCTTATTCAAGTCCTGTGCTTCATCTACACAAATATATTTATAAACTTTTCGATAGAGTCTAGAAATACTATCCCTTTCTGTTAGAATCTGAAATGCATATCGTAATATGTCATCATAGTCAATAACACCTTGTCTAAGTAGCATATTATCATACTCTTCAAAAAGTTTTTGTACTACTGGATCATTAGAATAATCTTCAGAAAATTTCAAATTCCTTTTAACATTACTTAATTCATCTAAAAGATCTTTTATCCTCTTATGGTTTTCTTTCGAATCTTCTACTAAGTATTCTGACTTAAATTGAGGAACACTCTCTATAGCTTCTTTAAATATTTGAAGCCTGTCATTATATGATTCACAAATATGCAATTCATTAGGTAAGCCAATTGAACTGCCTCTGGAAATTACTATATCCAAACAAAATTTGTGTGTAGTGCCAATATACGTTGTTTCATTCAACTTTTCTTCCCCTAAAGCTGAAATCAGTCTTTCTCGCAATTCATCAGTTGCTTTGTTACTAAAGGTTATTGCTAAAACCTTCTCTCCTTTTTTCAAAGTTGATATAAGTCTTATTATCCTCTCAGTGAGTACTCTTGTTTTTCCACTTCCAGCACCAGCGATAACCAGAAGATTCTTTCCTGAAAACTCGACTATTTGTTTTTGTTTTTCAGAAAGTGTTATTGCCATTAATATTCACCTGCCTCCAAATCATTTCCTATTTTTAAAAACATCTCTCGTATCTTCTGAGGAATCCTTTTGCTTTTTGCCCTCATTCCACAAATTTCTTCTGCAATAGCTGTTGGGTATTTAGTTTTAGCTGACATTGTACAGTCTTTTATTGCTCTATAATATCCACCATCTCCATCAGCCTTATAATTTCTTATAACGCCACCCTTACCTTTTTGAGTATTATATTGCTCAATATAATACTCAATATAATTAGGGTCATCTTCAATATCACATATAG
>CAZPWO010000091.1:0-6143 GCA_964590525.1 uncultured Herbinix sp. | reverse complement strand
ATGTACCCTTGCTCAAGACAGTATGTTTCAAAACAATTTTCATTCTCCAAGTAAAAGACATTGTTAAAGTCTGCCAAGTCGGGGGTGTGTTCGCAATTCAAAAGTTTTTTTAAACACTTTTTCAAATCATCTAAAGGCTTTGCTTCTCCATCACTGAAAACATACCACTTTATATCTAATCGGTTTAAAACTCTCATAAAAGGAGTGTAATTATTTCCTCCAACACTAATCACGTTAATTCCTAGTTCAAATGGTTCTTTATGAAAATATTCTCTCAGGAAAATCGCAATTGCTTGTTCTTCTGTTTCCCCTTCAACCAATATAACCGCATTTGCATACAAAATTTCACCTCTAGTATTCATCACGGTTCGGCGAATCTTACGTACATCATCTGCTTCCAAGTCATCTATTAACATAGGATATGCAACAGTAAATGCTCCTTGTTTTCTCACATATCTAATTTTATCTAATTCAACTTGAGATAATATATATGGAGAATGTGTTGTAATGATTTTTTGCCCAACGATCCCTTTAATATCTGAATAAAGTTGACGCTGTGCTTGAGGATGAACATGTGCTTCTGGCTCTTCTACTAAAACTAATGAATGATATGCTAATTCTTCGTCGTTAGCTTTTTTTATCTTGCCTGCAATTTCAGCTTTTACAGTGGAAAATACTGCCCAACTTCGAACTCCTAGTCCTAAATTTTCTACTGATGTAGGTACTGAACCAACATTAGTATAATAGATATCCATTCCCCTATAAAGGGACTCAATATCTTTGGTAATTGGACTAATATCAACACTGCTACCTTTATCAGCGGTTGTTGTTTTTAATTCTTTGCTAATTGATTTCAGTATATCACTTTCATTTACAATTTTCTTATTAAGTTTCCCTAACTGTCCTTCGATCTTATCTCTAACTTCATCGGAAACTTTGATCCTTGATGTTAATTTACCCCATATGGATTTTCTGTCCTTGATATCCAAAGAAATATCTCTTTGAGCATTAATTAAAATGTTATCAATGCCTTCTAAAGTTTCACGTCTAATGAATGTTCCTAATCTTTGTTCGCCAGAATCTGACCAGTTATCAATCTTTCGTTTAAGATTTACATATTGTTCTTTATCTGTATCATATCTAAGCTCTGTCCTAAAAGCAAAATATTCTTTATCTGTTTGATCATCAATACTGACACTGTCTCCTAAAGCCCGAGACCATTCATTTGAAAAAGTATCTTGACTTATATCTTTTTCATTTATAGGTATAATCTTTACATCTATGACAATCGACTTGTCCTCATTATAAGGTTCATCTGGTGAGACAAATATATCCTCTCTACTAATACTGGAAAAGGAAAATGCTAATGCGATTGCTTGAATTATATTAGATTTCCCGCAATTATTTTTTCCAACTAGAACTGTGCATTCATCCAGTTGCAAAAACACTTCTTTAAGAGATCTAAAGTTGTATATTTTTATATCACTAATTTTAATATTCATTCATCAATCCCCCAATACAGACTAACATTTGCTTTTCTATATAATCTCGCATCTAGTGGCTTTACTGCTTTAACAGGAATTACCCATACAGTCCCTATTTTTTGAATTCTACCAATTCTTCCTGCGCATAAAACTTAAACCTGGAGTCTTGTAATACCCCATTTCTTAGCTATTTAGAATTATTTTCATTATATGCCATTTGACGATCAATTACAATCTTTTTCCTGTTTCTTCAGCAATGACCATTCTATAAAAAAAATCATCTATTTATTTCTTCTAAAATGAGTGCCCATCTACCTATTACCAATTCAATTATTGCTTCAATATATATTTGAAGGTATAATCAAGGTATCATAAGTATACCATTGTATTTGTCAAATATTTATTTAAATTTTACATATTTGCTCATTCAAAACTATATACCTATTTAGAGTATAGTTGTAAATAAATTATAATACTATTTGAATCATACCTTAGCAAACTATTGCTAAAATCACCCGAATTCCATTACATATTTCTTTTTTTCTCCTACCTTCTCCAATCGGCTCAAAAATAACGTATTTTTGCTCATAAATAAATTTCATGATAATATCCCATTTCCCTTGATATTCAGCCACTTCCCCAACTCTTTCTATTTGACAATTTTCTGTATTCCTACCACGCATTCTATGTGTGTTGTCGTTACTATAGGAATACAATTTATTGACCTCGTTATTAGTATGGGAACACAATTTGTTAGACTCTTCTGCATCCCTTTTATTCTTCATGCTTTCATTTTTTCTTGGTGCTTTAAATTTGCTTCCATCTTGATTATCATTAAATCCAGTCTTATAAACAAAGGTTAACTTGTATGGATCAACATTATCATCTTCATCTATTTCGCCAACAATAACCTTCTCTACTATACTTTCAAACACAAATCTATCAAATTCATTCAGCACTTCATTTCTCTCTAGCATAGCTTTAAATTCTTTCATTCTTTTCTTAATATTGGTCTCATTTTTTAGGTTGAATTCTAAAGTCTCTTTTTCTTTGCTTTTTTCTAAATACTTTTTTTGAAATGAAACATATTTATCTTCATAGATTTTACCATCAATCTTATTTTCTAGTCTTAAGTCTACTAATGAATCTTGCTTTAATAAAATTGATGCGATTTCTTTATCTAGTTTCTTTATGCTTTTTTCAAGCGAACTATCATTCAAGGTTTTTTCTATCCGGATTAAAAATTCATCTACTATATCTTTATTATTAGAACACAATTGCCTATAACTCTCTACAAATGCTTTTTCAATCGCAACTTCTTCTATGCCCTTACTCTCTGGGCAAAATTTTTTTCCTTTTTTTGTCCCTACAACGCATTGCCAAATAATTTTATCATATTCAGAATTACTATGCCAAGTTCTTCTAGATAAGTTAGCACCACAAAATCCACACTCTAATAAACTACTAAATGCATATTTCCTACTATACTTTTCTCTCTTACCATCCTTAGATGCCACAGTATTTCTATTCCTGGCTCTTCTTAATCTTATTTCTTGAGCTTTATCAAAATCTTCTACGCTTATAATTGCCTCATGGTGGTCTTTTATATAAAACTTATCTTCTTCACCATAGTTATCCAATCTTCTTTTACTAATAGGATCTACAGTAAATGTTTTTCCCATTAATATATCACCTTTATATTTTTCATTTTTTATAATACCCAATACTGTTGTTGCAGACCAATTACTTTTTCCTCTAGGACTTTTATGACCAAGATTCTCTAATTCCCTGGATATTACACTGCCACCTGCACCTTCAAGATATCTCCTAAATATATATCTTATAATTTCAGCCTCTTCTTCATTAATTGAAATGCTTTTATCTTCAATATTGTAATCATATCCAAGACATCCTTGGAAACCAATTAATTCTCCTCTTTGCATTTTCATCTTTAAGCCTTTTTTTACGTTCGCAGAAATATTCTCAACTTCTTGCTGTGCAACAGAGCTAAGTATAACCAGTAATAGCTCACCATCCATAGTTAATGTATTGATGTTCTCTTCTTCAAAAAAAACAGCCACATTCATTTCCTTTAGTTTTCTTACATATTTTAATGTGTCTAAGGTATTCCTAGCAAATCTGGATATAGATTTAGTAATTATCATATCTATATCTCCGTTCATACAATCGTTAATCAACCTTTGGAAATCCACTCTTTTATCTACCTGTGTACCAGTTATAGCTTCATCTGCATAAATACCAGCCATAGTCCAGTCTTTATTTCCATTAATTAAATCTGTATAATACCTTACTTGAGAATGATAGCTTTGCAATTGATCTTCACTGTCAGTACTTACTCTACAATAAGCAGCTACTCTTATTAAAGTTATTTCTTTTCCTTTGTTTCTGTTGCTTAAAAGATTGCCTCCTTTTATAACTTCTACTTTCTTCATAATAAAGTCCTCCCGTTTTGTGTTCCTCTATGCAGTTATTATAGCAAAAACAAATATGATTTACGAGGTTAAGTCGGAAGAAATTTTATAATCCTTCATAAGTTCATCTTTTATTTTAAAGTATTCTCTTTTATCAATAAGTTCTTTAATTAATAATTGCTTTAGCATAGCAAGTTGTATACTATATCTTAATATATTACTATCCATGCTTTCACCCCTTCTATTTATTCAATATGTGTTATCTATTTAATATGTAAAATCAGTTTTTTGACATTGCAGACGGTGGCTAGAGAACCACTCCATAGGTGTGTTTTTACCTCTCTCCATTCTAATGGCGAGCCGTACCCATTGCCTGTGACGCTTTTAACGCTCGGACTGTGGCTATACGAAAGTATCTTTAACCTGCCAGTATATCTTCGCCTGTAGTTCTTCAAGCACTACATTGTAGTTATAAGGGAATTAATAAAACTAATTAATCCTCTATTTCTAGGCTCATACTGAACAGAAAGTATCTGCTTGGTCTATTAAGTTTTCAATGTGCTAATTTTGGGATAAAAATTACCCCCTTACTTATAAGCCGAAAAGTAAGGGGGTGTGGTAACCTAATCTTCTAAATCTTTTAGAATTTCTTTGAGTTTATTTAATATCTTGTTTCTTCTTTTTTGAATTGCAACATGGCTCACATCCTTATCACGAGCAATTTCCCTAATGGATTCTTCTTTGAAAAATATCTTTTCTATTAAATCTCTTTCATCTGTATTTAATTCATCTAATGCCTTATACAATTCCTTAATAATCATTCCTGTTTCAACTACCTTTTCCACATCAACTGTTTTATCTTCCACATAATCTATAAAGTTACTGTCATCACTGTCATAGTCGCTGAAACGTAAGAGTCCTTTACTCCTATCTCTCTCTTCTAAATATCTTTCACGTCGACTATAAATATAAAATTCTTTATAAACCTCTCTAGATACTGGTATTAACTTTCCGTACAAAGGCAGATAGTAATTTTTCCTTTTTTTATTAGTCATTTTCTTGACCTCCTTATGAATTTTTAAAATCTCGCTTAAATTCATAAGGAAGCTGGTGGCCCTCTTGGTCTTTTCACCTAATTCCCTCCATTTTGGGCATAAAAAAAGCCACACGACTTTAAATTGTCGTATGGCATATGCACACATAATTTGGGATAACAAAAATCCCTGCTCTAAAGCAGGGATAGTTCACCCATTATGGATAGTATATAAGGTAAAAAGTACCATTACAGTACCACCTAAGTATCATTAAGGTTTCATATTAGTTTCAATTCTTTATTCTAAATAATAACTTTCTTCTTTTTCTGCCACCTTTAAATCATTTATATCTTTGTTCTCATCATAAATTAATGTTCTTACTTCTGGTAAAGCATATCCAAATAACATTACTCCATAAAATTGAATTGCTCTAGGTAAATGTCTATAATAAGAGGTTCTAGACATACTTACCTTATTCATAATATAATCGTGATTATAGATTTCTTTGACAAAGAATCTTAGCTCAATTATCTTCCCATATGTTTCTCCATTCTCTGGATAATTCTTCAATCTATCTAAAGCCTTGTCCATAATTTGCAATAAAAACAGACTTTCATTTATACTGATGAGTTGATCTTCAAGTTTGTCAAAATTTATTGTGGTGTCTATTTCTAATATAGAAATTACTAAATCCTCTAAGTGTTTCCTTCCAGATTCAAATGTTACTAATTCCAAATCTTTAATCCTATCTTCTACTCTAAAATTAACTTTTCTATAAAGACCCAATAACAGCTTTATATTATGTTCTAATTCCTTATCACTTTCATATGGTATCTCTACTTTCTTTCGTAACTCACTGATATTCATCACATGGTCCCTCCTTGGCAAATAGTTGAGTTGCCATAAGCACCCTGCCTAAATAATCAGATTCTACCTTCTTTGCAAGTTTTATTTTATATTCATATGGCTTACTCTTAGTTCTAGTAATAATTAAATCACCTTCTACATAAGAGGTTCCTATCTCTGTAAATAGGAAGCAACCGTCCGCTATACCCTGTGGTAAATCTCCATCAGCAATAAAGCAGACTAAATTATTAAAATTAAAACCTGCAAATCCTAAGATATCATCTGAAAAGACAGGCTTATGACATGAAATATTGATTTTCAATCAAGCACTCTCCTTCCATATCTTT
>CAZPWO010000090.1:0-8961 GCA_964590525.1 uncultured Herbinix sp. | reverse complement strand
ATGGTCCTAATAGGCTTTGTAGGCTTTCTTGATCCACCAAAAGAAAGTGCAAAAGCAGCTATAGAAACCCTTAAAGGCCACGGAGTGAAAACAGTTGTCTTAACTGGAGATAGTGAGGGAGTAGCCATAAATGTATGTAATAAAATTGGTATTGATGTGAAGAATCATTATACAGGTACAGATGTAGAAAACATGGATGACAAGGAACTTAGGGATATTGTTGAAGACTGCCAGCTATTTAGCAAGCTCTCTCCAATACAAAAACAAAGAGTAGTAGAAGCCATGCAATACAATGGCCATACAGTTGGATATATGGGAGATGGGATTAATGATACACCAGCTTTAAGGCAGGCAGATGTAGGAATATCAGTTGACAGCGCTGTAGACATCGCTAAAGAAACAGCAGACATAATCCTTTTGGAAAAAGACCTAATGGTCCTAGAAGAAGGAGTACTAGAAGGAAGAAAAACCTTTGGCAATGTGATGAAATACATCAAGATGGCAGTCAGTGGTAACTTTGGCAACATGGTAGCTGTGGTATTTGCCAGCATCTTCCTACCCTTCCTACCCATGCTACCAATCCATATCCTAGCCCAAAATCTGTTAAATGACTTTGCTCAAATGGGTATAGCATTTGATAGGGTAGACCAAGCATACGTTGAAAAACCAAAGAAATGGAATATTGCTTCCATCAAAAACTTTATGTGGGTATTAGGACCCTTAAGTTCTATCTTTGATATCCTATGCTTTTTAGCCCTATGGTTTGTTATGGACTATAGCAGCCCTGCTAAAGCAGCATACTTTCAAGCAGGCTGGTTCTTATTTGGAACCATATCTCAGATACTAATAATATATATGATAAGAACTGGCAAAACTCCCTTCTTCAAGAGTAAGCCAGCAGGAATTCTAGTTATATCAAGCATTACAATAGGACTTATTGCCCTAGCAATAGCCTTTACACCACTAGCTATATGGATAGATCTAAAAGCTATATCCTTTAAATTTATACCAATCCTAATATTAATTTTAGGCCTTTATGTTCTAGCAGTGGAAATGATAAAGAAAGGCTTTAAGAAAACTTTTGGGGAATGGATTTAAACTTATATAAATATGCAAATAAAGGCTCCATAGTAGAAAACTGAGTTTATCTAAGCTTTCTACTATGGAGCTTTTATTTTATCTTAATATATAAAATCTTCTTTAACTAGCAGTCAACTCCACCGTCAACTCTTAGTAATTGTCCTGTTATAAAGGAAGAATCATCAGTAGCAAGGAATTTTGCAACTGTAGCAATCTCTTTACCTACTCCAACTCTCTTTAAAGGACTCATTTCCTTCATCGGTGCAACTCCTTCTTCACCACCAGCATCATCTAACATCTCTGTTAAGATAGCTCCAGGTAAGATACCATTTACACGGATTTCAGGACCTAATTCCCTAGCCATTGCCTTAGTAAGACCATTTACAGCATGTTTGGAAGTACAATATGCTGCAGGACCCCAAGAAGCAGCAGTTCCAGCGATGGAACCTGTGTTAATAATAACACCTTTACCTTTTTCCTTCATAATAGGTGCAACTAGCTTTGTCATTATTAGATAAGCATCAACGTTAATCTTGTGAGTACGTTCCCACTCATCCATTGGAACGTCAAGAACGTTCTTATAACTAATAGCTCCAGCATTGTTAAAAAGAATATCAACTGTGCCAAAGGCTTCTACTGTTTTATCAACAACATTCTTTATCTGATCTGCTTCTAGCATATCAGCAACTACATATATAGCTTGTCCACCATCTTTTTCTATGTTTTCTACTACTTCTTTAGCTCTATCTTCTCTTCTTCCTACAACTACAACTTTTGCCCCTTCTTCTGCAAAATAGTAGGCAGTATCCCTACCCATACCAGAAGTAGAACCAGTGATAATTGCAACTTTACCTTTTAATGTACTCATAATTTTAATTTTCATCCTTTCAAGTTTACACTTATATGTTCATTTATATGTTGATTGTTAATAAATTATCAAGCAACTATATTATATAACATAGTTTAATGAAAGTAAATCCTTTTTAGTGTCACAAATGAATATTAAATGTGTTATTATGATGTTAAAGCAAGAGAATTAATATAAAAATAAGTATATTATACAAGGAGGAAATACATATCATGATTAATAAAGCTATAGAGGTTGCCAGTCTAGCCCACAAGGGTCAATTAAGAAAGGGAGGGAAGATACCATATATTCTTCATCCTCTTGAGGCAGGGGTCATAGGGGCCAGTCTATCCATGAAAGATAATCAGGTGGATGAAGAAGTTGTTGCTGCTGCAATATTACATGATGTAATAGAAGATACAAACCTTACCTATGAAGACTTGTCAAAGAGCTTCAATGAAAAAGTCTTGACACTTGTAAAACTACAAAGTGAAGATAAATCTAAGACTTGGCAGGAAAGAAAAGAAGCTACTATAGAATTATTAAGAAATAATCAAGACATTAATTTTGAAATAGTTCTTCTAGCTGACAAATTATCAAATCTAAGATCCATACATAAAGATTGTCAAATATTAGGTGATAGCTTATGGGAAAGATTTAATGTTAAGGACAAGGCAAGGCATAAATGGTACTACTCTTCCATAGCAAAAGAAATAAAACAACTAAGGGATACTAGAGAATATAAAGAATATAAAGAGCTTTTAGAGCTTTTTGGCTAAATAAGGTTTTTTAAAATTATAGAAACTCTACAATATATAAGGTGGAATAATAAATGAGAAAAATAATTACTTATGAAAATTACAGAAAATACAGGGTAAATTTGGACATGTAGCAATGTGGGCCTTATGGAATGAAGAAGCTACATCTATAGGCAAATCTGACCTAGAAAAAAACCATTCTATAAGAAAGCAATTAATAATAGCCAATTCTGAAGAAGAATATAGGGATAAAGGACTGGATAAATCATTACATGGAGATGTGGGAGAACTTGATTAAGACAAATAGAACAATTATAAGTTAAAAATGTAGATAACTAAGGAGTTTTTTGTACAAACATATAATACTTTTAAATCCAAGAATATGAATAAAAGCCTGAATTTTGTTGTGGTTTATGTTATAATTATAAAAGAATTAAAAGAGTCTTTTATTTAAAATTTCATAAAAAGTGGAGTGATACATATGAATTCCAATGAAAACTACGTATATAAAAAAGAAGTTGACTGGTCCCTTTTACATGACGGGTTAACACTACCTCTAGCCAATCAAGTCGTGTTTGCACAAAACATGGGTAGGTTTATTAAAAGAGGGGAGTCCAAGAAAATTACTTTTATTCTAAAGGGAAAAACATATAAAGCAAAGGTTATAAATGTCAACTTTGCTTCTAAATGGAATAGAAAAGAAGACACCTTTCAAATTAGATATACGAAAAACAGTGAATTGGCAAAAGCGCTTCAAACTATTTTTCCAAATAGCTATAACTATATAAAAACAAAAAGAGAAAATAGACCAAGCAGTGACCGCTCTTATATCAGGTTGCCTGAAGAATCAAAGGAATACTTAGCTATGTATACTACGGAATATGAAGATACATTTATAATAGAAGCCATATATGCTGATGAAATTTCTTTATACAACAACTTGCTAGCGAGGGAAGGTATGAGAGTAGCTGAAGATATATTAAACTTTGATGAGGTTGATTTAGATTCTACCATTGTAAAAAATGAAAGGCTTGTAAGAGTTAGAAAACTAAATAGAAAAATAGGGGATAATCTAAAGCTTTTATATGAATACAGATGCCAGATCTGTGGTGATTTGACAGGGGATAAATACCATGCACATGTTGCAGAAGCCCATCATATAGAGTACTTTTCAAAAAGTTTCAATAATGATGCTGGTAACTTGCTTATCTTATGTCCAAATCATCATAGAATAATTCATAATCGTAACCCTGTTTTTAATAGAAAAAAAACAATATATTTATATCCAAATGGATACAAAGAAGACCTAACCATCAACAAACATTTATGATATTTCACATAAAAACCAGGAGGTATACCAATGAATAAAGACCAAATCGAGATGGAATATATTCAAGAGTTATCAGACAGCTATAGCCGTGGTGCCTATGACGCTTTAAGTTTAGTCATAGACCTGAAAGGCAAAGGTATTTCTGATGAAGAAATCAAAAATCAAGTTGAACAAATGATCAACGAAAAAGCTTCCATCTAGCAAATTTAAAAGCACTTAAAAAGGGGGATACTGCAATGAGAAACACAGTAGCACTAATCTGTAAAGCAGCAGCTATTATTTTATTTGTCTTAGTTTTTATGTTTATCATTATTCTAGGCTCAGCCAGTGATGTCAATTACAATTCTGGGTCTTCAATACCTGTTTTAATATCTGCATTTCTATTTTGTTTATTAATATTTGCCTTAGGCGAAATCATAGAATTGCTTGATCATATTAGGGCAAATACATACGAGCTATCCGATATGAAAATGCGTGAAAAGTGGGACGAGAAAAGAGGTATAAGTCCATTAAACAAATCATCAGAAAGAGATTGGAGATGTACAGAATGTGGAGCAAAAAACAGTGAACAATTAATTCAATGTAAGAGTTGTGGCAAGTATAGATAAAAATAAGGAGGAGTTCATTATAGCAAAATATAAAGTGTTATTTCATATTGATGAAAACAAGAAGTGGAAACTACTATTAACCAACGTTAGTAATCTATTAGATGCTATTGATGGGGAAAGCTATAATGTTAAAGTCGTTGCTAATGCAGAGGCAGTTAAGTACTATGACCCTAGCCAGAATTTAGATAGGGATGTTAATGCAATGAAAGAATTAAAGGCAAAAGGTGTGGAGTTTATTGCTTGTAACAATGCATTAAGGACTCACAAGATAGAAAAAAACCATACCATAAACTTTGTAACCATAGTTCCAGCAGGAGTATTAGAGCTTGTTGAAAGGCAGAGTCAGGGATATGCCTATATAAAACCATAAAAATATCTCAAAAGGAGGATATCACAATGGAAAACAAAGTAGCAATAACCTGTAAAGCAACAGCTATTATTATATTTATCCTAACTTTTTTCGCAACCATTATTTCAGGCAATCTTGGTGAAGGCAACTATGCTTCTGGGGTTGCTATAACTGTTTTAATATCTACATTAACGTCTACATTTATATCTTCATTATTAATATACGCCTTGGGTGAAATCATAGAATTACTCCATAATATAAGGAAAAACACTTATGAACTACATGATTTAAATAGGCGAGAAATAAGAAAAAAAGAAAAAGGTGAAAACCAATCAACTATAGGATATGCAGCACCCAGAACATACTCTTTTGAAAAAACATCAGAAGGTAGTTGGATATGCAAAGAATGTAAAGCAGAAAATAGCACACAAGCAATTCACTGTAAGGACTGTGGCAAATATAGATAATAAAACTAAAAAAGATTCCAATTAGCAGGCATCATGCAAGCCTTAATCTCATTCCTAATCACAATCACTTATTTTCCACTAGTTGAATATTCAACCCATTAGGATCCTTCATAAATATAAACTTAATCTTTGGATTTGGCTGAATAGGCCCTTCATATTTAATACCCATGTCATCTAACATAGCCATGGTAACATCAAGAGGCTTAACCTTAAAACTCCTAAATTATTTAACCTAAATGTAGTCCAAACAAAACTAATAGAAAGCTCCTTCTTATTGAATTGTCCACCTGTATAGCATCATTATACTTATAATCGAAGTTAATGACTGGATGGGCTATATAAATGATACAACTTCAATAAAAAACACTTATGGTAAGGACTTTTTATCTAGTGATGTTGTGGGCCTTATAGGTGTACCTGTAGATATACAGAGTTCATCAGAATTTGATGAGGCAACTATAACATTTACTTATGATGAAAGACTATTAGGAGATACAGATGAAGAAGAATTACGTATTATGTGGTATGATGAGGACAACAATGCATATAAGATCTTAGCAAGAGAAACAATTCTTGATACTAAAAAAAATACATTAAGCTATACGACAAATCATTTCTCTACTTATTTAGTTGTTGACCAACAGCAATGGTAAGTTTTATTATGCAGCTACTGCGGAAGAAATCAGGGATGCAATATGGGGCATTCAGGAAGACACAATAGGTGAGATTGATAAAACAGATACCGATGGTGACGGTCTATATGATATCTATGAGACGGCAGGTATGAGAATACCTAATGGGCAGGTAATTTATTCAGATCCAACGAAAAAGGATACTGATGGTGACGGTTTATCTGATGGGCAAGAAATGGGGATGCCTGCAGAAGTTCGTACTCTAACAGACAATTATGAACTTGAGACTATTGATATGAAGTTTTTTAATTATACAAGTAATCCTAATGAAGTGGATAGTGATTTTGATAATGCAACTGATAGTGAGGATGCTACACCTTTGGAGACAAATGATTTTAAGAATTATATCTTTTATGAAAAAGGTGGAGATTTATTTTTAGCTGTAGAAGCTACGGATCGACTTGTTAAATATATCAAAAAGGATAAATTAGTTAATGTGTATCCAGTTAATACGTTAAATGGATTTAAAGAAGGCTGGAACAGTATGGGTAAGAACAATCGAGGAAAAATAGAATATCAGATTGATGAAGTTGTTACTATTTTTCATGGTGCGGCTAGATCTATATATATATATGATGAAAAGTCAAAACCTAACCAAGCGAATAACAGTTTGCGTTTATCTACATATGCTAACGATACTAAAAACATGCCCATTAGTTCATTAGATGAAAAACATATTAACAGATTGATCTTATCCTCATGTAATAATGGTAATTTAGATTATTTAAATTCATTTGTTTTAGGGACTGATAATTATAATCAAAATGTTGCTATATCATTTATGAAAGAAATGCCTGGTATAAAAGAAGTTCATGCATGGGACGGTTCTTCAAGGTATGTACCGATTATTGGATATGAAACTCATTCATCCTCAGAAAATTTTAGAAATATGTCATTTGATAAAAATGGTTTTGAAAGATTATCAACAGGAGAAATAACATATTTTAGAATAGATAATGGAATAGATTTTACTCCTAGAATAAAATATGGAATCAGGAAAATACAATTACATGACGGCACATATGGCGAGGATTATTTTGTTTATTATCCCTTGGAGGTTATAAAATGATACTAAGTAAAAAACGAGTATTTATTACTTTATCAATTGCAACTCTCATAACAATTATTTATATTGCCAGCAGTGTCTATAACAAAACATTTGAACGAATGGATGACATTGTTCAATTTGTAGCTGTTAATAATGGGACCGAAAACCTATATGGCCTAACTGATAATGGAAAAATTTATAGCTACAATCATAAAAAAAGAAAAGTTGAAACTCTAGTAGACAAATCAGATATAATATTTATGAAGATAGGAAGTCAAAGCCTAATAATTCACAAGGATGGAAGCATCTATGTAGATAAAACAGGTGGATTTGAAGGAGAATTAATAGGGAAGATTGAAGGGGCAGTAAGTGGAGACACCATCAGTAGCCATACAGCTATATTAACTGATAAAGGGCACTTATATATGTACGGCTATAATGAGCGGGGAAGAGATGAATACAATATCCTGGGGACTGATAAAAACCACAAACTAGATCAGCTTACATTGATTGAATTACCTGAGGCAATAGTTAAGGTTGATTGTGGTACGGAGTACACTGCTCTACTATCAGAAGAGGGTAAACTTTACACAACTGGTAGATTTGGACTGGAGAAGAATTCTATCTTTACTGAAAATGTTCAGGAAGAAGTTATTGTTGATCTTCAAAGTAATAAACAATCGGTATATGCACTAAAGACAAATGGTGAAATAGTTAGGGTAAATAATTATCATGCTGAAGACTTTAGCGTTTCTGAATTCAGAGAAGTAGAAAATGAAGTCTTTGTTTCCCTGTCAGTGGCAGCAGTAAATGGTTTATGTGTAAATTCAGAAGGAGAGCTGTTTTATTGGGGTCGAGACATATATAAACCTGATGTAAGGGATTCCCATCGTGCAAAGAAAATGGATGGAATAAGTAATGCAGAAGAAGTCTATTGTGTTGGTTTTTATGCTTATGTCATTCAAAGTGACAAAATCATATGTGTTCCACTAGAAAGGCAGAATAAGATTGTGAGATTTATTAATTATTACAATATATTCTATCCTCATTATAAAGGCTAACATGTGGAAAGAGTAAATTGCAATATAAAATGAATGACATTGACCCATGGAAACAGCTTATAGATATGTGTAGGTTGCTTCCATGTGCACCCAGCATGGGCAAATCGGAATTATCCTAGTAAAAGCTCTATATAAAGAATCCAATTAGCAGACTATCATGCAAGCCTTAATCTCATTCCTAATAACAATCACTCATTTTCCACTAGTTGAATACTCATTCCATTAGGATCCTTCATAAATATAAACTTAATCTTTGGATTTGGCTGAATAGGGCCTTCATATTTAATACCCATGTCATCTAACATAGTCATGGTATCGTCAAGAGACTTAACCTTAAAGCCCCAAGAGATATCTTCCCCCACATTAGTCTTATGATTACCAGCTGTGCCGCATATAAGTTCAATTTTTGTATCACTTTTATCGTCACCTAGAAAGACTATATTATCCCCACTTCCTGTTTCCATTCTATCAAGAATTTTTAGTCCAATTATTTCAGTATAAAACTTAACCGATTCCCCTAAATTATTTACCCTAAGTGTAGTCCAAACAAAACTCATAGAAAGCTCCTTCTTATTGAATTATCCACATGTATAGTGTCATTATACTTATAGTTATGCCATCTTGTAAAGAACTAATTACAAACATTATAAAAACAAATCAAATTATTGTCATTTGCTTACAGCTACCATATAATGAAATGCAAAGGGAATTGACTTTCTTT
>CAZPWO010000089.1:0-9058 GCA_964590525.1 uncultured Herbinix sp. | reverse complement strand
GTTAAAAGTTATGGGGAGATGCATGTAGCTAACTTCTTATATGAACATGGTATTGAATATATCTATGAGCATCCATATGTGAAAGATACAGCAACCTTAGAGCATGGCCAGTATTGTCCTGATTTTTATCTGACGGATTATGATATATACATTGAGCATTTTGGAATTGATAGAAATGGCCAAGTGCCAAGTTATTTTGAAGGAACTGTAGATAAGACTCCTTCAGAATTATATATGGAATCTATAGAGTGGAAGAGAGAAACCCATAAGGAAAATGAAAGCACAATGATCGAGACATATTATTATGATTATGAGGAAGGAAATTTGTTGGATACACTAAAAAGCAAATTAGAAAACTATAATGTTCCCTTAAATAGACGGATAACAAGTGAACTATGGAATGAAATAATAGCTAGCAACGAACAATTTGTTAATACTATAATTGACTTATTTATTTCTGTTATCAATCTTATAAAGATAAATGATTATAATATGGAAGAGGTTTATGCTATAAACAATCATCAGCAGGGGAATATAAGAAGGGCAAACATCTTGCTCCTTGACATAATACAACCTCTTTTTGATAGATATAATACTGAGATAAAAAGCAATAAACAAATAGACTTTAATGACATGATAAATCTGGCGAATAAACACATTAAAGAGGGAAACTATCACCATAAATATACTTATGTAATAATTGATGAATATCAGGACATATCTAAGTCAAGGTATAATTTGATTAAAGCAATGAGAGATCAGAAGGAATTTAAACTCTTCTGCGTTGGTGATGACTGGCAAAGTATATATAGGTTTGCAGGTAGCGATATTGATTACATATTGAATTTTGAAAAATATTGGGGAATAAGTGAAATTAGTAGGATTGAGACTACCTATCGATTTAGTCAAAGTCTAATAGATGTAAGTGGAAATTTTATTATGCGAAATTCTATGCAAATTAAAAAAAGACTTGTATCAAAGAATATAAATAGGAATTTTGCCCTGGAATGTTTAAAGGGTTACACAGAAAATGCCAGTGTAAATTTTATGGCCAAGATAATGGAGCAACTCCCTAAAAACAGCTCAGTGTATTTGATAGGAAGATATAGTTTTGATATTCAAATTATAGATAAGAATGATCAATTTTCTTGTAGATATAATAATATATTAGGACTAACACAAGTGACATTTTATAAAAGAAAAGATTTAAGAATCAATTTTATTACAGCACATAGATCAAAAGGATTACAGGCAGATTATGTATTTGTAATAAATAATAAGAGAAAGGGTTTGGGTTTTCCAAGTAAAATTCAAAATCCACCTATATATAACTTGCTACTAGAAGATAATGATGTTTATCCCCATGCTGAGGAAAGAAGACTATTTTATGTGGCTTTAACCAGGGCAAAGAAAAAGGTTTTTATAGTTGTGGATCAAAATAACATAAGTGAGTTTGCCCAGGAGCTAATTATGAATTATGAGAAAGAAATGGAGAAGGAAAAGTATAGCTGCCCAGAATGTGGTGGAACTTTATTAAAAAAGAATAGCAACTATGGTGAATTTCTTGGATGTAGTAACTATAGGAAGCTAGGGTGTAGATATACAGTTAATTTATAATAGTATAAAAAAATAAAGTATGTTACAATATAGTTCATGAGAGAAGAATTTGTCATTAGACTAATGTTATATAATAGAATATATAGACGAAAAATAAATTATGACTGCTGAGATGATTCATTGAGAAATGAATGTTTTAGCAGTTTTATTAATTTTAATAAGAGATTTGCAAGAAAAGTATTATGTGTATTTAAGGTATTAAGTTTTGTCTTGGACTTGTATAAAAGGCTTGCTACATCGTCCAAATTCATCCAAGTCCAGTTATTAGTGGTATTCTGGGCAAAGACTTTTGTGGTTATTTTAGTTATATTTCCTTCCAAGACTGCTGGTTTACTTTGTTTTAGCAGTCCTTCTCTGTTGCATATGCTGTTAACTTGCTAGGTAGAATAGCACAAGTGCTTACCCTTACCAATAATATTAGTAATGATATAATACTTTTTCTCTTTATTCACATAATACTTCCTACATCTTTTATTTAATCTATGTCTTATAAGCAATACTAGAGGTGTGAGAGATGTCATGGATGTAATGGTAAAGCTACTAGGCATAAGATTAGTTCGTTAGTTGTTTTTACATATTTGTAATGGGATTTTTGATATGTGATGAATTACATTATAAAGGGTAAAAGAGCACCATAGGGAATTAAAAAAATGGTTGATATGTGTCATATAAGTAAAATGTGGTAAATAACAATGTATAATAAGTAGGGTGAAAAGGTAAGGAATATTAATATGAGTGGGAAATTAAAGAACTATAATTAAATGTTTTTATGTTGGTAATAATAAAACTTACTATTTGAGCAAGATTTATACGTTATGGTCAGATGTTCATGACTTTAATTTGCATAGATTGTTAAATGCTTATCAGTTCCTAGCAAATAGACTGGATATTTGTTTCAATAAGTTGATTTAAAAAAGGAATGTTTTACTGGCAGGAAACTTTTTGATAAAACAATTAAATATCAGCCATAAAAATGCTAATTTTAACAAGTAGAGGTGATATATGAATCAAAAATATTTATGGGCCAAAAAGTCGGAAAAGGATGGTAGATATTCTTGGTTGTCCTTAAATCAGCACTTGATAGATACTCGAAATATAGCAGGGCTCCTTTGGGAACATTGGTTAAGCTTAAGCCAAAAGAGAGTTATACTAAATTCGATTAACAGTAAAGATGAAGCTGATGGAAAAAAAATAGTGCAATTTTTAGCTTCAAGCCATGATGTGGGTAAGGCAACTCCAGCATTTCAGTTGCAAATAGGATTTATAAGCTCATATGATTTAGACCACCTTTTGATAGAAAGGCTAGAAGGATTTGGTTTCGAAGGATTATCAAGTAAAGCCCTACCTAATAAAAACAAATCACCTCATGCACTGGCTGGCCAATTTATATTGACTAGGTATGGTGTAAAAGAGGACATAGCTTCGATAATAGGTGGTCACCATGGGAGCCCAACTAACAATGAAAATTATTACGAGGAGCAAAAGGGATATTTAACCAATTACTATCAAGAAGAAAAAGATTTTAAGGGCGTGGATAAAATATGGGAAGAGGCTCAAAGAGAAATATTTGATTGGACCTTAAAAAATAATGGTTACGAGGATGTAGAAGAACTGCCATCAATTAACCAGCAAGGTCAAGTCATTCTATCGGGTCTAATAATAACGGCAGACTGGATAGCTAGTAATGAGAACTATTTTCCACTTGTTGACTTAGATATTTATCTTGTTGACAATCTAAGTGAACGATTGTCTAAAGGATGGGAATCCTGGTTTAAAACTCGCCCATTAGAGGCGGATTATCATCCGAATATAGTAGGACACTACCAAGAACGTTTTGGCTTTGAACCAAGAAATGTTCAAGAGATATTTTCAGAAGTAAATGAAGCTACTGAGAATCCTGGTATCATTATCTTAGAGGCACCCATGGGAATAGGAAAGACAGAGGCGGCCCTAATAGGCGCGGAACAGTTAGCCTATAAGACTGGGAAAAACGGCATATTTTTTGGCCTACCTACGCAAGCAACATCCAATGGGATGTTTTCACGGATATATTCTTGGCTAGAAAACATTAGAGGCAATAAGAACGAGAATATTTCTATACAGTTAGTACATGGTAAATCAGCACTCAATGAAGAATATTCTTCTCTTGCTAAAAATATAGACATAGATGAGAAAGATGCAACACTTATTGCTAATCAGTGGTTTGCTGGACGAAAAACAGCAATACTTGATGATTTTGTTGTAGCTACTGTTGATCATATATTACTAGCATCTTTAAAGCAAAAACACTTAGCGCTGCGTCATCTAGGGCTAAGCAAGAAAATTGTTATTATAGATGAGGTCCACGCATACGATGCCTATATGAATCAATACTTAGAGAGGGCAATAGAGTGGATGGGGGCATATAACGTACCTGTTATCTTACTGTCAGCGACACTTCCGGCACAAAACAGAGAAAAACTTTGTAAGGCCTATTTAAGAGGGAAGGGGATAAAAGCGAAAAAAGTTAAACTCCCATCAAAAGGTTTAGCTACCGTATCCTATCCCTTAATTACATATACAGATGGGGAAGAAATTTTTCAAAGAGAGGATTTTCAAGATATAGAGAACAAGCCTGTTAACATAATAAGACTAAACAAGGACAAGTTATACGATAAAATAGAAGAACTCCTATCAAGTAAAGCTGTTATAGGCATAATAGTAAACACAGTAAAAAATGCACAGGATATAGCAAATAAATGTTCCGAGATGTTTGGAGAAGAATTTGTTTTTCTCTTACACTCCAATTTTATAGCTACCGAGAGAGTAAATAAGGAAAAAGAGCTTCTTAATATGATTGGCAAAGAAGCCAAGAGACCTGTTAGAAAAATTATCATAGGCACTCAGGTTATTGAGCAATCTTTGGATATCGATTTTGATGTTATGATAAGTGATCTTGCTCCAATGGATTTAATTATCCAACGTATAGGAAGGCTCCATCGGCATAAAATAGAAAGACCAAAAAAACATAAAGCTCCCATATTATATGTAATGGGAATAAGTGAAGATTTGGATTTTGAATCTGGTTCAGATTATGTATATGGAGGATATTTATTAACAAGAACACAACATTTTTTACCAACAACTATTAATATACCTGGAGATATATCTCCTTTAGTTCAAAAAGTCTACAGAGAAGAAGATATTATGCTTGATTCTAGCGTGAAAGATAAATTTGTAAAAATGAAAAAAGATTTTTATATGAAAAAAGATAAAAAAGAAGAAAGAGCAAAAACCTATTTATTATCAAGTCCAAAATACGAAGCTAGAAGAGGAAAGACCATTTCACTAATTAAATGGTTAAATAATGTCCATCCAAACCAGTCTGAAGAATATGGATATGCCCAAGTGCGGGATTCAGAAGAAACAATTGAGGTTATAGCTTTAAAGGCATGTGACGATGGTTATAGCTTTATTGATAGTGATGAAGATGTTTCTAATAATATTAGTATTCCGAGTGTTGCTAAGAAGATTGCTAGCTCAACCCTAAGATTACCACTGCAATTTTCAATGTATGGGAACGCAGACAAGACTATTAAGGAATTAGAAAAATATAATATAAAACATCTATCAAACTGGCAAAACCAAACGTGGCTAAAGGGAAGTCTAGGTATTATCTTCGATAATAATTGCAACTTTGAATTAGATGGCAAAACGCTTTATTATGATAGGAAGTATGGTTTATCTCATAGAAAGGAAGGTATTGATGGGTAGATATAATTTAATTGATTCACCGTGGATTTCCGTTATTTATAGTGAAAAAGGAACTAATAAGCTCGTTTCGATCAAAACACTTTTTAAAGAGGCACAATTGATTGAGTCTTTAGCTGGAGACACTAAGACTCAGGATTTTGCTATTTTAAGGGTCCTTCTAGCTGTTTTAAATACTGTATACTCAAGGTTTAATGCAGAAGGAAAGCCTTATTGTTGTATTGAATTGGACGAAACATATAGGCAGATTTCTGCTGTTGATAGAGATGATTTGAATGCTTATCTTGATGCACTTGATGAGGCTTGGGAGGTTTTGTGGGAGCAAGGTGGGTTTTCTTCTATATTGGGAGAGTATTTAGACAAATGGTATGATAGATTTTATTTATTTGATGATAAATATCCGTTCTTTCAGGCTTTAAAAGAAGATGTTACAGGGGATAAAATTAATAAAAAAAATCCAAGTTCGATAAGTGGTAAGACTTTTGACAGGACATTGTCTGAGAGTGGTAATAAGATTGCATTATTCTCTCCTAAATATGAAGCAAAATCGAATAAAGAGATATTAAATGAGGATGAAGTAGCGCGTTGGCTAATAACTTATCAAGGATATACTGGATTATCTGATAAAACTAAGTTTATAACTGATGAAGAATACGAGAGAATATCCAAAGGTTGGTTATTTGATATTGGAGGAATTTATATAGAAGGAAAAAACCTTTTTGAAACCTTAATGCTTAATCTTGTTCTAGTTCATCCAGAAGAAAAACATGTAGGAAACATTCAAAAACCTTGCTGGGAGTACTCATCCAAATTGTTAATAAATGAATATTTGGATAATAAGATGACAGATAATTTAGCTCAACTATATACAATGTGGTCGAGGGCAATATATATAGATCCGGAGATTGATCTTCAAAAAGCTTTTTCTTGTAATGTGGTTAAACTACCAGGCTTAGATAACAGGGATCAGTTCTTAGAGCCAATGACACTTTGGAGATTTAATGAACAAGGAATTAATAAAGATTATTATACTCCAAGAAAGCACAGAACTAACGAGTCTTTGTGGAGGTCTTTTGGATTAATGGCTATGCCTTCTTCTGATAATAACAAACAAAGGCGACCTGGGCTTATTACTTGGCTTAATGATAAGAAGAAAATCATAGGTGATTCGGAAATTATAATAAAAGGGACAAGTATGCAGGATGATGGGAATGCAACTTCTTGGGTTCCTGTAGATGAAATTTGCGACGTATTAAAAATTAATGATTATGTATTAACAGATGTAATGGACAATCACTGGGTTCCGCGAATAGAAAGTTCAGTTGAAAAAACTGAGTTCGTAGTTAACAAAAGTTACTGGATTTTTTTATCAGGTGTGGCAGAGATTAGGAATCTAAAAGAAATAGCAAGACAGGGTTTTATTGACCGTGAGATAGAAGCTCTATATTTTGAAATAGATATTCCTTTTAGGACTTGGCTTGCTAGTATTGAGCCAAATGATTCTAAAGACAACAAGGTTCTTGAGTGGAGAAAGGAGTTGCATAAGATAGTAAGAAAACAGGCAGATCAACTTTTTAATAATGCAACCAGTAGGGATTTAAAAGGGATTAATACAGAAGAGGGGGTTAAAAATATTGCTACTTCTTATAATGACTTCCTTTATTTCCTAAGCCAAGAACTAAAAAAATAGCAAGAAAGGAGAGAAAATGAAGAACAACAAGAAAAAAAGCATTCCAACAGTTTACCAGGTAACATCAAAAATAATAGGTCAATTATCAAAAACACTTGATATTCCTAGATCTAGGGCAGCACTAGCTAATTTGAGAAATTCTATAGGGAAAAACCCCAGTGAAACTATTGAAATTTGGCCAATAATGCTTGAAAATATGCCTGAAGAGTTTCTTGGAAATGACGGAAAACTAACAGCTGAGGAGGAAGCCATCTTAAACACTTTACAATTATATGCTTTTTATCAGCAAGGAAGCGCAGAAAGTATAGTTAGTGACAGAGAAAACAGCAAATGGGAGAACATGGGGACGTCCTTTTCAAACTTAAGGAAGGGTGACAATATAGCTTCATCAGATAGAAGGTTTAACACCTTGGTAACCTCGACGACATATGATGAGCTTTTTCATCATTTAAGGCAATTGTTTGGGTTACTAAAGTCTAGGGGTAAGGGACAAGTAAAAGTGAATTTTTCAAAGCTAAGTCAAGACTTGTTTTGGTTTATATTAGGCTATGAAGATAACATAAGAATTGCTTGGTCAAGAGAATATTACAGAAAACGAAACGAAGAAAAAGAAGAAAACGGAGGAGAAGAAAATGAAAAAGAATAGACTGTTTTTAGATATTCATATTATTCAAACTGTTCCACCATCAAATGTAAATAGGGATGATACAGGGAGCCCAAAAACTGCTCAATATGGTGGAACTAGGCGTGCAAGAGTTTCATCACAGTCTTGGAAGAGAGCAATGCGTAAATATTTTTATGAAAACAGCTCACAAGAGAACATTGGAGTTAGAACTTTAGAAATAGTTGAATATGTAAAAGAAAAACTTCTCGAAATTGATCCAGATACTGATGATAAAGAAGCTACAAAGCTAGTTAGTGATGTTTTGAAAAAAGCAGGTATATCTTTAAAAGATGGTAAGGCAAGAGCACTATTTTTTATGGGTGATACACAAGCTCGAGGACTTGCTCAGGCTGCACTTGATGGCGTTGAAGACAAAAAGGCGCTAAAGGAAACTTTAAGAAAAAATCCAGCTATAGATATAGCCCTTTTTGGTAGAATGGTTGCTGATGATCCTTCTTTAAATGAAGATGCTTCATCACAGGTTGCCCATGCAATATCTACACATTCTGTACAAACGGAGTATGATTTTTTCACAGCAGTAGACGACAAAAAGCCTGAAGACAATGCAGGCGCAGGTATGTTAGGCACCGTAGAATATAATTCATCAACTCTTTATCGTTATGCTAATGTAGCAGTTCACGAGCTATTACATCAGCTTGATGATAAAGAAAGTACTATTAATACAATGAAATTATTTGTGAAGGCTTTTTCAAATTCTATGCCAACTGGTAAGGTGAATACATTTGCAAACCAGACACTTCCACAACTGATTCTAGTAAATATACGCGAGGATAGACCTGTTAACTTAGTAAGTGCATTCGAAAAGCCAGTTAAATCTAATGATGGATATGTTTACGAATCAATAGATAAATTGTTTGAAGCAGAAAAGGAAATTACTAAACTTGTTGATAAACCTGTAAAAAGTTATTATTTATTAGTAAATGATCAAGAAGTTGAAACAAATAGTAATATAACAGAATCCTTAAAAGAGTTAGTAGAAAAGTTAACTAGAGATTTAGATATGTTGTTAAGTGAAATGGGTGGTTAAATTGAGAACACTACTTTTAAAATTTTCGGGTCCCTTGCAATCTTGGGGAACAAATTCAGACTTTGAAACGCGACATACAGATTTATATCCTTCTAAGAGTGCTGTGATTGGACTTATTGCAGCTAGTCTTGGGTATAGGAGAGATGCGTATAAAGAAATTCAAAAGCTTAATGAACTGAATTTTGCTGTACGAATAGATCAAAAAGGGAATTTAAATAGAGACTATCAAACAGCTAAAAGTTATAAGAAAAATGGCGATGTTCTTAGGACATATGTAACAAATCGATAT
>CAZPWO010000088.1:0-9082 GCA_964590525.1 uncultured Herbinix sp. | reverse complement strand
CTTCAGGCTCTACTCCCCAGATAGGAGAACGAGTGAATGAACTATATAAATCGGTGATAACTGCCGGCACGCATTTGGCACCCACCATTAAAGTGGCCGAAGCTGCAAAAGTAATCGAAAACGCACAGCGCGATATCAACATTGCGTTTGTAAACGAATTGGCCAAGATATTCAACATCCTCGAGATTGACACACAAGCCGTGTTGGAAGCAGCAGGCACCAAATGGAACTTCCTCAATTTCAAACCCGGATTGGTGGGAGGACATTGCATTGGCATCGACCCCTACTACTTGGCACAAAAAGCACAAGAAGTGGGTTATCATCCCGAAATCATTTTGGCCGGACGCCGCATCAACGATAGCATGGCTGGACATGTAGCCTCGCAAGTGGTGAAAACAATGATTCAGAAAGGAATCAATGTAAACAACTCCGACGTGTTGATGCTGGGTATCACCTTTAAAGAGAATACCCCCGATGTGCGCAACACCAAAATTGTAGAAGTAATACGTGCCTTAGAAGAGTATGGGGTGAATGTATGTGTGTACGACCCTTGGGCAAATTCCGACGAAGTTTACCATGAGTACGGCTTTAGAACAATCAATAGCTTAGATAATTTGCATAACGGTAAACAAAACGCTGAAACCCTCGAAAAAACAAAAGAACAAAAAAACAAAACAACCCCTCAGTACGACGCAATTGTATTAGGCGTAGCTCATAAGGAGTTCTTAGACATGGATTTAACTCCCCTGAAGAAAGAGGTGAGTGTGGTGTATGATGTGAAGGGGGTGTTGAAAGATAGTGAAGTTGATGCTAAGTTATAATGATGCTATTTGTTTACAACAATAATACATGAGTAATAGAACGAGTAATACACAGCAAGCGTTTTGGGTTGCTTTTGGCAGCATTATTTCATATGGGTTCATACTTCTTACTTCGATGATATTAAGCAGATATTTCGATAAAGGGGATTATGGCACCTATAAGCAGGTGATGTATGTATATAATTCTTTACTTGTAGTTTTTACACTGGGGTTACCTCGAGCATATCCCTATTTTATTCCGAGGGTAAATATCAGTGAAGCTCGAGATATTATAAATAAAATCACATATATTTTTATAGTTTTAGGATTTTTATTTTCTGTGCTATTATTTTTTGCCTCACCCTTAATTGCTCAGTTTCTTAAGAATCCAGATTTAGATTACGCAATAAAACTATTTTCTATAGTACCATTATTTATGTTACCAACAATGGGGGTTGACGGTATCTTATCTTCATTTAAGAAGGCTCATTTTATAGCTATTTATAAAGGTTTGAGTTCCTTATTTCAACTTATATTAGTTTCAATACCTGTTATTTTTTTTGGAGGAACTTATGAGTCAGCTATAATTGGATTTACAATATCTTCTTTTATAATTTTTATAATTGCATTATATCTTAAAAAATATCCTGTGCGACATGAAAAGAGAGTAAAAACAAGCATAAAGTATAAAGAAATTTTTAGTTTTTCAATTCCTCTTATGTATGCTAGTTTTTGGGGAATAATCATGAATTCTGCTGACCAATTTTTCATCAGCAACTACTTTGGGAAAGAAACTTTTGCCGAATTCTCTAATGGATGGATGGATTTGCCATTTGTCAGTATGATTGTTGGGGCAACATCTGTTGTCTTACTTCCTGTTTTCTCTAAAATTATTAATGAAAATGAAGATGCACGAGATGAGATCAGACCAATTTGGAATAATGTAATAAATAAAACGACTGTTCTAATATATCCATTATTACTTTATACTTTTGTATTCTCAAAGGAAATAATGATTTTATTATATGGGAATAATTATGCAATCTCAGGAGTTTTCTTTAAGATAATTCTCGTAAAGAATTTATTTAATTTGATTGCATTTGCTCCCCTTATTTTAGCTATGGGAGCTACTAAATACTATACAAAAATTATAGCATATGGTGCCCTAGTTACAGTTATATTGCAATTTATAATAGTAAGATTAATTAGAAGCCCATACTCGGTTGCAGTTGTTTCAGTACTATGCCATATAGGAGTAATATATTTTTTTATGCGATTTATATCTAGCTATTTAAAAACACCTATATATAAGTTGTTACCAGTAAGGTTAATGTTTAATCTTATAACTATTTTATTACCTATATTATTTATATTACATTATTTGTTTGTAACACTTTTTAGTGTAAATCTTTTTTTTATGTTAGTTTCAAGTTTCACATTATACATAATAATTTTCTTTATTATATCTAAAAGATTAGATATCGATTATATTTCAATTTTAAAACCAATTTTAAACAGATGGACATAAAAAATAATGTTATGAGAGATAGTTTTTATTTCAAATTAAGAAGATTTTTGGGTATGAGATTCATTGCTATGAAAGTACTTGTTAATGAGTATTTTCTTCTTGCAAGACATATGGGATCTACAACGAATTTATATAATAACCAAAAGAAATTAAGAGCAAGGTTAATAATGAATGCTCACTCGATAGAAAAAGGCTTATCGTTAAAGAATATTAGACTGGGATACGGTAAAGCAAAAATTTTATTGTTGCTTAAAGATGTTACTCATTATTATGAACTATTTAAGGATGATGACATACTAATTTTCTGTTTAAGCATAATTGATGAATATATCAAATACAATAAAGAGAATGAAGTAATAGATAATGATATAATTAAAGCATACACTGATGCTAAAGCTATGCTAAAAATAAGTCTTGATGATTCGGTTTATTTAAGAGGGGGAAGTTTTAAAACATCAAGAGAGAAAATACATTGTTTTGGAAAAATAGATTACGAAAATTTTATCAAGAATCGACATAGTATAAGAAACTTTACAGGCAATGACATTGATTTTGATTTAGTATATAAAGCATTAGAATTAGCGGAATATACACCATCAGCATGCAATAGGCAGCCTTGGGGAAATCATGTATTTGTTGATAAAGAAAAAATAAGTAAAGTCTTAGAGTTACAAGGTGGAGCAAATCAGTTTAAAGACGATTTATCATGTGTTATATTAGTAACTTCGAAATATTCAAGTTTTTTTGGTTATGAACATCATCAGCCTTATGTAAATGGTGGTTTATATGCAATGAACTTAATGTTAGCACTCCACTCATTGGGATTAGGAACAACTCCATTAAATATGGGTGTTTCATTAAAGAAGTTGAAAGGATTGGAAAAATTGTGTAATTTAGAGAAAGATGAGGTACCTATACTTATGATTGGGGTAGGTGAGATAGCTGAAGAACTTTTCATAGCAACATCTGGTCGATTCTCATATAAAGAATATACAAAAAAATATTAAATATGAAGATAGGAATATTAACTTTTCATAGAAGCATTAATAATGGTGCATTCATGCAAGCTTATGCTTTATCTAATGAAATAAGAAAGAAGTTTGGTAATATAGTCGAGATAGTTGACTTTGAACTGGAGACAAAACATAACTCATATAAAAAACGAAGTTTAAACAAATTTGTAGTGTACGGCGGTAAATATGGAGGTAAATATAAAAAATTTCAAGAAGATTTGTCTTTATTACCATTATCTCCAAAAACATTAATCACCAATGACTATGAAGAGGTACGCAGATATATTGAGAGTCGGTATGATATTGTGATTGTAGGCAGTGATGCAATTTGGGCATACACAAAAGGTTTAGGTTTAGAGAATCCCTTTTGGTTATATGGAGATAAGCTGGATGTGATAAAAATGAGTTATGCTGCTTCAGCTTTTAGTTTGGATATAAAGAGTATTCACCAAAATGATAGGGACTATATTAAAAATTGTTTATCAAGTTTCTCTTATATTGGTGTAAGAGATGATGAGACTCGAAAATTTGTTCAATCACTTGATCCGAATTTCAATATTTATCGAAACTGCGATCCAACAGTTTTACTAGAAAAACCCTCAAAAGATGATGGATACAAGGTGTTGAAAAAATATGGGGTGAAATCAGATAAAAAACTTGTGGGTATTATGCTTAGTGGGAATGATTATATCCCACAAATAAAAAAACTATTAGGTAAAAAAGAGTACAAATTTATTGATATACATAGAAAAAATTACTCTTCTAGAAAACCTTATTTGTCATTTAACAAGTCTTTATTCAATCTCTCTCCTTATGAATGGCATCAGATTTATAGTCAATTATATATGAATTTCACTAACTTTTTTCATGGGACTCTTTTAGGTTTAAAAAGTGATGTGCCAACATTTTCTTTTGATACGGTTAGATCAAAAGCAGGATCTTTATCAAAAATAAATCAGATACTTACGGATTTAGATTTGTCAGATTATTGGATTGACAGAAAGCCTTATTCAAAGGAAGAAGAAGATCGTATATTGAGTCAAGTTGAATATACTGTAAAAAACCATGATTTTATCAGAGATAAAATAGACAAAAATATGCATATAGAACGTAAAAGATCTGAGAGCTTTTTTGAACATTTAGGATATTTATTGTAAAAGTTATAATTTTAAAATTATATAGAAATGAAAATAACAATCATAGCCGGCGCACGCCCCAACTTCATGAAAATAGCCCCCATCATTCATGCTATACAAAAAGCAAAAGATGAGGGCAAAGATATAACCTATCGTTTGGTACATACTGGCCAACACTACGACCAAAAGATGAGTCAAACATTCTTTGATGAACTTAATATACCACAACCAGATGTTAATCTTGGATGTGGTGGTGGTACGCAAGCTGAGCAAACTGCAGCAATAATGCTAGCTTTTGAAAAAGAATTGTTGGCTAATCCAACTGATTTAGTGCTAGTTGTTGGAGATGTTACCTCAACAATGGCATGTTCTATAGTTGCAAAGAAACTACACACCAAAGTAGCACATGTTGAAGCTGGTATTCGTTCTTTTGATATCACAATGCCCGAAGAGATTAATAGAATGGTTACAGATAGCATTACAGATTATTTCTTTACTACTTCTACACATGCCAACGAAAACTTGCTTAAGGATGGAGTTGATGAAAAGAATATATTTTTTGTAGGAAATGTAATGATTGATACGCTATTGGCTAATATGCCAAGATTTAGTAAGCCAGCATTCTATGATGTACACAAGTTGGAAGAAAAAAAGTATTTTGTATTGACAATGCATCGTCCTGCTAATGTGGATGAAACGGAGAAGCTTAAAGAAATGATGCAAGAGATAGTAAGTAATGCACAAGGCATGCCTATTATTTTCCCAATACATCCACGTACAGCAAAAATAATTGAGTCACTTAACATTAATGCGCCTAATCTTATCATTGTTGAACCTTTGGGATATTTAGAATTCAATTATTTAGTGCAAAATTCATTTGCTGTAATAACAGATTCTGGGGGTATAACTGAGGAAACAACTGTAATGGGGATTCCGTGTCTAACCCTTCGTGACAATACAGAACGTCCAGAAACAATTACGTTAGGGACAAATGAATTAGTAGGGACAAATCCTGAAAATATTAAACCTTATATGGATAAATTATTTACAGGTGAATGGAAAAAGGGGGGGGTGCCAGAGTTATGGGATGGTAGCGCAGCAGAGAGAATAATAGATAAGTTGATTAAGATATCATGAGTTCAAAAAAAATAGTCATTATATCACGTACAATATTACCAACCATAGCTCCTAGAGCCTATAGAGCTACAGAGTTAGCTAAAGCTTTAGCTAAAAAGGGACATGATGTAACTCTTATAGCTTCATTAGGTAAATATAACTATGATAATTTTGAAAAAAAAACTGGTATTACAGTAAAAGATTTAGGGACACCAAGTTTCTCACTTAGAAATAGCGATGGTAAACTTAAACTGCCTTTATGGAAAAAAGGATTTGTCTTTTTATTAATGAAAATATTAGAGTTCCCTGATATTCTATTAATGAGAAAAGTAAAAAAAGCTGTTCTAAATGAAGGAAAGTTTGACTTACTTATAACAATAGCTATTCCGCATCAAATACATTGGGGGGCAAGTCTTATAAAAAAGAACGAGCGGAGCTTTGCTTGTTGGACTTCCGATTGTGGAGACCCTTTTATGGGCAATTCTTTCAATAAACCATTTTTCTACTTTAAATACTTTGAAAAGCGATGGGGTAAAAAAACTGATTTTATTACTGTCCCTGTAGAAGGAGCACGAGATGCTTATTATAATGAGGTTCAACATAAAATAAGAGTAATTCCTCAAGGATTTGATTTTTCAAGCATACAACTAAGTGAATATAAGAAAAATAAAATTCCTGTTTTTTTATATGCAGGACTATTCTACCCTGAAAGAAGAGATCCAACTCGTTTTTTTGAATATTTATGTACACTTCCTTATGATTTTAAGTTTATAATATATGCAACAAAAGCTGACTTAATAGAGCCTTTTTTAATGAAACTTGGCAATAAGATTGAAATAAGAACTCGTATTGAAAGAAATCAGCTAATAGAAGAAATGAGTAAAGTTGATTTTTTAATCAATATAACAAATATGGGTACTACAACTCAAGTTCCAAGTAAATTAATAGATTACTCATTGTCTAAAAGACCGATACTGGAATTAACTTCGAGTTTTGATAAAGATGAACAAGAAAACTTTGATGATTTTGTGCTAGGTAAATATAAGAATCAGAAAGTAGTTGAGAACTTGGAACAGTATAATTCAATAAATGTTGCTGAATCTTTTCTTCAATTAATAGGAAAATGAATAAGAAAATTGCAAAAATAGCCTTACCACTGTTTATTATATGGCCATTAGGTGCATTTATATGTTCTTTGTTTGATATTAAATCTAAAAAAAGCGCATTCGTTTTTGTAGTTTTTGCAATGCTTTTTGGTTTTTCAATTTCATTTTCTGATACATCGGCTGACTCTTATCGTTATGCTGAAGCTTTTAAACGCTTTGATAATACTCTAACATATAGTTCTATAGTTGATATGTATCGGAGTGGTGAACTAAGAGATATGTATAGGCTATTGCTATTTTATTTTACATCACTATTCTCCAACAATCCTAAAGTGATGTATGCTTTTGCAGGGCTAATTTATGGCGTTTTTAGTTATCTGTCATTAAGAGTATTTGTAAATGAAAGAGGCCCTAGATGGGATAGATACATGTTTGTATTAGCTTTGCTTTTTTTTACTTATAGCTCCTTAGCAAATATAAATGGATTTCGTTTTTGGACTGGCGGTCTAGTTCTATTCTATTCAACTTATAATTTTATAATTCAAAAAAAAACAGGTTGGGGTATAGGAATATTAATTACGCCCCTTTTCCATTATGGCTTTGTTCTTATTGTTCCTATTCTAATATTATATAGATTCATTGAATGGTTTATGTATAATAGTCAAACTGTACGACCTATATTGTTCTATTTTTTTATTATTGCTTATTTTGCATCTTGGGTTCTGGGAACAAATGTGATAAATCTTAGCTTCTTAAGTCAAACAGATGCGTTCTCTGGTGCGATAGGAGATCGATTGGATTATGTGAATAGTGCTGAAATTGCAGAACTAGTTAATAAAAGAAGTGAGTCTTCTATTTTCTTAAGTGTTCAGAAATATTTTAATTATGGTATCAAAATTTACATTTTCATTGCAGTTTTATATGTGAGAAAGTGGATTGGAAAAATGAGTGGTGATAAGACAGAATATACACGATTATTTGCTTTTGTTTTATTCTATTATGCTGTTGCATTGTTAGCTACTTCAATTCCTTCTGGTGCTCGTTTTCTTAATATAGCTCATCTGTTTATGTTTATACTTTTAGGGAAGTTGTATGTAATACACAAAAAAAAGAGTATGAAAAGACTTATCATATGGTCATTGCCTGCATTTTCATTTACTATTGCATTCACTAATTTTATGCTTCCTATTTTAATCTTATCACCTACAGTATGGTATGGCAACCTGTTTTGGATTTTTATAGAGGGTATGTATTTTAATTTTTAGCATGAAAAACGTTTTGATGAATCTTTATTTACAAGAATTATAATTGCTAAAAACAATTGGTACAATGAATATAACATATATCTTATCAAAAAATGAATAACATAATAAATATATTAATTGCAGGAGACTATTGTCCAATAGGTAGAACTAAGCAGTTATTGGAAAAAGAGGATTATGCTTCTTTATTTAATGGTTTTAAGAAAATTACATCAGGAGTAGATTACTCTATAGTAAACTTTGAATGTCCTATTACAAAATCTAACGATAAGATTGAAAAAACTGGTCCATGCTTAAAAACTGAAGATGTAAACTCATTAAAAGCTTTAAAATATGCAGGCTTTAATTTATTGACCTTAGCAAACAATCATATTCAAGATTATGGTGGTCAAGGAGTTTTAGACACAATGAAATATGCGAAGCAGGAGGGTTTTGATTTAGTAGGTGCAGGTGAGAATAAGAATGCGGCTGCAATACCTTTTATAAAAGTCATTAAAGGTATTAGAGTTGGCTTTATAAATATAGCAGAAAATGAGTTTTGTGCTGCAGAAAATAATCTTCCAGGTGCTAATACTTTTGATTTCATTGATAATACTTATACAATTAAGAAGCTAAGAGGTGAAGTAGATAAGATTGTTTTAATTTATCATGGTGGTCGTGAACATTATCAGCTACCCACACCTGACGTGAGAAAAAGATTGAGGTATTTTATGGATTGTGGAGTGGATGCTATTGTAGCACACCATACACACTGTTTTAGTGGTTATGAATACTATCAAAACAAACCAATCGTGTATAGCTTAGGAAATTTCATTTTTGATTATAAAAGTAAATACCAGAAAGGACTATGGACTGAAGGTATGAGTGTAATCTTAAGTTTGGAAGCAGATAATTTTAAAGTAGAATTGATACCCCATCTACAAGGTAGAAAAGAGGATTCTACATTAAGATTATTAGATGGAGATGAAAAGATTGTTTTTCATGAAAGAGTCGAAAAACTGTCTAGTATTCTAAAGGATGACAAATTGTTTTATAATAGTTGGGAGGATTTCTTAAAGACACAAGGGGGATATTATCTTCCTAGTTTTTATATAAAAAACATCTATCTAAGAGTTTTGTTT
>CAZPWO010000087.1:0-9162 GCA_964590525.1 uncultured Herbinix sp. | reverse complement strand
ACATCTTGGAAGCCCTTTTCGCAGCTGTGAGGAGATTAGATGTCTATAGACTTTTATTCAACACAGGCTACCCTTTTTCCAAAAAGAATACACCCAACTAATAGTTTGACGTTCGTAAGAAGAGCTTTCAACCCACGTTGAAAGCTCTTCTTACGAACGTCAAAAGCTCTTTTAACCCGGGTTAAAAGCTTAATTGTCTTTATCAATTTGAAAAACAGACTGTATCTATTTTATAGAGTGCTAGTTATCATTTTGATAGATTTCATTCTTGTTAAGCAAGGAATCAATCAATAGGTGATTTATTCTACTTTTAATACTTCAATGGGTTTGGCTATAGATATTCTCCAGGTTTGATATAGAATGGTCAAAAGCGATACGATTCCTACTATAAGAAAAGCTACAACGAAAACGCCTATTCCAATTGGTGCTTTTAATGCATAGTTTTCTGTATAGAGTTTAATGAGCCAAAGGCTGATGGGTATGCTGACGATGAAAGAAACTATCAGCATGAGAAAATACTTTCTAAATAGTAAGGACATAATATGCCCCATAGTTGCTCCATTAATCTTCCGTATGCCTATTTCTTTATATTTTCTGTTTATATCAAATAATGAAATGGCAAACAAACCTATCGAAGTGATTATTACAAGAAGAATAGCAAAGATTATATAAGTTCTTGATAGCTTTTTATCAGTCATATAGGTAATTGAATAGTTTTTATCTTTTTGTTTGTTTAGGTATTATTGTTTTTTTATTCTTTTATAGATGTGGAAATATTAAGTCATTTTTTAAAGCTTAAAAGCCAAAAATTACAATTTGTTTAAAAAAACAAATTGTAATTTTACAATATTATTAATACTATAAAAACAAACCCTTACTTTTTCAGACATTTATAAATTTCTAAAATAGTATATATATGATATAACTATTTTTCTTCCTTGAGAACCACATTGTTGATAGAAATCCCATATGATTTAACCTTAATTTGATTATTATGAAAATTAAACTTAAACTTATTCAAGCTGCAGTCTTAATAAGCATTGTATCATTTTTTACCAATACTCTTTTTGCTAATAATACAGATGAACTTTTGTATAGAGATATTGCTTCAGGTATTCAACAGCAAAAAGGAGCTATTGTAAAAGGTGTTGTTATTGATTATATGACACAGGAACCTTTAGTTGGTGTAGTTGTAACAGAAAAAGAAACGACGAATGCTACTCCTACTAATTCAGATGGAGAATATACAATTTCAGTTTCAAATAAAGAATCTGTTTTGATTTTTTCTTATTTAGGATATCAAAAACAAGAAGTTGTTATTGGAACTAGAGAAATTATAAATATTGAACTTCAGGTTGAAGGCACCGATTTAGAAGAGGTAGTTATAGTCGGATTTGGAACTCAGAAAAAACAAAATCTAACAAGTGCTATAACCACAGTAAATATAAAAGAGCTTAGAGGACCCACAAGTAACTTGACGACTATGTTGACAGGAAGAATTTCAGGAGTAATTTCATATCAACGTAGTGGGGAGCCAGGGCAAGATAATTCTCAATTTTTTGTACGTGGAGTTGGGTCTTTTGGAGCAGGAAAGGTCGATCCACTAATTCTCATTGATGGAATTGAATCCTCGCAAACAGATTTAGCCCGTTTGCAACCAGATGATATTTCTGATTTTTCTGTATTAAAGGATGCGGTTGCGGCTGCAGTATATGGTGCAAGAGGTGCAAATGGTGTAGTTTTGGTCAATACTAAACAGGGTGTGGATGGAAAAACAAAATTTAGTTTTCGTGTAGAAAATTCCATTTCAACAAATACACGCAATTTTAAATTTGCTGATAATATCACTTATATGCAATTAGCAAATGAAGGGTATTTAACACGAATAAAATATACAGGAAGTGGTTTAGGCCTACCATACGAATTGAAAAAAATAGATAGAACAAAAGAAGGAGGAAATCAATACTTGTATCCTAATAATAATTGGATGGATTTGCTCATAAAACCAAGAACGATGAATCAAAGGTTTAATCTAAGTGCTCAAGGAGGAGGGCGTGTCGCAAAATATTATATTGCAGGTACTTTCAATATTGATAATGGGATTTTGAAAAATGAAGGAGGAAATAAATTTGGGAATAATATAAAACTGAAAAACTACTCAATTCGCTCTAACACAAATCTGCAATTGACAAATTCAACTGAAGCTATTGTACGTATATATGGGCAGTTTGATGACTATGAAGGTCCTATTGGAGGAGGAGGTGCTATCTTTAATTCTGTGCTAAAAGCTAATCCGGTAGCCTTTCCTCCTTATTTTCCAGCAAGTTATTCACCCTATAAAGAACATGTACTATTTGGTAATAGTTTAATGCGAGGTACAACTGATAAACTTTATAAAAATCCTTATGCGCAAATGGTTTCAGGCTATCAAATGTATAATACATCAACAATAAATGCTCAAATAGAGTTGAATCAAAATTTCGACTTTATATTGCCTGGGCTTTCCATGCGAGCAATGGGGTATGTACAAAGGTATTCTAAATTTGCTTCAAATAGATCTTACGCACCATTTTATTATAGGGCTAATGAGAGTGATGATGAGATATTTTTAACACCATGGAATGATGGTGGATCTACTTCTATTGGTTCAGTTGGTACAGAGTATTTAAGCTATAATGAAGGTGGAAAAGAAATGACTAGTATATACTATGGTGAAGCTGCTGTAAATTACAATTATACATTTAAAGATTTACATGCAGTTACGGGAATGTTGATAGGTACTTTGCAAAACACAATTTATGGCAATCCCGGAACTTTAGAGAAATCTTTACCGCATCGAAATTTAGGGCTATCTGGACGTGCTTCTTATGCTTATGACTCAAGATATTTTCTTGAATTCAATTTTGGTTATAATGGGTCAGAGCGTTTTGCTAAAAATCATAGATGGGGTTTTTTCCCTTCTGTTGGAGCTGGCTGGACTTTGTCAAATGAATCCTTCTTTTATCCATTGAGTAAGGTGATAAGCAATTTAAAGCTTAGAGCTTCTTATGGACTTGTAGGTAATGATCAGATAGGAAAAGCAGAAGATCGCTTTTTTTATTTGTCTAATGTGAATTTAAATGTTGGTCATAGAGGATATAGATTTGGCTCAGAATGGGGTTATCATAGAAATGGAATTAATATTGATAGATATCCTAATGTAGATATAGGTTGGGAAGAATCAAGACAAACAAATTTGGGTTTAGATATTTCTCTTCTAGGTGTTGATGTTATAATTGATGCATATAAGAATAAACGTGACAATATTTTAATGCAACGTAGTTATATACCCGGAACACTTGGTCTTACGACAGGGAACCCTTATGCTAATGTTGGTGAAGCAGAATCAGAAGGCATTGATGTTAGTTTAACATACAATAAGTCTTTCAGCAAAAGTTTTTGGACGCAAATGCGAGCTAATTTTACTTACGCAGTTAATGAAATAAAGGTGTATGATGAACCGAATTATCCAGAAAGTGAATGGTATAGAACTAAAGTAGGACAAAATTCAAATCGCCAATTGGGATATATTGCTGAACGCTTGTTTGTTGATGATGATGAGGTAGCTAATTCTCCTACTCAATCTTTTGGGAACTACTATGCTGGAGATATTAAGTATCGAGATGTTAATTCAGATGGTGTCATAAATAGTAAAGATATGGTTTATATTGGTTATCCTACCACTCCTGAGATTATTTATGGACTTGGGGGAACATTAGGATATAAAGATTTTGATTTTAGCTTTTTCTTTCAAGGATCTGCAAGGTCGTCATTCTTTATCAGTCCAGATGCTATATCACCTTTTGTGCAAAATGCTGGGGTTGGTGAACAAAATGGTTTGTTAAAAGTAATTGCTGATAATCACTGGTCTGAAGATAATAGAGATTTATATGCGTTTTGGCCGCGGTTAAGTATAGATGGAGTTTCAAATAATAATCAAAGATCAACATGGTGGATGAGAGATGGAACTTTTTTACGTCTTAAAACATTAGAGTTTGGCTATACAATGCCTAGTAAAGCGGTGCAAAAAATAGGTCTTTCCGATTTTAGGTTTTACTTAAACGCAACAAACTTATTTGTCTTAAGTAAATTTAAAATGTGGGATCCAGAGATGGGAGGAAATGGACTTGGATATCCTGTGCAAAGAGTTTTTAATATAGGAGTAAGTTTTGGAATATAATAATAATACTATGAAAATTTTTAAGCAAAAACAATCAGTTATAAAGCACGTTTATTTATTTATTTTAGCACTTGCTATTGTTTTCTCTTCGTGCTCGGATTTTTTAGATATTGTTCCAGATAATGTGGCAACATTAGATCATGCTTTTTCTAATACTGTGGAAACAGAAAAATACTTATTTACCTGTTATTCTTATATACCCAATAATGCAGATATAGCAAATAATCCTGCGATGCTTTCAGGTGATGAATTTTGGATAAATGAAATGAGGTCTACTAATACTTGGAATATTATTGCTAAAGGACTTCAAAATACAGCGAATCCTGCCGCTAACTGTTGGGATGGTTTTGATAATGGAATAGAGTCTTTTAAAGCTATTAGACATTGTAATACTTTCATTGAAAATGTAGGAGATTTAAGTAAAATCCGAGATTTACCTTTAGATAAGCGAATAAGATGGCTGGCAGAAGCAAAGTTTTTAAAAGCATTTTATCACTTTCACCTTTTACGGCATTATGGTCCAATACCAATTGTAGATAAAAATTTACCTATATCTGCTAAACCAGAAGAACTTAAGGTAAAACGTAAACCAGTAGATGAATGCGTAGAATATATTACGAGTCTATTAGATGAATGTTATGATGATTTGCCAACAACAATCTTGCGCGAGACCGATGAGTTAGGACGTATTACAAAGTCAATAAATAGAGCAATTAAGGCTCGTGTTCTACTATTATCAGCTAGTCCCTTATTTAATGGAAATCCTGATTATAAAAACTTTCTAGATAAGGATGGGGTTATGTTATTTAATCCAGTAGAAGATATAAACAAATGGAAGATGGCTGCAGATGCTGCAAAAGAAGCTATTGATGTTGCAGAGCAGGCTGGTAATAAACTATATTATTATACAAATCCTAAATTCTCAATGACTGATACAACTCTCATTCAAATGAGTATTAGAGGGGCTGTAACTGAAAGATGGAATGATGAGGTCATATGGGGACTTTCTGATAGAAGAGCAAATGGGATTCAGAAAAGCTCTCAAGCATATTTAGATAAAGAGTGGAACTATGATGATGCCCAAGGATTATTAGCACCTCCTCTGAAAATTATAGAACAATTTTATACATTTAATGGAGTTCCAATTGAAGAAGATAAACTTCTTGACTTTAATAATTATAATAAATTGAGAACTGCTACAAGGGCAGAACGCGTTAACTTTGAAGAACGGTATGAAACAGCTAGGATTAATTTTGATAGAGAGAATCGTTTTTATGCATCTGTTGGATTTGATGGGGGGAAATGGCTTACGGCAGATTTACCAGCACAAATTGATTATGAAGCATTGACTGTTAAAGGTAAAAAAGGACAAATTAGTTCAGGAGAAATAATGGGGTTGAATTCTCAAACTGGATATTATACAAAAAAAACGGTTAACTGGGAATCTGTATTTAGGTCAAACTCCACTGGAATGAGAGAATATCCTTGGCCTGAAATACGTTTGGCAGATGTATATTTAATGTATGCAGAAGCTTTAAATGAAGTGGAAGGACCAGTTGCAGATGTGCATAAATATTTAAACTTGATAAGGGAACGTGCGGGATTAAATGGAGTTGAAGAATCATGGACAAAGTTTTCGACAAATCCTGCAAAACCTAATACAAAAGAAGGAATGAGAGAAATCATTCACCGTGAACGATTGATAGAGTTGTCTTTTGAGGGTAGTCGTTTTTGGGATTTAAGAAGATGGAAAAAAGCAGCTGAAGTTTTAAATGCCCCTATTACAGGGTGGGATGTTACTCAAAAAGAATCCCATGCATATTATCAGGTAGTTAGTTACTTTCAACAAAAATTTATCTCTCCTAGAGATTATCTATGGCCACTACGTGATGATGAATTATCTGTGAATCTAAATTTAGTACAAAATCCAGGATGGTAAAATCTGAAATTTTAATAATATGAAAACACTAAAAAATATATCATACTTGCTTCTTGTTATTATTATAACCTCGTTATCTGGTTGTAAAGAAGAGTATTTGGAACCTCTAGAAAACAATATGGAAAAACCAGATCCAGTCACAAATATAACAGTTAAGAATGAACCAGCTCAAGCCACTATTACTTATACGTTACCAAAGAATCAAGACTTGCTGTATGTTAAAGCTGTATATCCTCTTAAGTCAGGTGTGATAAGAGAAGTGAAGGCATCCTATTACACAAATTCGATGATTCTTGACGGATTTGCTGATACAGAAATACACGATGTTGAAGTTTATGCAGTAAATAGGAGCGAAATTGTTTCTGAACCAGTGATAATACAGATTCAACCCATGGAAAGTCCAATTTGGGATGTTATAAAAAGTATGCAAATTTTGCCGGATTTTGCCGGAGTAAAGATAACAGCTGAAAACCCTTTTAAAGCTGATGTTACTATAGAAATGATGAGACCAGACTCATTAGGCGCATGGGAGAAATTTGGAGATGATATTTATACTTCGCAAAAAAACATTGTTAAAACAAACAGAGGATTAGATACAATACCACAAAAATTTGGTGTAACTGTTAGAGATCGTTTTATGAACTATACAGATACATTTATCGCAACAATAAGTCCATTTTATGAAGAATTGTTGGCTAAAAATAAATTTAGAGAAGTTAGACTTCCTGGTGATGCAGAAATTCAAACAGTTACGCCAGGGATGCCTACTATGTGGGATGGACAATGGGGATGGAATCATGTTAATAGGATGCTTACTTCTACTTTAGATACAAATCCTCAGTGGGTTACAGTTGATTTAGGACAAGAGGCCAAATTAAGTCGTTTTAAATTTCACACATATGCTGAATTTATTACTGCGAGTAAGTCTTTGTTTTATTATAGAGGACAAATGCGTCATTTTGAGCTTTGGGGAACTACTAAGTACTCTTTAGATGGGAGTTTTGATAGTTGGACATTATTAGGAACATTTGAGGTAACAAAACCATCAGGTTTGCCTTATGGAGAACAATCAACTGAGGATTTTAATAAAGGGGATGAAGGATTCGAATTTAACATAGATACAAATGCTCCTAATATACGATATTTGAGAATAAAAAATAATGAAAACTGGGAGGGAACTACTTGGTTTGAAATTTCAGAAATAACTCTTTATGGTGATACTCGAAAATAACAATATATATATTAAAATTGACTACTCATGAAAAAAAATATAATTAAATATTTAATATTTACACTGTTGTCTGGAGTTATTTTTATGACTTCATGTTCAGATCCTAATGATTATAAGATGTTTATTGAGGGTGGGGAAATATCTTATACAGGAAAAATAGATTCTGTTCTTGTTTCATCAGGAAAGGAGAGAGTATTGATTCAAGGTCTTTTTCAGTCAGATCCTAAAGTTACTAAATGTGTTATATTCTGGAATAGTAAAATGGATTCGTTAGTAATTCCTGTTAGTAGGACTGAAAGAACGGATACATTAAAAGCTATAATTCCCCTACTGGAAAATTTATACAATTTTGAGCTTCGTACATTCGATAATATGGGGAATCAGTCAATTCCCGTTTATGCTATAGGGCGTTCATATGGGAATATATATGAAAAATCTATAACAAATAGACTTATTCAATCAGCAATAGAAGATTCAGAAGTAAATAGTGTGTTAATAAAGTGGATAAATATAGATAAGACTTTAGGAGCTTTTGCAACAGAGGTTACGTATTTAAATACTAGGAATGAGGAAAGTAAAGTTCGTATTGATGTTGATGAAAAAGAATCTGTTTTACCAAATTATAAAATTGGAACAAACTTTAGCTATTACACACTTTATCGACCTGATACATTATGTATTGACACATTTACAACACATTCAAGTACTCAAAAAGCAGCTGCTAAAATTGATAAAAAAAACTGGATTGCAACAGCAGATACTTATGAGCCCACAGGACAACTGCCTAATGGTGGACACCCGAATTTTGTAATAGATGATAATCCAAATACATATTGGCATACTGTTCATGCTACACACACAACTCCTTATCCTCATTGGCTGGCTTTTGATTTTGGTAAAAAAATAGAAGTAAGTGTTGTAGAGTTGACTTCAAGGCATGACCACTTAAATGCAGACTTTCGTGACTTCCTGATTGAAGGTCGAAACTCTGAAGAAGAAGAGTGGGCTTTGTATGGAAGTTTCTTTTTAGAAGATATTCAAGGACCTCAGCAGTTTTCTTTAACAGATTCACCCCAGATGAGGTATTTGAGAATATATCAATTGAATGGAGGAAGTCCTCCACACTCTCATTTAGCCGAGTTCTCGGTTTATGGAAATTATTTGGAATAAAAGCTTAAACATTCTTTGATAGCCCACTATTTACTCCGTTTGCAGATTTTATAAAAATGAAGACTCGTCCTAATTAAGCGCTATGCTTTATTAGATAAATATAGTTTACTTATCCTGTATAAAGGCTAGCCTTTATACAGGATAAGTTTTTATACTTACGGAAACGATGATGAGAATTAGTTGAGATTAGATAGTTACGTTTAGGCTTTTTTAAATAAATGGTCTGCTAAAACTAAAAGAATTAAAAAGAGTTTTATCTTATGGAGATATTAAGCTTTATCTCTTCCATATCAATCATCATATCAAAGGAACTTCTTTCTTTTTTATTCTACTTTTAATACTTCAATGGGTTTGGCTATAGATATTCTCCAGGTTTGATATAGAATGGTCAAAAGCGATACGATTCCTACTATAAGAAAAGCTACAACGAAAACGCCTATTCCAATTGGTGCTTTTAATGCATAGTTTTCTGTATAGAGTTTAATGAGCCAAAGGCTGATGGGTATGCTGACGATGAAAGAAACTATCAGCATGAGAAAATACTTTCTAAATCACTGTTGTCCGATAAAACTTTTTTTAGAAGTGCGAGGTTCAATTGATATT
>CAZPWO010000086.1:0-9329 GCA_964590525.1 uncultured Herbinix sp. | reverse complement strand
TATGGAATCATACATGGTTTTATAAGATATTCATTTTTCATAGATGTACCAAATTTCTCAAAGACAGCTTGATTATACACATGGGCGGCAAATATGTCGCCCTTTAACATGTCCATAGCTCTTTTGTCCAAATCCTTTTCTGCTTGAGCTAGATTAGTTATAAGAGGTATATTAGCTTCCTCTTTGATTTTTCTTACAAGATGGCTGGAAGACTTTTTCATTCCTAATATTCTTCCATAGGAGGTATAGCCATTCTCATTAAATGCCTCAAATTGTTTCTGCTTTATATTAAGAAGGACATGGGTCAATACCCGGGATATTCGGGTATAGGTCATATTTTTTGTTTTAAAATCTTTAATCAAGCTATTAATATCCACATTAAACTTACTATTATTTTTTATCCTTTTAGCTAGGTCTTCATTCATATCAGCGTAGGAGTTAAGGCTTTCTATATCTTCTAATAGTAATTTATATCTTATAATAGAAGAAAAGTCTTCTTCAGTAATAGGGAAGGTTTTCTCGTAATTGGATTTTAATATATTATGGACATTATCAGGGATTTGTGCATTTACCTGAATGGAAATATCCTTATTTAAAATTGCTTTTCTGATAGCTGTTGCGGAGCTGATTTGCCTAGTATCGAGTAGGCTATCAGATAAGTATAAGCTATCATCGTGGTAATGGGACTTTGTTCTTTTAATGGTTATTGGTTTTATCTTTGAAGAAAATCTTTCTAGCGCCTTAAGGTATTCAATTCCTAGAATGTTATTAGGTTCAGATAATGTTTCTAGTATTAAATTGTAATCAGTATCTTCGTTTCTTTGAAAGTGCTCAATAGTAGCTTTTTCTCTGGCAGCAGGATAGGATAGGCCCATCTTAATATATGAGGCGATCTCTTCATCAAAAGAAGGGGGACTATTGTTTAAAAACATAGCAGTTTCTTTAATTGTTTTTATATCACCACTTTCACTGCCAAAACAAAGAAAATCCACTATAGATAGTTTGTCTAATAGTGACACTGCCCCTTGGGCAAAGTATTCAGCACTAGCTGTTGCATAGCAGGCAGGAAGTTCAAAGACTAAATCGGCACCATTATCTAATGCCATCTGGGTCCTACTATATTTATCAATTATAGCAGGGGCACCCCTTTGAACAAAATTTCCGCTCATAACAACAAGGACATAATCTGCCCCTGTTACTTTCTTGGCTTCTTCTATGTGATATTTATGCCCATTATGGAATGGGTTGTATTCTGTTATTAATCCCACAACCTTCATATAGACCACCTTTGTGTTTGATAGATAAATTATAACTATATTAAGGTTATAATACAAGGAAGTAATATCTAGGGGATTATATACCGCCTTTTAGTATGTTCATAGTTATTTCAGTTAATTAAGCAGAATTAGTATGATAAGATACGGTTTTATTTGTAACTACTTTTTTAGCCTTGTCTCTTAGCCAATAATGTTCTATAATAAAAGTTGTGAGTTTTACCAATTATATATACTATACTTATAATATAACTAAATAAATGTAATGAAAAGGAAGGTGCAACATCATGGGTTTTATTGATGTAATTAAGGAAAGGGCTAAGGGAAGCATAAGGAAAATTGTATTAGCTGAGACAGCTGATAGAAGAGTTCTAGAGGCAGCCCACACAGTTTTAGAAGAAGGGGTTGCGGACATAATTCTTATAGGCAACAAGGAGGAGATTGCAAAGCTTGCTGAAGGATTAGATTTGTCGAAGGCTACAATTATCGATCCAAAGCAATCAGACAAGCTTGAAGACTATATTGATTTACTTGTAGACCTAAGAAAGCATAGAGGTATGACGGCAGATAAGGCTAGAGAACTTCTGACGCAAGAAAGTCTTTATTATGGAGTTACTATGGTTAAAGCAGGGGATGCAGACGGTATGGTAGCTGGTGCTGCCAATTCAACTGCTGATGTTCTAAGACCAGCCCTACAGATCCTTAAGACCGCACCAGGAACAAAGCTTGTTTCAGCTTTCTTCTTAATGTCTGTACCAGATTGTGAATATGGTTCCAATGGAACATTTGTATTTGCAGACTGCGGTTTAAATCAGAATCCAGATTCAGAACAACTTGCTGCAATAGCAGCTAGTAGTGCAGAAAGCTTTGAACTTTTAGTGGAAGAGGAAGCTATGGTTGCAATGTTATCTCATTCAACTAAAGGCAGCGCAAAGCATGACGATGTTGATAAAGTTGTTGAAGCCACAAGAATTGCTAAAGAATCATATCCAGATATAAAATTAGATGGAGAATTCCAATTAGATGCAGCAATTGTACCTAGTGTAGGAGCGTCCAAAGCAGCAGATAGTGACATTGCAGGTAAGGCCAATGTATTAGTATTCCCAGACCTTGATTCTGGCAATATCGCATATAAGATAGTAGAAAGACTAGCTAAAGCAGATGCATACGGTCCAATTACTCAAGGTATTGCAAAACCAGTAAATGACTTATCTAGAGGTTGTAGTGCAGAAGACATCGTAGGAGTAGTAGCAATAACAGCGGTACAAGCTTCAGCTGCTGAATAATAAGAATTTATATAAAAACAAATTGTGATATCTGAAAGAACGGAGGATTATTAATGAAAGTTTTAGTTATTAATTGTGGTAGTTCATCTTTAAAATACCAATTAATTGATTCTGATAACCAGGAAGCATTGGCGGTAGGTATATGTGACAGAATAGGTCTTGAGCTCGGAGACTTAAAGCATACACCAGCAGGTGGAGAAAGATTTGCTAAAGAGATTGAGATAAAGGATCATGAAGTAGCGGTTAAACTAGTTCTTCAAGCTCTTACTGATAAGGAGCACGGTGTAATTGAGTCTTTAGATGAGATTGGAGCAGTAGGTCATAGGGTTGTTCATGGGGGAGAAAAGTTCTCTAAGTCAACTATAATAACAGAAGATGTAATTCAAGGGATAGAAGAGTGTAATGAACTTGCACCTCTTCATAATCCAGCAAACCTTATTGGGATTCGTGCATGTGCTAACCTAATGAAAGATGTTCCAATGGTAGCTGTCTTTGATACAGCTTTCCATCAGACAATGCCAGAGAAGGCTTATCTTTATGGACTACCCCATGAGTATTATGATAAATACAAGATTAGAAGATATGGTTTCCATGGGACAAGCCACAGCTATGTATCAGAAAAGGCAGCAGAATATGCTGGACTAGATATTAATGATTCTAAGATAGTTGTATGCCATCTTGGTAATGGTTCTAGTATCTCAGCAGTGCTTAATGGTGAATCTGTAGATACAAGTATGGGCTTTACGCCATTAGCTGGACTTGTAATGGGTACAAGATCTGGTAATATAGACCCATCCATAATTGAATTTATATCTAATAAAGAGAATAAAAGCCTAGAAGAAGTTATGCATATCCTAAACAAAGAATCTGGTGTATGGGGAATGTCTGATGTTTCTAGTGATTTTAGAGATCTTAATGATGCTATGGATCAGGGTAATACACTGGCTAAAAGTGCATTCGAAGTATTTGTCTATACAGTGGCCAAATACATAGGTGGATATGTTGCAGCTATGAATGGTGTAGACGTAATAGCATTTACAGCAGGTATTGGTGAAAACGATCCAAAGGTAAGAGAAATGGTTTGCCAATATCTTGGATATCTTGGTGTAAACATTGATTTAGAGAAGAATAAAATTAAGGGCCAGCAACTTATGTTAACTGAGCCTGATTCAAAAGTTAAGGTTTGTATAATACCAACCAACGAAGAATTAGCAATAGCAATAGAAACTGTTGCACTAATATAAAAAATATTGATTGACAAGTATAATTACAGTAGTTATAATACTAGGTGATGTATTAGTTATAAAGGACTTATATTACTGTCAAAAGCATTGGAGTGATAATCATGCTTATATCTTTATCAGAAATAATGACAACAAAAGATAAGGTGGAGAAGGTTCGTATCCCCATAGAGATGGAAGAACTTGAGTTTCAGGGAATCACCTATGGATTTCACAAAAAGAATCCCGTGGAGCTTGCAATAAGGAATCTGGGTAATAAAAAGGTGTCCCTAGAGGGCAATACAAGTATTAGTCTGAAGCTTTTTTGTGATAGATGTTTAAAGGAAATGACTTTCCCAATGGACATTAACATTGACAAAGAGATTGACTTTAATCTCCTAGAAGATGAAAGTGCAGATGAACAAGATAATATGAGTTATATAATAAGATATGATTTGGATGTAGACATATTAGTCTATAACGAGATTATAGTAAGTTTTCCCATGAAGGCACTTTGTGACGAGAATTGTAAAGGTATGTGTAAAAGCTGTGGTACAAATCTTAATGTGAAAACCTGTGACTGTGATAAGACGGTATATGATCCTAGAATGTCAGTAATCCAAGATATCTTTAAAAATAATAAGGAGGTGTAACTATGGCTATCGCACCTAAGAATAAATCTTCAAAATCAAGAAGAGATAAGCGTAGAGCTAACTGGAAGATGGATGTACCAACCCTAGTTAATTGTAGTAAATGCAATGAACTTATGGTACCACATAGAGTTTGTAAGGCTTGTGGATCTTATAATAAGAAGGAAATTATTCCACAGGACTAATTGTATGCGGCTTCCCGCAATGCTAGATAATTAGAGAATGAATGACCCGTAACATTTTTAAGTTACGGGTTTATTTTTCGTAAATGACAGATAGAAAGATGGTAAAAGAATATGACGATTGGATCTGAAAAGAAGAAAACAAATTTATTTGGCAAGTTATTAGAGATAATATCAGGTATATTTATACCGATTATAAGTGTAATGATGGCTGCTTCCTTAATAAAGGGGTTTCTTTTACTTGCAGTCAATCTTGGAATAGTAGATCAAACAAATGGGATTTATAATATCCTATATGCAGTGTCTGATGGTTTCTTCTACTATTTTCCTGTGTTTTTGGCTTATTCTGCTGCCAAAAAAGTAGGGGCTGATCCTTTTACATCAGTGCTTATTGCAGCAGCCCTCCTATATCCAGATATAACAGAAGTTTTTTCACAAGGCATGGGATTGGATTTTCTTGGCCTGCCAATAAAGCCTGTTATTTATCCCTCCAGCGTTATTCCAATTATTTTGGCTGTATTATTTCAATCCTATATAGAAAAACCTTTAGAAAAATATTTACCTAATGCAATAAAAGGATTCCTAAAACCCATGTTAACATTATTGATAGTAAGCCCAATAACCTTTCTCCTTTTTGGACCTGTAGGAACCTTTATTGGGCAACTACTTACTAGTGTGTATGGGTATTTGTATGGATTAAGTCCCTTAGTTTCCGGGGTTATATTTGGTGCAATATGGCAGCCAATGGTGGTCTTAGGCCTTCAGTGGGGCTTTGTTCCTGTTATGATAGAAAATATAAATCAATTTGGTATGGATACGATATTGCCCATGTTGGGGCCGGGGCTTTTTGGTCAAGCAGGGGCATCACTGGCAGTAAGTATTCGTACAAAAGATAAAAAGATGAAGTCCGTAGCCTTATCAGGTTTTATTACAGCTATATTTGGGGTTACAGAGCCTGTATTATATGCAGTAACTGTGCCCTTAAAAAGGCCTATGATAGCAGCATGTATTGCTGGGGCAGTTGGTGGTGGTATAATCGGTACTTCTAGCGCCAGAGCAGTGGCCTATGCAACTCCATCCATAGTTTCTTTAGTAGTATATTTTGGTGAGGGTTTCTGGCACTTCTTGCTTGCCTGCTTCCTAAGCTTTGTTATTGGGTTTTTACTAACTCTTTTATTTGGATTTGAAGATGTGAAGCAAGATTAAGAACAAATCATATATTCCAATATATGATTTGTATAAGTCTCTAATTTGTCTTTGTGATTTATAAAGTCCTCATCTATCTCTACAAATCTAATTTTTTTATCTTCATAATTACGTTTAAAGGTTGGGGTTAATATATCCTGATATAAGGGTATAAAAACCCCTTCTTTTTTTGTATAAGAATTAGAGGCCTTTGCCTTTTGCCTATATTCTCTATCAACATAAAGGGCTAGGCTCTTATGAATTGCCTTATCTTCCATAGGTAGATAATAATAATCCTTATAATTATCGTAGAAGTACTTCATCTCCCCTTCAAATATTTTACTAGACAGTGAGGCTGTTTTCTCAAAGGCTGAGAAGTGATGAAGGTCATTTTCAAGGCTTATTGCTACAGGAAGATGGCTTGAAAGTTGGAATCTAATTATTAACTTATTATATTCTATTGTAGAATCAATAATTGAGATTGCCTTTTCTAATATATCCACATATGCAAGAATAGGGCTTATCATAACAAGTCCCTTTAAGTCATCTTCATTATGAAGTAATAGCATATCCAGTAATTCATCTGACCCTAATGGAGAATCAGCAGTCTTTCTTGGCCCTTTTAGTTTTTCGATTTGCCTCTTACCTAAGTAGCTTTGGTAAATAGGTATAAGGCTAGCTCCATCTTCTTTATCCTTGCGATTTATCCCTAGGAATTTTTCTATTGATTTCTGCTTGTAATTTTCAAGTCTTAATATTTTTTTATTAGGGAAAATCAATTTATATATATCAATGCTAGTGATATTGTCAAAGGAGTAGTTTAACTCCAATAGAGCACATTTTTTTTCAATATAGGGAATGTCAAATCTTAATCCATTATAATGTACTAAAATATCATATTCCTTGAGAAATTCGAAAAAAGAAGATATTAAAAGGGCTTCCTCACTAAGGTCTTCTGCAAACCATTGAATCAAATTATAAGAGGAATTCTTATAATATATACAACCAATCATATATAGGTAGTTTGTATTAGCTGAGAAACCTGTGGTTTCAATATCAAAATATAAAACTCTTTCCTCTTTGTAGTCAGGATCCAGCTGATAATTATTTTTAATATTTAAAGTCTTTTCTATAGTGACCATAAGAATCTCCTTCCATGTTTAAGAAAAAGTTTTCAGAAGTTCAACAATGTGCTAGAATGATTATAACTTAGAATCAAAAAGAAGGGAAGTAGCCTAGATGAGCAAGAATATCAAAGAGGATATAACAGGTAGAGTTAAGAATTATACAAGTGGGTTTTTAAGAGCAGCCCTGGTTGCCCTATTGGTATTAATTCAGTTTGTATTAATTATTAATCTGGCTAATTTTTTAAGAGAATATTCTGTATATATTTATTCATTCATTCAGGTTCTAGGCATTTTAATTATAATAATACTGGTTAATGATGACCGTAATAACTCATTTAAGATTAGTTGGATATGTATTATAGCAGCATTCCCCGTAACAGGCCATATAATGTTTCTACTTTGGGGAAATCGCAGAGGAAAAAAGCTAGAGAAATGGATATTAAAGAAGTTGGAAGACGGAGCTAGGCATTTGGAATACGATCCAGACACCATGGAGTTATTCACCAAGATGTATCCCACCAAAAGCAGGATGGCTAAATATCTTGAAAGCAATAACTTTCCTCTATATAAAAACAATAAAATAGACTATTACCCAATGGGAGAGGATGTATTCGAAGCCATATGCCAGGAGATGGAAAAGGCGGAGGATTTTATCTTAATAAACTTCTTCATAGTTGGTGAAGGAGCCCTGTGGGATCGATTACATGAACTCTTATTAAAGAAAATAAATGAAAATGTACAGGTGCTTTTTATGTATGATGATTTTGGAGCCATGTTAAGAACTCCTAGAAACTTTAAAAGGTCTTTGGAAAGTGAAGGCTTTGAAGTAAGAGTTTTTAATCCAATCCATAAATATACTGACAAGCTATATATGAATTATCGTTCCCACCAGAAGATTATAGTTGTGGATGGTAATGTTGGTTTTACTGGAGGCATGAATCTTGCAGACGAATACGTGAATATTGTAGAGCGTTTTGGAGTGTGGAAAGACAACGCTGTAAGAGTTGAAGGAGATGGGGTATGGGGACTTACTGTAACCTTTCTTCAGATGTGGGAAGTTTGTTCAGCTAATGAGAAGATGGACTATGATTTATTTAGGCCAACCAAGAAATTTGAGGAAAATGATGTATTTTGTCAAGTTGTAGCTGATGGTCCAGCTAATAATCCGAGAAATCCTATGGAGAACATGTATAAACAGATCATTTACTATGCTAAGAAAAAGTTATATATAACCACCCCCTATCTTATAATAGAGGATGACATGAAGGAAGCTTTAATTAGTGCGGCATCTAGCGGTGTTGATGTCAGAATTATAACTCCCTATATTCCAGATAAAAAGAATGTAAAACTATTAACTAATTATAACTATGGATCTTTACTAAAGGGTGGTGTAAGAATATTTGAATATTTACCTGGTTTTATCCATGCTAAAACCATAGTGGCAGAGGATAATGGTATTATAGGAACGGTAAATATGGATTATCGAAGTTTCCATCTTCATTATGAATGTGCTGTATGGATGTGTAATGAAGAGGTTATAAGCACTATACATGATGACCTTTCTGAAACAATGAAAGAATGTAAAGAAATCTCATATGAGGAATGGAAGCAAAGGCCGTTATTAATGAAAGCATATCAGATGGTGCTAAATCTGTTTGCACCATTAATGTAAGGGGGTATCTATTGCTATGTATACCAATGTATGTAAACATTGTAGGAGGGTTTTCAAATCAAGGCTTAAGGCTTATAGTTGTGTGGATTGTAAGGACGTGGATAGTGATGTTTTTGATGATATAGAAGCATATCTAAAGGAATATCCTAATAGTAACGCCTTGCAGATATCAGAAGCCCTTGGAATAACAGCCTTTGAGGTTCTGTATTACATTAAAGAGGGCAGACTTAATATCTCTAAGGGGAGATTTGAAAAGCTTGATGAATAATAACTTGTAAATCATTTGTGGATAAGATGATAAAATCGAACAGGAGTTGTGAATTAAATGATAGGATATATAAAGGGCGAATTAGTAGAAGTGGAAGAAAATTATGTGATAATTGAACAAGGGGGAATGGGTTACAACATCTCCATAACAAACTCCTCAATAATGGAACTGCCACCAAAGGGTAGTTCAGTTAAGTTATATACATATTTGAATGTAAGAGAGGATGCTATTAGTCTCTTTGGTTTTTTGGACAAGGATGAACTGGTGATGTTTAAGCAGCTAATCACTGTAAGTGGAATTGGGCCAAAGAGTGCTTTGGGAATGTTGTCTGCAATTAGCCCAGATGAAATTCGCTTTGCTGTTCTTGCAGAGGATATTAAAACCTTAACAAAGGCACCAGGTGTTGGTAAAAAGACAGCTGCAAAACTTGTACTAGAGTTAAAGGATAAGTTTGATTTGGAAGAA
>CAZPWO010000085.1:9681-9931 GCA_964590525.1 uncultured Herbinix sp. | reverse complement strand
GCAAAAAACTAAATAATTGAGACAATGTGATAGTAAGCAGGGATATATGAAGTATGTCTCTGCTTCTATCATTTTTTATCTATATTAATGTTTTTGACATCAAATCCTGATGGTACTTGGAATATACGAAGTTCAAACTCACCTGCAACGGCTAGTATATGATCGAATATATCAGATTGAACGCCTTCGTAATTAACCCAAGCCGTATCTTTTGTAAAAGCATATATTTCAATGGGTATTCCATTTTCTC
>CAZPWO010000085.1:0-9671 GCA_964590525.1 uncultured Herbinix sp. | reverse complement strand
TGCCTAACCATAAGGATTTTTTCATTATTAACTCCGGGATTGTTTTTTAAGTAATTTAACATATAAGCACGAAATGTACCTATATTAGTCATCCTTCGTCCATTAATTTTTTGACTTGTATCAATATTATTGTTCAGGTTATATTCCCTAAGTTCTTTTTCTTTTTCAGTAATATATTCTTTTAGATATTGTACTTTTTTAAACTTTTCTATCATTTCATCAGTGCAAAACTTTACACTATTAACGTCGATGTAAATGGCTCTTTTGATCCTTCTTCCTCCAAATTCCTTCATTCCTCGCCAGTTCTTAAAAGAATCAGAAATCAATGAATATGCTGGTATTGTTACTATAGTCTTATCAAAATTCTGTACCATAACTGTATTTAGTGTAATTTCAATAACATCACCGTCTGCTCCATATTTGCTCATTTCGATCCAATCACCGATTCTAAGCATATCATTGGAAGTCAGTTGTATTCCTGCTATAAATCCCAGGATTGAGTCTTTAAATACAAATGAGAACACAGCCGCAGCTGCACCAATACTGCCCAGTAGTACCATGGGGCTTTTATCTAGCAAAGTAGCAATCATAACAATTCCAATTATTACATATGCAGCAATCTTTATAACTTGTAGAAATCCTTTTATCGGCCTTACCTTTGATATGGGTTTTGTGCGATATATGTCATCAATAGCATCAAGTAAGGATCCTACAACAAAAAGTAGCACTATCAGGACATAGGTTGATGACAGTCGTTGCATGATTTCTATAACTTGGATATTTTCATATATAGGTGATGCACTATATATAAGTATGCCAGGGACAATTAACATCATTCTTTGAATAACCTTTCTTTTCAAAAGAATATCATCCCATTCTTGTTTATTTCCTTTAATTATCTTGGTTAAAATCCGCATTACAATGTGTTTTAGTATAATATGAATAATTAAGCAGATTATTATAAGGCTAATGGTAATTGATACATTTGCCAGAACTTCAGAAACATCTTCATTTACACCCTTTTCATTAAAAAATGAAACTAATAAATCCATCATATTTATAGTGTCCTTCCTTAAAACTTTTCCCATAGATCAACTTCCTGTTTTTTGTTATATTTCTATTGTCTATCTTATTAATTTATTTTGCAAGTATTATAATTATAAATTTTATCAAATTTTAATGTTCTAAGTGAAATGTTTTGATATAATAAATCAATAGCAAAAGTTACCTTACATATATAAACTGATTTTATATGTAGAGTATAAAGCATTTTGCTTTATGGCAAGATAATGACAAATAGCCATAAACTTATTAAACGAGAGGTGTGAAGATATGTGGTTTTTAAAATCACAAGATGATGTTCTTAAAGAATTAAATGTTAATCCAAGTATCGGTCTTACAAAAAACGAAGCAAGTAAAAGGCTAGAGCAATATGGAAGTAACAAATTAAAGGGTAAACCCAAAAAAAGTATAATTGCACTGTTTTTTGCACAACTAAAGGATATGCTTATATATGTCCTTCTAGCTGCTACTGCTATTACCATCTTTATAGGTGAATATTCAGATGCCATTATTATCCTTATGGTTGTAATATTAAATGCAGTTATAGGCGTTGCACAGGAATTTAAGGCAGAAAAGGCTGTAGAAGCTTTGCAAAAAATGACTACACCAAGATCTTTGGTTCGCCGTGATGGTGAAGTTGTTGAAATTGATTCTGAAAAAGTCGTACCTGGAGATATTGTTATATTAGATGCTGGACGCTTTATACCAGCAGATATAAGGCTTATAGAAAGTGCAAACCTTCAAGTTGAAGAATCAGCCCTAACAGGTGAATCCGTTCCGTCAAATAAGAATGCTTTGGCAAACCTATCTGACCCTAAGACTCCCTTAGGAGATAAAGTTAATATGGCATATATGTCCACTCTTGTAACTTACGGTAGGGGTGAAGGTGTTGTTGTATCAACTGCTATGGATACCGAAATAGGTAAAATAGCAAAAATCCTTGATGATGATGCTAATCTAGAAATGACACCTCTGCAGAGAAAACTTGATGAATTAGGAAAAACACTTGCATATCTTGCCATAGGCATATGTCTACTGATTTTTGTTATTGCCCTAATTCAAAAGAGAGATATTATGGAGATGTTACTTACAGCAATAAGTTTGGCTGTTGCTGCAATTCCCGAAGGTTTGGCTGCTATAGTAGCAATTGTCTTAGCTCTTGGTGTTACCAAGATGTCGAAAAAGAATGCAATAGTTAAAAAGCTTCCAGCTGTTGAAACATTAGGTTCAGTTAATATAATCTGCTCTGATAAGACAGGTACTCTTACTCAGAACAAAATGACTGTTGTAAAGAATTATACCTATGGTAATCTTTCAGATGTCAGCCAAACAGCCAATGATATATCCGGATCCCATGATGAAAATGAGCTTATTAAAACAATGGTTCTTTGTTCTGATGCTACCTATGAAAATGATCAGGGTACAGGAGATCCCACTGAAGTAGCCTTAATTGTTCTAGGAAATAAGTATAATCTCACAAAAGACTCATTAAACAATGACCACAAAAGAGTTTCAGAATATCCCTTTGATTCTGAAAGAAAGCTTATGTCAACACTTAATACTGATGGGGATGGCTACCGAATTAATACTAAAGGTGCCATAGATAATCTATTAAAAATATGTACTTCTGCTCTAGTTGATGGAGAAGTTGTTCCATTAACAAAAGAAATGAAGAATGAATATGTGAAAGTAACTGAAGAAATGTCTGATTCTGCCCTTCGTGTTCTTGGAGCGGCTTATAAAAACACTTCGGAAATTCTAGAACCCGAAGACATGGAAAAGGGTTTAACTGTTATAGGTTTAGTTGGAATGATTGATCCTCCCAGACTTGAGGTAAAGGATTCTATTCATGAAGCTAAGGTAGCTGGCATCACTCCTATAATGATAACTGGAGATCACAAAAACACAGCTGTTGCCATAGCTAAAGAGTTGAATATTGCTGATAGCATAGAGCAAAGTATTACCGGTGCAGAAATTGACGAAATGTCAGAAGAAGAATTTACAAATCGTATAAACAATTATAAAGTGTTTGCTAGAGTTTCACCTGAACATAAAGTAAAAATTGTTCAAGCATTTAAATCTAAGGGAAATATCGTATCTATGACCGGTGATGGAGTTAACGATGCACCTTCCCTAAAATATGCTGACATTGGAGTAGCCATGGGAATTACCGGTACTGACGTAGCTAAAGGTGCCAGTGATATGATTCTTACTGATGATAATTTTTCTACAATTGTTCATGCCATAGAAGAAGGAAGAAATATCTATAATAATATTAAAAAAGCTGTTATATTCCTACTTTCCTGTAATCTCGGTGAAGTAATTGCCATATTCTTCTCAATACTTATGAATTGGCCTGTTCCATTACTGGCAGCTCAGATTCTATGGATTAACCTAATTACAGATTCTCTTCCTGCAATTTCACTTGGTATGGATCCCGGTGATCATGATGTTATGAAGCATAAACCTAGAAATCCAAAGGAAAGCTTCTTTGCCAGAGGTGCAGGTATTAGGTCAATACTAGGTGGTGTACTGATAGGAATACTGACACTAGCTGCATTTTATTTTGGATTATGGGAACATGGTTATAGCTTTTCTAATATAAGCACAAGTATGGGATCCGAAGAATTTAATTACGCACTATCCTATGCAAGAACCATGGCTTTTGTTGTACTTGCAGCTTCACAGCTCTTTTACTCACTTTCAATGCGAAGTGCTACAAAATCCATATTCCAGGTGGGATTATTTAAAAACAAGTACCTAATTGGCTCAATAATATTCGGACTTTTCTTGCAATTAGTTGTTATCTCCGTCCCTACTTTTGCTAAGGCATTTGATGTACAATTTTTAAGCTTAAGTGACTGGGGATTAGTATTTGTCTTTGCTCTAATACCTTTATTTATTAATGAAATTATTAAGATATTCATGCGTATGGCAGAGCAGAAAAATGAAATAGAATTCTAAAGACTTATAAAGACTTATAAAGACCTGCAATACATGAAAACACAGATCAAATGTATTGCAGGTCTTATAAAAAGTAAGGTTATTAATATGAATAATACCGATAAAACAAATAAAGATCAATTAATCAAGCCATCTTGAACTTTTTCTTGTAAATTCGGTACTCTTCTAATTTACCTTGATATATAGGTTTAAGATATGAATTAACCCTAATATCCCTTGGTTTTATTAAAGAATAATCCTTATCAAAAATACTAACTCTACTTTGTTGGAGCACATAAGCAACAAATTGAGAACAAAAATATTTTTGCTTAGATTTAATAGGAATATTAAATGCTGCCCCTAAGAGCCCCAAATAATTATATGAGTAATAATCCATATTTTGAATAAATACATTAATCACTTCTCTCAACTTATAGTATTGTTTATTAGTAATTTCAAGTTCAAACACACAGCAGGTAGTTGAAGAAAATCGTCTAAAGACACCTGTATCAATATCTTCTCTAATAAAACCCGCATTAAAGGGATTGTATGTACCTCTTCTTGCAAAGCTATACATTTCCTCTAAATCATCATCAAAAGAAATAGATGCATGGGCGTAGGGTTCTTTGGTGTAAAAGTGAATTGCCCTTGCGGGATATGTATTGGTTTGAGATAATACTATGTATATTCTTCTCTTATTTATGTGGTTATTATCTTCTTGACATATAATTGTTTTACTATTCTTCATGACACTATAACCTACTCTAGTTTATATTATTTTAATTATATTTATACTAATTTTATAACTAATCTAGATTATAGTACAATATTATTATTTAATCAACAATTCTTTATTAGACATAGTTATTAATTTACATATTTGGTAATTGACACATTTGTAAGAATAAGATATATTTATTGCAAATTAAAAAGTATAAAATCATGGTTAACAAGTGGCAAGTGTTCATATGATTTTACGATTTACTCATTTTTATATAATATATATTAGGAGGAGCTATATGTATAAAAAAGTTGCTGTATTAATGGGTAGTGACTCTGATTTACCCATTGTAAAAGGTACAATTAATACTTTGAAACAATTTGGTATTACCACTGAAGTTCATATAATGAGTGCCCATAGGACACCTAAAGAGGCCTGTGAGTTTGCATCAAATGCTAAAACAAATGGCTTTGGTGTTATTATATGTGCTGCAGGAAAAGCGGCTCATCTTGCTGGAATTATTGCTGCTCACACCACTTTACCTGTTATCGGTATTCCAATGAAATCTTCTACTTTAGATGGGCTCGATGCTCTCTTGTCCACTGTTCAAATGCCTAAGGGCATTCCTGTTGCCACTGTTGCCATAGATGGTACTGAAAATGCCGCTCTACTAGCTGTTCAGATTCTAGCAGTCTACGATGAGGAATTAGCTATAAAACTACAGGATATGAGAAACAAGATGACCTCTGAGGTCATAGAAAAAGATAAAAAGCTTCAATCTGAACTATCTAATTAAAATAAAGGCTGTCGCATATACACTTTATTTTATTTGTGAATGAGAACGAATTATGTTGTCAATACTCCTGTCAAGGAGGTGGTAAATTGATAGCATTTATAAAAAACAATGAAATATACTCCATACGAAAGAAGCTTATTCTTTTATATATACTTAATGTAACAGATATTTTATTTACTATAGCTTTACTAAGGACTGGATATTTTAGGGAAATGAATGTATTAATGGTTCAAGCGGTGCAAAACCCCCTACTTGGTTTTATTATAAAGATAATTTTCCCTGCCATATTACTCCGTTTCCTTTATAAAAGATTAAGCCTTGCCGATAATGAGCAGTTAGAAGCTACAAATATCGGAATATTGATATCACTTGCAATGTATACATTAGTTAATATATCACATTTGGTTTGGACTGCTCTGCTACCTGTTTTTCACTATTATATATAAGTATTAGGATATGATTGGAAGATTCTTAATGAATTTATATAAATCATTCATAGTTCCATTTTTATATTGACTTATGTCTTTATTATCAGAATTTATAAGACAGTCCGTCAAAAGAAATGTGTCTATACCAATAGTTTCTACAATCATATCCTCATTAACATTATTGCCTACCATAATACATTTTTCTTTTCTCAAATCTTGTTTTCTAATTATTTCTTCATAATATTTTAGATTAGGTTTACAATAGGATGAATTATCATAGGTCGTAATAAGCTCAAAATCCTCAGGCTTAAGCCCTGCCCATTTTATACGGCTATATGTAGCTATGCTGGGAAAAAGAGGGTTGGTTGCAAGAATAATTCTATAACCCTTGTCTTTTAGAAGTGAAATACAATCATATGCTAAGGGATTGGTTGAAGTTGAAACCCTAACTTCTTGAAATTCATTTTGATAGTAATCTACAAATACAGGTTCTAAGTCTCTGGCTTTTTCACCATGTAAAGCTATAATTGTTTCCCAAAACCTATCTTCATTACTTATTGTCCCATCATTTGCTATCATTGCCATAATGCTTTCTTTAAGAGTATTAAGAAAAGTATTTGCTTCAATACCGTAAGGAGAAAGTTTTGTTACCAATCCTTTTATATATATATCTATAAACATATCATTATCCATAGGTAATAAAGTACCGTCTAAGTCAAACAGAAATACCTCCATCATCATCCTCCTAATAAGATTGTGGAAAAAAAGGGCTGTTTTACAATTTATAGGTGCATACCTATAATATGAAACAGCCCAATAATTATTTAGAAATTTTCTTTGTTGAATAAGATATTATATTATTCTTCATCAGAACTTTTTTCAACTACACTTTCTACTTCCAATGTCTCCTCATCCTCAGTCTCCTCGTCAACTATCTTTACTTCACTAATAGTTGCAACAAGCTGTGTAGGATCCATATCTGTTTTAATACCTTCACCAAGTACAAGATCGCTGACAAATATACTATCACCATCTTCTTTACCTTCAACATCAATCTCAATACTATCAGGAATAGCCTGTGGTAAACCTAAAACTAAGATAGTATCCATCTGAGTATTAATAATTAGACGTTTTGCCTGTAAGAATTCTACTCCAACAAATCTAAGAGCTACATCCACCTTAATCTCTTCATCAAGTGCTACCTTCTGGAAATCAACATGACTATACTCATACTTAATAGGAAGTATATCAATTGTCTTAACCATTACATCATAGCTGTTTTTATCACTATCTTGAAGCTTAAATATAGCATTTCTACCATTTTGTTTTAAAGCTCTTCTAAACTCGTCCATCTTTACAGCAATAGGTACTGAATCCATGCCTTTCTGATTTATAACACCGATAAGATAGCCATCATTCTTTAATTTCTTATTCTCAGCTTTGCTAATATCCTTTCTTACCTGAATTTTCAATTCTGCTGTTGCCATAATATGTTCCTCCTTAATTGGTCTAAATTCTTCTTATTTACTTACGAAATAGACAGTCTTAATTTAATATTGTCAAATTATAAATATATAGTCGAACTAAATTATTGATTAGTAAATAAGCATATATTATTTATTCTATCTGTTTATTGAAAAATGTCAAGTTTTTGGGGTTATTTTTTTACGTAGATAAATACAATAATTTACGTAGCTGGGGATACTATCACCGTACGCGAAGGTTTATACCGTGAGTTAGTAAAACCTAAATATAAGGGATTAAGTGACAAACGAAGAATTGTCTATCAGGCTGCACCCTTTCCTGTCTATTACCCGATAGCTTTAAAGACTTCTTTGGTAATGAACTTTTGATAAAACATCTTGCATATGTAAATTGTTTTTATAGTTGACAAGTTATTTATATTCCACTATATTATTAATTAGAACTCTAATTAGATGTATAATTAATAATATATTTGTAAAGGAGATGATTTTATTTGCCTAATGAAAATGAGCATCTTCATCTTGTATTAATTAGCAGTTACAAGGCTCATAAAAAACGTAGCTTTCAAAGTTTTCAAGAATTAAATTTAACTACAGGGCAACCAAAAGTTTTGACAGTTCTAAATCAGGATGAAGGCTTTCTTCAGAAGGACTTAGCAAAGCGATGTCATGTGGAACCTGCCACTATGACTTCTCTCCTAAGTAATATGGAAAAAAAGGAACTTATTTATAAAAAAGCTGTTCATGTATCAGGAGGCAAACGTGCCAATTCCATTTACTTAACAGATAAAGGACGTACCCTAGCTAATAAGGTAAATGAAATTATCAATAACATAGAAAAAATCAGCTTTAAAGATTTTAATGATGATGAGAAGCTTACATTAATTAATTTGCTTAACCGTGTTACTTCAAATCTAGAAATCAAATAAAAAAGGAAGGTGCTCTAATACAATGAAACCAATATTTTTATTACTGCAATTATCATTAGTTTTACTACTAACCTCCTGCTCAGGAAAAGAAAATGTCAATTCCATACCTGCTGATAACAAGGCATCTGTTGAGGATGATTCATCAAAAGATAATTCCACTGAAGTAGAAATTAATGAAGATACTCCTGATGAAAGTGCTTCTGAAGACAATTCTACTGAAGTAGAAACCACCCAAGAGGATGTTTCTGATGAACTTATATCTTCAGATGATGAATCAGATGATGTAGGAGTTACTGTTGTTGATGCTATACCACATGAGTATTTGATCTTAAGAAGCAGCGAAAGCGGTACAATAGAAAAGATTACATATACGACTAAGGATTATTTTGGTGACGGTTCTGAAATCACAAAGCCTGCTCATGTATATCTCCCTTATGGTTATGATGAAAGCAAGCAATATAATGTACTCTACCTAATGCATGGTATAGGTGGTAATGAATATGAATGGGGAATGTACAACGATACCTCTAAAGTAAAGACAATTATGGATAACCTTATATATAATGGTGAAATTGAACCCTTTATTATAGTTGCCCCCAATGGCCGTTCCAGTGTTAATTTTGCCAATACTTCTTCGGATCATAATTCCTTTTATGTATTTGGTCAGGAGTTAAGAAATGACTTAATTCCTTACATTGAAAGCAATTACTCCACCTATAAGGATGAAGATGACAACAGTGATTTAACAAAGACTAGAGATCATCGTGCCATGGCAGGACTCTCCATGGGTGGAATGCAGACTATTAACATAGGTATGGGTGAGAATCTTGACATCTTAAGTTATTTTGGTGCATTTTCTGCATGTCCTACTACTAATACATCATCAACAACAGCTGAGAAATTAAAAGCATTTCCTGATTATGATATAAACTTTTTCTATAATATTTGTGGAACAGATGATGGCATAGCAATAGGCCCTGCATCTGCTGCAGTTAATAATATTACTAGTTTAACAGATAAAATATCAGATGATAACTTTATATGGCAAACATTAAGAGGAGGTCATGATTTTAATATATGGCATTTAGGCTTCTATAATTTTGCTAAAATAGTTTTCAAATAAAGCCCTGCTTTTCCATTATATCTACATACAATAGATATTATAAGTTACTCCTTTTTATTACTTAGAAAAGGTATGGATATTGCCAACCCCAATATCCATACCTTTTCTTGTTTTGTGAATGATGCCACCATTTGTGAACAGTGCCAGGCACAGTTGGCGTTTTGTGAACAGTGCCAGGCACAGTT
>CAZPWO010000084.1:0-10039 GCA_964590525.1 uncultured Herbinix sp. | reverse complement strand
TACAAACATGGTGAGTTAGCTTATAGAAGTATAGATTTTGTATTTGAAACTTATGATAAAGAGGACTTTCAAGAAGCTCCTGTAGTTAACTATCCTAATGATTATGACTATACAAGGATTACTGAGTTTAAAAAGCTTACATGGCAAGAACATAATAAGACTACCATATGCAAGGAATATCCTTGTGGGGAAGGGGAGCCATATTATCCATTCCCAACTAAGGAGTATAAGGCGCATTATGCTTTATATGAGGAAGAGATGGCCAAAGAAAACAATGTGATTTTCCTTGGTCGCTTAGCAGAATACCGCTATTATAACATGGACGCAGTTGTTAGAAGGGCTTTAGATCTATTTGAAGAAAGACTTAAAAAGGACAAATAGTCTGACAACATACCTACATTGTGGATAAAGAGTGGGATTTTCACCACAATTGTGGATAAATCGAATAATTACAAGGGCAGTTGTGGATAAGTTCCAAAAAAGGGGGAATTCAAATGGATAAACTATATATTGTTATACCTGCTTACAATGAAGAGGAAAATATTAAAAATGTGATAGATGATTGGTATCCAGTTGTTGATAAGATAGCTAATGGAAGTAAATTGATTATTATTGATGATGGAAGTAAGGACTCAACATATAAGATGGTGAAGGAATACGGGGCTAACAAGGAAGCATTAGAAGCAATAACCAAGCCTAACGCAGGTCACGGTGCAACCATCTTATATGGATATAATTATGCTATTGAAGCAGGTTGTGACTATGTATTTCAAACAGATTCTGATGGACAAACTTTACCAGAAGAATTCTGGCAGTTTTGGGACCAGCGTAAGGATTACGACATGGTGATTGGCCATAGAAAAGGAAGGCAAGATGGGATATCCAGAGTCTTTGTAACAAAAACCTTAAAAATCGTATTAAGGATTTGCTTTGGAGTAAGTATTACTGATGCCAATACCCCTTATCGCCTAATGAAAAGCTCTACACTAAAGGAATATATCAATTTAATACCAAAGGATTACAATCTGTCAAATGTATTAATTTCTGTTATATATGCTAAGAAAGCTAAAGATGTAAAATATCTGCCGGTAACATTCAGACCAAGACAGGGTGGAGTAAATTCAATTAACTTAAAGAGAATCTTTGGAATAGGGAGACAAGCATTTAAAGATTTCAGAGAGATTAACAAGATTATAAGTAAATAGAGAAGAAAGGGTCTGTAAAAAGGTGATTTTATGTCTAAAAAAAATGTTAAAGCAGTGGTTTTCATTTTAGCAATTATATTTGCTAGATTTTTATTAGGAGGAGATTTCCTTTACTTTTTCCAGTGGTGGCTGACCATCCTTATCTTGGGTCTTGTCTTTTTGCCAATAACAAACTTAGTTTTTCATAAGTTTAATGATAAGGGATACCTCTTTTCCAAAACCATAGGAATTGCTATTACAGGTTATATTATGTGGCTTCTATCTTCCTTGAGAATATTAAAGTTCTCCCCACTTGCATGTATGTTATCCCTGATTTTAGGGATTATATTAAATCTATCTATTCTTTTCTTTCAAACTAGGAAGGATAAGAGTGGGAATAATGTAAGCAAGGCTCTTGGCTTATCCAAGGATGTAATGGATGTGATCTTCAAGGAAGAGATTTTGTTTTTTATTCTCTTTTTAGTCTTTGTATATATAAGAGGCTTTAAGCCAGAGGCCCATGGAACCGAGAAATTTATGGATTATGGTTTTATGACCAGTATGTTTCGTAGTGATTATATGCCTCCAGAGGATTTTTGGTTTTCTGGAAGCTACCTTAATTATTATTATATAGGGCAGTTTTTTGCTACATTTTTAACTAAACTGTCTTTTGTTCCTGTTAGCCGTGGATATAATCTGATGCTTATGATGATTGCAGCCTTTACTTTTATGCTTTCTTATTCAATAGTCTATAACTTGATGCAAACTTTTATAAGGAATAAGGGGATAAAAAAGAAGAACAATCTTATAACAGAGGCAAGCGCGATATTTGGGGGACTACTAGTTACTTTTGCGGGAAGTATGCATTATCCAATCTATAGGTGGATAGTCCCAACTATAGAAAAGGTGAAGAATAAAGCAGAAGTAAGTCGTTATTGGTTTCCTGATGCCACTAGATTTATTGGTTATAATCCTGATACAAGTGATAAGACAATACATGAATTCCCTGCATATTCATTTATCTTAGGGGATTTACATGCCCATGTATTGAACCTTTTATTTATACTAACAGTCTTAGGAATATTACTAGGATGGCTATATTCAAGGAAAGATAAAAAAATAAATAATGTGAATAATAAAGGTCTTTTGGCTGAGATATTTCAACCTGCCCATATATTAATAGGCTTTTTATTGGGGATATTTCAGGGGACCAACTTATGGGACTTTCCTATTTATCTTGTAGTAGCAGGAGCGATAATATTGTTTTCTAATATTATCGTCCATAAATTCAAGGGGAGGGCAGTGGGAATTACCTTAATACAAGGTTTGTTTATAATTGCTATAGCCTTTGTCTTTATCTTGCCATTTACAATTAATTTTGATGCAATGTCCACAAGGGTTGTCTTAGTAGAAAACACTACTCCCATATGGCAACTTTTGATTTTGTGGGGTCTTCCTGTGGGAATGCTTATGACTTTTTTATTCTTTATGATATCTGATTTTAGAAAGAAAAAGATTATAAAAAAATCACGGATACTTTCTTTTATGGAAAACTTAGAACCCAGCACTTTATATATTATAACTATTGCTTTATGTGCTTTTGGACTTGTTCTTATACCAGAGATTGTTTATGTAGAGGATATTTATTCTGGTGATTATAAAAGGGCTAACACTATGTTTAAGCTTACATATCAAGCTTTTGTTATGTTTGCTATTAGTCTTGCTTATATAATTCCTAGATTATTGATTTATGGGAAAAGCAGATTAAGAACAGTGGTAGCTACTATTGGACTTTTATTATGTATTACAACTTTGGGATATTCAGTTAATGGAACAAAATCATGGTATGGCAATATATTTGACAGGGATGGATATAAGGGAATAGATGCTGCTGCATTTATGGAAGAAGAAATGCCCGAGGACTACCTTGCTACAATGTGGTTAAATGAGAATATAGAAGGTAATCCAACTGTATTAGAGGCTAATGGTGATAGTTATACTAATTATCAGAGGGTATCTGTTATTACTGGTCTTCCTACAGTTTTAGGCTGGCATACCCATGAATGGCTTTGGAAATCAGACAGGTCTATTGTAGATGCTAGGGCAGCAGATGTACTGACTATTTATACATCAGAGAATTCTCAAGAAGTTGAAAGCTTGATTGATAAATATAATATCTCTTATATATATGTGGGTGAATTAGAGCAAGAAAAGTATGAGGGAGTTAATGATGAACTACTCCAATCCCTGGGAGAAGTGGTATACCCAAGTAAGGAGTGGCAGGAGAAAGGTTTAAAAACTTATATAATTCAGGTAGGGGATTAGAGATTATAATAAGATCTAATAATTATTTATTGACATTTGAGTAAAAATTGGCTATCCTATCCTTAGGAATACTTTGGTTTTCTAGTTGTTTTTTCACAAGAAACTAGAATAAAATAGAGTATTAATTGGCTATTAGTTTATAATAATTAGCTTGTTAAGAATTTTTATTCTTTACTAGTAGCAATTGTTGTACAAGTTTAAAAAGAATTATATAAACAATGACAGAAATTGAAAAAAGGAGAGTAAAAAAATGAGTAAGTATTCGGAAATCACTCCAGAGATAAAAGAATTAGCAAAACTGTGTAGGGAAAACAATGTAATTGAACCTGAGCTTTATACAAAATATGATGTAAAGCGAGGACTTAGAGATGTTAGTGGTAAAGGTGTATTGGCAGGATTAACAGAAATCTGTGATGTAAAGGCTTATGATATTATAGATGGTGAATACGTTCCCTGTGAAGGTAAGTTGTACTATAGGGGCTATGATATTGAAGAATTAATAAAAGGTTTTTCGGAAGATAAACGTTTTGGTTTTGAGGAAATAACTTATTTACTCAACTTTGGCGATTTACCAACCAAGGAGGAACTGGTTAATTTTCAGGATTTGCTAGACCGTAATCGTAGTCTTCCAACTAATTTCGTTAGGGATGTTATTATGAAAGCAACTAGCAAGGATATGATGAACAACCTTGCACGAAGTATACTTACCCTATATTCCTCTGATAATAAAGCTGATGACACTTCGATTGAGAATGTCTTACGTCAGGGAATACAGATGATTGCATGGTTTCCACTTTTGTCGGTATATGGCTACCAAGCCTACAGGTATTATCATTATAAAGAGAGTTTAGTAATACATCCGCCGAAGAAAGGGTTGTCTACGGCAGAGAATATATTATATATGCTTAGACCTGATAAGAAGTACACAGAACTAGAAGCCAAAATCCTTGATATAGCCCTAGTTCTTCATGCTGACCATGGTGGTGGAAACAACTCCACATTTACAACCCATGTTGTTACTTCAACAGGAACAGATACCTATTCAACCATAGCAGCTTCATTAGGTTCACTTAAAGGACCAAAGCATGGTGGAGCCAACATCAAAGTTACTCAGATGTTTGATGATATGAAAAAATCAATTAAGGATTGGGACGATGAGGAAGAAGTGGCCAGGTACCTTGAGGATATATTAGATAAAAAAGCATTTGATAAATCAGGATTAATATATGGAATGGGCCATGCTGTTTATTCTATGTCCGATCCCCGTGCTAGGGTTTTCAAACAATATGTAAAGCAATTATCTGAGGAGAAAAACTATACAGAAGAATATAACCTTTATGAAAAAGTAGAACGTCTGGCACCTGAGATTATTTCTGAGAAAAGAAAGATATATAAAGGGGTTAGTGCTAACGTAGACTTCTATAGTGGTCTTGTATATAGGATGTTAGATTTGCCTAAGGAGCTTTATACACCGATCTTTGCAATTGCCAGAGTATCAGGGTGGATAGCTCATCGCCTAGAAGAACTTAATAATTCAGGTAAGATCATTCGTCCAGCATATAAAAATGTTGCTGAACAAAAGGATTATAAAAAGATGGAAGATAGATAATAAATTTAAATTAACCATATTTTTAGAGCCATGAAATATTTAAATTGATATTTCATGGCTCTTTGTGTTTTAACTGTTGAAAACTTTCGCAAGTTAATATAAACTAGGTATATGAAGGTTTTTTAAAGTGGAGATGAATTATGAGAGTAATAGCAGGGACAGCAGGAAGATTACGGTTGCAAACACCCACAGGGCTTGAAACTAGACCTACAACAGATATACAAAAAGAAACCCTGTTCAACATATTGAATCCTTATTTGTTGGATATTGATTTCTTGGATTTGTTTGCAGGAAGTGGAGCTATAGGAATAGAAGCCTTGTCTAGAGGGGCTAGCTACGGGGCTTTTGTAGAGAAGAATAGGCAGGCCTTGAATTGTATTAAGGAAAATCTTCTTTTTACAAAGCTAGAAGAGCGGGCTGAGATTTTTTCTCAAGATGTACTTCAAGCAATTAGAAGACTGGAATTAAGAGGCAAGGTATTTGATATAGTATTTATGGATCCGCCATATGGTTCAATGATAGAAAGACAAGTATTATTAGAATTAGAAAACTCCTCTATACTCCATAGTGATTCAATAATTGTAATAGAAGCCTCAATAGACACAGATTTTGATTATTTAGAAGAAAGTAAGTTTGGAATATTTAGAAAGAAAATATATAAGACAAATCAGCATGTTTTTATAGAGATAAGATAAAAGCAGCTTGGTGGGAGGAATAATATGAGAATTGGAATATATCCAGGTAGTTTTGATCCTGTGACATTGGGGCATTTGGACATTATAACCCGTGCTTCTGGTATTGTTGATCGATTAATTATTGCAGTTTTGCAAAATAATAGTAAGAATCCTTTATTTAATGCTGAAGATCGTGTCAGGTTAATTAAAAGTGTAATTAAAGGTAGACCAGATTTGGCTAATGTTGAAGTGGAATCTTTTGATGGATTGTTAGTTGATTATGCTAATCGCAAAGGAGGTTCCTTAATAGTTAGAGGACTTCGTGCAATTACAGATTTTGAATACGAATTGCAACTTGCCCAGATGAATAACAAGTTAAATCCTAATATAGATACAATATTTTTTACAACCAGCGTAAAATATTCATATTTAAGCTCCAGTGCTGTCAAAGAGATTGCCAGTTTTGGTGGAGATATTAGCCCATTTGTTCCTGAAGCTATTGTAGAAGAAGTTTACGAAAAATATAATTCAAAAAGGAGTGTTTGATATGGCTATGAGTAGAATTGAACAACTAATTGAGGAAATATACGAGTTTATAGAAAGTTGCAGGATGCAGCCCCTATCAAGCACTAGAGTGGTTGTACCAAAGGACGAATTGTATGACTTGCTTGATGAATTAAGATTAAGGACTCCAGATGAAATCAAACGATATCAGAAGATAATTTCCAATAGGGATGCTATTTTATCTGATGCTGAAAGAAAATCCAAAGAAATTATAGGACAGACTAAAGAAGAGGCCCAGCAAATGCTTGATGAGCATGAGATTATGCAGCAGGCATATTATGAGGCCAATGAGATTGTTATGAAGGCCTCTAAAGAGGCTGAACGTCTTAGGACAGATGCTAAAGAAGAGTCTGAACATATTAGGGCTGCTTCCTTAGTTTATTGCAATGATATACTGATGGATGTAGAAATAGTTCTTGCCAATACATATGATGAATCTCTTGCAAAATATGACAACTTTATTGGAACCTTGAAAAACAGTTTAGACATCATTAGTGAAAATAAAAAAGAGATAAGCCAGCAACTTTATCCTGACCAAGCTATTGAAGATTATAATTACGATGAATCATACCAAGATGATCAGGATGGGCAAGATGTCCAGTCTGAAAAAGATGATTATGACTTTGATGAAGATACATTTATAAAAGATCAACTATAATAAGATTTTCTAGCTAATTGGGATTATTAATAGGTAGATAAATGTCAGTAATAAAGCAATTATTGCACTTATAAATTTAACAATTATGTATGATTTCATAGATAGTCTTGTGTCACCTAGTACACTTTTAGTTTGGGCCATAGCTGATAAGCCTCCAAATGAAGTTAGTGTTGCAAGCAGGACTATCTTAATTTTATTATTAATGCTTAATTTGCATATTTGGCTTATACCTGTTGTAATTTCTAGAAGACCCATAATAGATGCTTTTAGGATACCACTGCCAGGAATGATTTGGTTTAAGAGTCTGGCAAGGATGGAAAAGAGCATAATATAACCCCCGACTTTGGTAATGACTTCAAAACCATTCATAATTGCATTATCAAGTAGGTTGAAAGAAAATTGATTAGGTTGCTTTACATCTGAAATCACATTTTGAGCGTGAATCATATCTTTTTCTTTCTTATTTTGCATCCACCGATAAAACATTGCACTGGATACAGATGATACAAATATAATGGTGAATAAGGGATATCTAATTTGGGGAAGCTTTAACTGGTTAACAACTATATAAGACATAATAAAGACAGGGCTATAATTGTTGCACATAGTTAATAAAAAATCCCCTTCTTTCTGGCTAATCTTTTTTTCAGAGACCATGTCGGCACTTGCTTTTGCTCCCATAGGAAGGCCTGATATAAAGCCAATAAGAACAGGGTAGCAGCCCTGTGGACTAATGGAAAACAACTTCCCAAGTATAGGATAGAGAAACTTAATTACTTGTTTGGTGATATTTAACTGAACCATAAGATTGGATATAATAATAAATGGCAACAAGGTTGGAAGGACGTTTGTAAACCATAATAATAAGCCTGTACTTGCCCCATTGTAAGTTGCTTGAGGAAATATAAGCATAACTATAAATAGAAGTATAATTAGGAGTATTGTAACTTTGTGTTTATATGCTTTTATTTTATTCATTATTTACTCCAGAACATAGAAGGTTATTATAATTTATTGAAGCTCAGCAGGAATTATGCTTTGATATTTTTTCAAATACAATATAAACAGACAAGACAAGGAGATGTATATATGACTAAATCAAACAATTTACCAAAAAGAAGTGAAATTGAACAAAAAGATACCTGGGCAATGGAGGACATATACCCATCAGATGAACTCTGGCAGGAAGAGTTTGATAAGATTAAAGATATGATAGAAGATGTTTTGGAATATCAAGGAAGATTATCAAAATCAGGAGATTTGTTATTAGGTTTTCTTAAGTTAACTGATCAGATTAATATTTTAATGGAGAGGGTGTTTGTATACGCTCGTCAAAAATACGATGAGGATACTGCCAATCCTAAATATCAAGATTTATTAAATAAGTCCAATGTACTCTTGGTACAATTACAGTCAGCCTTATCATTTGCCACGCCTGAGATATTATCTATTCCTGATGATATGATGGATTTATATAAGATAGATACTGAAGGACTTAAGGAGTATGAGTTCTACCTTAATGATATCCTAAGATTAAAGCCGCATATATTATCAGCAGAAATGGAAGAAATATTAGCAGAGGCAGGGGAGATAGCAGAGGCTCCAAGCCAGATTTATTCCATGTTTGATAATGCTGATTTAAAGTTCCCTAAGATTGAAGGGGAGGATGGGGAATTAGTACAGATAACCCACGGACGTTTTGTTCAGTTTTTAGAAAGTAAGGATAGAAGGGTGAGAAAAGATGCTTTTGAAGGGGTATATGGTGCTTATAACAGTTTCCGTAATACCTTGGCCACATCCTTTAGCTCTAATATAAAGCAAGAATCATTCTTTGCTAAAGCTAGAAAGTATGATTCCACTTTAGAGATGACCTTGGATGCTGGAAATATTCCCACATCAGTATATACTAATCTGATTGAAGCTGTTCATGATAATATGGATCTAATGCATCGTTATGTATCAATACGTAAGAGATTATTAGGGATGGATGAACTTCATATGTATGATTTATATACTCCATTAGTACAGGATGTGGATATGAAGATACCATTCCAAGAGGCAAAGCAAATAGTATCAGAAGGTTTAAGGCCTTTAGGAGAAGAGTATCAGAAGATTCTTCAAGAGGGCTTTAACAACCGATGGATAGATGTTTATGAGAATGAAAATAAGCGAAGTGGTGCTTATTGCTCAGGACCATATGGTACACATCCATATGTATTATTAAATTATAATGATAACCTTAGTAATGTGTTTACCCTTGCTCACGAGATGGGTCATGCAATTCATAGCTATTACTCTGATAAGACCCAGCCATATGTATATGCTGGATATAAGATATTTGTTGCTGAGGTTGCTTCAACATGTAATGAAGCTATACTAATAGAACATATGATTAAAAATACAGATGACAAGAAGGAAAAGGCCTACTTAATAAATCATTTCCTAGAGAAATTCAAAGGAACCTTATATCGCCAGACAATGTTTGCAGAGTTTGAGATGATAAGTCATAAGATGGTGGAAGAAGGAGAAAGCTTAACGGCTGATGTTTTATGTAAGGTCTACCATGAATTGAATGAAAAGTATTTTGGTGATGATATAGTAGTAGATTCTGATATAGATATGGAATGGGCTAGGATACCACATTTTTATAGGGCATTCTATGTATATCAGTATTCAACTGGATTTGCTGCCGCAATAGCACTATCTAGAAGGATACTTAAAGAAGGAAGGCCAGCAGTAGATGATTACATCCGTTTCTTAAGTAGTGGTAGCTCTGATTATCCGATAGAGTTATTGAAAGAGGCTGGAGTAGATATGAATACAAAAGAACCGGTAAATCAAGCTCTGGAATTGTTTAAGGAGTTACTAGATGAGATGGAAGAGTTGATGGATGCCTAATTAGGCTTGGGTGTGAAGGATATAAATTAATATGTATGTGAAAAAACAGGCTTGATTAGTGGGCCTGTTTTTTATGGAATCATACATGGTTTTATAAGATATTCATTTTTCATAGATGTACCAAATT
>CAZPWO010000083.1:0-10058 GCA_964590525.1 uncultured Herbinix sp. | reverse complement strand
GCTTGATTCGGGCTTGTTTTTACAGAAATTATTTTACCTGGCATAGGGGAAGTAATCTTTATATCTCCTTGTACACCGCTAGAAGCAGGGACAGCAGTTTTAGCAGCTGCTGGAGTTTTAGCTGGAGCAGGTGCAGGAGCTACTGCTTGTGGAGCAGGCTGAGCCGCTGCAACTGATGTAGGGGATGGTACTCCTGTGTTTTCTTCTACGGACACTTCATAAGTGTTGCCATTAACCCTTACTGTATAATTTTTCATTAATATAATCCTCCTTGTTTGACATCAATCTATGTCTTATTTGATTTATACTTATCTTTTACCATAATTAGTTTTTCTAATGGAACGAACTATAAAACCGTCTTCTGGTACATATGGGTCCCTTCCTTGGGATTGCTTTTCTCGGTATGCTTGAATAGAAGCTGTTATTACTGATACTAGTTCTAAATCATCCATTAATTCTTTTTTTTCATTTTCTTCTATTTGTGCAATGACCTTATCAACAGGACTAATATCAGCAGCATCATTATTCTTGCTGATTTTTTTTTGTATTATAGGTATATGTTTAAACAAAGAAATAATAAAGGAAATCAAGATTAATACTGCAAAAACAATAACCATTCCAAGTATAGTATATACAACACCAATTTGGAGTCGCTCAGCAAATGATTTCTCTAAGAGCATGACTGCCTGGGTGTTAATCCCTTTTTGTAGAGCCTCCATCTTTTCACCTCAATCTATTTGGATCCATGTTTTTTCTCAGGACGATATTCATGTTTTGTAAAAAGCATCTCAAATGAATATATAGCATGTTTTCTCATGGATTCCGCTTCAATGATACTGTCAACATAACCTCTGCTTGCAGCTGCCTGTGCACTAGATTGTAGCAACTGATATTCTTTAGCTTTGTCCTTACGAATCTCTTCACTTTCACCTTCATACATAATCTGAGCAGCTAGGCCAGCTTCCATCATGCCAATCTTTGCACTAGGAAGAGCAAATACAAGGTCAGCTCCAATATGTTTTGAATTCATGGTAATATACGCACTACCATAAGCTTCGCCAATAATAAAGTTCACCTTTGGAACACTTGCATTAGCAAATTCATAAGTAAGCTGCGCACTAGCACTAGCTATTGTCTTTTCTTCTTCAATAGTAGCAGTAAAACCATTTACATTAGTAAGGGTGATAATTGGAATGCTAAAAGCATCACAGAAACGAACAAAAGAAGCAGCTTTCTTACATCCATCTGTTGTAAGAGAACTATCAAAACTCTTTATAGCCTTCTTGTTATCGTCTAATATTTCGCTTCTATTAGCAACTGCTCCAATAGTCATACCATTTAAGCGAATAAAGCCAGTAACCATTTCTTTTGCATAAGCTGATTTGAGTTGATAGAAGAAGTTATTATCTGAGATACTGGACAGTACTCTACTTGAATCATTTAATTCAGATTCTACATTTATTAATAATCGATTTAAATCATCTGTAGTTTCATTATATGAACCGTCGTCTTCATTATTGATTGGTAAAATAGAAATTAATTCACGAATTTTCTCTAGAACTTCTGCGTCATCTTCACCTACATAATCAACATTACCTGCTGAAGCAACGAAATCAGCACCTGATGTATTGTTCTTTTCTTTGTAGTTTTTAGATAATGCATTTGGAGAATTTACAAATAACTTTGCATCTTTTCCTGACATAAAAGAAAAGTCACTTAAAGAAGTCATAACAGCTAATCCGCCTCCGCAGTTACCAAAAATGGCAGAGATTTGAGGGATTACACCTGAAGCCAATGTTTGCTTAAGGTATATTTGTCCAAAGCCGTTTAAAGCATCGGTAGATTCCTGTAGCCTCATACCAGATGAGTCAATTAATCCTATAACAGGAGCTCCAACCTTAAGTGCCAAATCATATAGCCTAGTTATTTTCTTTCCGTGCATTTCACCAATGGAACCACCTAGAGCGGTAGAATCTTGACTAAAGACATATACAGGATTGCCGTCTATCGTACCGTAACCAGTGATAACACCATCAGCGGGGATCTTCTTTTGAGTCATATTAAAGTCTGTGCTTCTGCTTACTACGTCAGCACCGACTTCAACAAAACTATTAGGGTCAAGCAAAGATATTATTCTATCTATTGCTGACAGTTGTGCTGTTTTACTCATTTTCAGCCCTCCACTTCTCTATTTAGTTTTATATATTACAAAATTTTCTGTCATTTTAATTGTAAACCATTATATAGGTGATTTCAAGAGAGGTTTAAAGTTATTATAGGAATTGTTTGATTTTTTCTAAGGCAAAACCTTTTCTGTATAATGATGATATTATCTTATTTTTTTCTTTATAATCAAGGTTATCTATATTCTTAGCTTTTTTTGCAACTTCCTTTTTTATAGCTATAAGTTCAGGATCTTGTTCACTTTCAAGATATTCCTGCATATACAACTTATCCAATATATAGTCATCAATACCTTTGATTTGTAGTTTGTTTTTCAGGAACATCCAACTTTTATTTTCCTTCCTATATTTAATATAGTTAGAGGCATATCTTTCATCATTTAAAAAATCATGCCCTAATACAAAATCAATAGTTATATCTATTATTTCTTTTGGAAAAAAAGCATCTTTTAACTTTTTACGAAGTTCAAATTCAGAGCGATCCATATATTGCAATATGTTAAGTGCCTTTTTCTTGGACCTTGGTAAAAGAACCTCTTTTAATATGGAATTATAAGTATCATAAGATAATTCTTCCCCAAGAACTATATTATGATACTTAAGATCCTTAGAATAAAGCTGGAAGGCCAGTTCCTCATCTATGTAAACGTTAACTTTAGTTTTTCCTTTATATACAAGATTGCTAACAATCATATTATCTCTCCATTATTTTTATTAAAAAAGGCTGTTCACAGCCAAGAAATTTGACTTGAACAGCCTTTATTATAATAAACTTATATTATTTTTCTCTACTTTTTCTTTACTTCTACTTTCACTTCTTCTTTTACTTCCTATTTTACTTCTTCTTTTACTTCCTCTTTGCTATCAGAAGCTTTACTGGTTTTTTTCTTCTTATTTGTAGAAAGATTATATTTTTCTCTTACAATAGTCTCAACTTCTTCAAAAATCTCAGGATTCTCTATTAAAAATTGCTTAGCATTCTCTCTACCTTGTCCTATCTTAGTTTCGTTGTAGGAGTACCAAGCACCACTTTTATTAATAATATCTTCTTCAGCTGCTAGATCTAAGATATCCCCTTCTGTTGAAATTCCTTCTCCAAACATGATATCAAATAAAGCTTCTTTAAAAGGAGGTGCTACTTTATTTTTAACTACTCTTACTCTGGTTCTATTACCAACTACTTCTCCGCTTTGTTTTAATGATTCTATCCTTCGGATATCCAAGCGAATTGAAGAATAGAATTTAAGTGCTCTACCACCAGATGTAGTTTCCGGATTACCAAACATTACCCCGATTTTTTCCCTTAATTGATTAATAAATATTACAATACATCTGGACTTCCCAATTATTGCTGTTAATTTACGAAGCGCCTGTGACATTAGTCTGGCTTGTAAACCCATGTGGGAATCTCCCATCTCACCGTCTATTTCAGCCTTAGGTACTAGAGCCGCTACAGAGTCAACAATAACAATATCAACAGCACCAGAACGAACCATAGTCTCACAAATCTCTAAAGCTTGCTCTCCACTGTCTGGTTGAGATATATAAAGATCATCAATATCGACACCAATTTTCTTAGAATATGCTGGATCCAAGGCATGTTCTGCATCTATGAAAGCCGCAACCCCACCCATCTTCTGAACTTCTGCCACCATATGTAATGCCAGAGTTGTCTTTCCTGAAGATTCAGGTCCATATATCTCAATAACCCTACCTCTTGGAATTCCACCAAGTCCCAATGCAATATCCAGACTTATTGAACCAGTTGGTACTACTTCAATATTCATCTTGTTGGCTTCGTCACCAAGTTTCATTATAGAACCTTTTCCAAACTGTTTCTCAATTTGTGCTACTGCTGAATCCAGCGCCCTTATCTTATCATCCTTCGCCATAAATAATCCTCCTAATAATACGAACTTATGTTCTTGTAACTATAATACTTGATTTTTTAGTGAATGTCAACTAATTGAATATTAATATAGAAATATATTGATAATAACAGAATATAAAGATATTTCTATCATACCAGTCAAGGAAGTATATGTAAACACCCTGCTCATCAAAATATTTCATGAAGTTTTTCCTTATTTATGTGAACATCTACCAGTTTAATAAATACTACCAGGTTGGCAGTGTTTTGGATTATATCCAGCATCTATAAGGGCTTCTACTATCTTCTTCTTATGGTCTTGTCCATAAGCTTCCATGGTTATAGTTAATTCTACGGCAGCATTACGGTTTAAACTTACAAACTGATTATGTTCAAGTTTTATAACATTACCATTAGCTTTTGATATTACAGATGCTACATTTACCAATTCACCAGGACGATCTGGAAGTTGCACTGATACAGTGAATACACGGCCCCTTTGGATAAGACCATGTTGTACTACAGAGGACAAGGTAATAATATCCATATTTCCACCACTAAGAACAGAAACAACATTTTTATTTTTGCAATTCAAATGTTTTAATGCAGCAACTGAAAGTAGGCCTGAGTTTTCCACCACCATCTTATGATTTTCAATTATATCAAGAAAGTTCACAATAAGTTCTTCATCATCAATAGTAATAATCTCATCTACATATTTCTGAATATATGGGAAAATTACATCTCCTGGTGTTTGTACTGCTGTTCCATCAGCAATGGTATCTACATTACTTACAGTTTCTATATGTCCGGCTTCAAAAGAAGTTTTCATACAAGCTGCACCTACGGGCTCTACACCAATCACCTTTATATTGGGGTTTAATTGCTTTGCTAGAGTTGACACTCCAGCAAGTAAGCCACCTCCCCCAACAGGCACTAAGATAATATCAACTGTTGGAAGGTCCTTAAATATTTCCATAGCTATGGTTCCTTGCCCAGTTGCAATAACTTCATCATTGAAGGGATGAATAAATGTATATCCTTTTTCTTCGGATAATTTACAAGCATGTTTATAAGCATCATCATAGACATCCCCATGGAGAACAACTTCTGCACCATAACTTTTTGTTCTATTTACTTTGATTAAAGGTGTTGTTGTAGGCATAACAATGACTGCTTTTGCATCATAAAGTTTTGCAGCATAAGCTACCCCTTGGGCATGGTTTCCTGCCGAGGATGTAATCAAACCTTTATCTCTTTGTTCATCTGTTAATGTACTGATTTTATAGTAAGCACCACGAACCTTGTAAGCTCCAGTATATTGCATGTTTTCCGGTTTAAGATAAACTTTATTTCCAGTAGTTTCTGAGAAGTATTCACTATAAACTAGTTTTGTACGAAGTGTTACTTTCTTTACAGCTTCCGATGCTTCTTCAAATTTGTCTAATGTCATTATAATATACCTCCTTTTTATCTAATTGTTCTGAAATAATGCATTAACAAAATCATCTGCATCAAATTTCTGTAAATCATCAATTTGTTCTCCGATACCAATATATTTTACAGGAATATTAAGTTCAGATTGGATTGCTATTGCTATACCACCTTTAGCAGTACCATCAAGTTTTGTTAGAATTATCCCTGTTATATCAGTAACTTCATTAAATTCTCTTGCCTGAGCCAAAGCATTCTGTCCTGTGGTACCATCTAGAACAACAAGAGTTTCCTTATATGCTTCTGGATATTCTCTGTCAATTATCCTATTTATCTTTTTAAGTTCTTCCATTAAGTTCTTTTTATTATGAAGCCTTCCTGCAGTATCACATAATAGAACATCTACATTTCTAGCCTTCCCTGCACTTACAGCATCATAAACCACTGCTGCTGGATCGGAACCAGTTTTTTGTGAAATTATATCTACATTAGCCCGGTTTGACCACTCAGTAAGTTGTTCAATGGCTGCTGCACGAAATGTATCTGCAGCCACAAGTAAAACTTTTTTCCCTTGTGCTTTTAGTTGACCTGCTAACTTACCAACAGATGTGGTTTTACCAACACCATTAACTCCAATTACTAAAACAACAGACTTCTTATCTTCAAATTCATAAGCAGTTTCATCTACATGCATCTGTTCCTTAATGCTATTAATAAGAAGTTCCCTACATTCAGCTGGTTCCTTTATATTGTTTTCTTTTACTTTTTGCCTAAGGTCTTCTAAAATTAAGGTGCTAGTGTTTATACCTATATCAGCCATTATTAATATTTCTTCTAATTCCTCATAAAACTCTTCATTAATTGATGAAAATCCAGAGAAAAGATAATCGAATCCATTGGCAATATTGTCTCTGGTTTTACTTAATCCTTTTACTAATTTACTGAAAAATCCCGTCTTTTTCTCACCCATAGAAACCTCCAAGTTTTTTATTTATATTGTATTTATTCATCTAATTCGTTCTCTATTAAATTAACAGACACCAGGGTTGATATACCCTTTTCCTGCATTGTTATACCGTACAATGCGTCAGCAGCAACCATAGTACCCCTACGATGGGTGATGACTATAAACTGGGTGTCTTTTGATAATTTTCTTAAATAATCTGCAAACCTGTATACATTAGAATCATCCAGCGCTGCTTCAATCTCATCAAGAAGACAAAATGGGGATGGCTTTAGTTTCTGTATTGCAAATAATAAAGAAATTGCTGTTAATGCTTTTTCCCCACCTGATAGTTGCATAATGTTTTGAAGTTTTTTTCCAGGAGGCTGAGCGATTATACCAATACCAGACTCAAGCATATTATCATCATCTATAAGTTCTAAACTGGCTGTTCCACCACCAAATAATTCTTTAAATACGGCATTGAACAACCTATCGATTTCTGAAAAATTTTCTTTAAACTGTTTACGCATTTCTATATCTAGTTGATCAATAATCTGGATTAAGTCCTCTTCTGAATGTACTAAATCTTCTTTTTGTACACTTAAAAAATCATAACGTTCTGAAAGAATTTTAAAATCTTCTATAGCATTAACATTTACAGGACCTAAGGCTTTTATCTTTTCTTTATTTTGGGAAATCAACTTCTTGATATTGGTGTTACTTATGCTTTTATCCAGTGGATACTCTAAGGCACTTGTATAAGTTAACTGATATTCTTCCCACATATAATTCATTTGACCATCAATTTCATCTACAAGTTTTTCCTTTTGGTTTTCTAGGCGAAAGCATTCCTTGTCCAACTCATTGATTCTATTAGTTAATTCTTCTCTTTTTGTAAAGAAGCTTTTATGAATTTTTGTTTTTTCTTCTTTTTTCTGATTCTTCTCTATAATTTCAATATTCAAGTCAGATATTAATTTAGTAAGATTCTCTATTTCGGCTTTTTTAACAGTGATAGCCTTCTCCTTCTCACTGGCAACCTTTGAAGCATTGCTTTTCTCAGTTAGTAAAGATGACTTATCCTTATGTAATCTATCTATATCTTGTTTGTTACGTTGTAGATTTTCCATAAGAAATTGCTTACTTTGTTGCAAGGAACTAAGTTCCATCTTCAAAGAGGAAACCTTTTCTTGGGCAAGTGTTTCCTTCTCTTTTTCTAAACTAAGTAGTTGATCTATCTTTTCAATATCTTCTTCTCTTTTTTTGTTTTTATAAAGATTCTCAGATAGAATATTATTCAACTTGTCTATATTAGTATTAAGTTCTTTAGATTGCTTTTCTATTTCTTGAAGCTCCCTTACATATTCATCGTATGCATTCTTAGCTTCTTGAATATTAGTCATCTCACGGTCAAGATTCATCTTAACAGTATTTTGTTGAATATAGATAGCCTGAAGATCAACTTTGATTTTTTCTAAAGCTTGTATTAATTCTTCTCTATGTTTATCTCCATCATCTTTTTCCTTAGACAATTTAGACCTGGAGTTTTTTAAAGATCTTATGTTCTTTTCTTTATCTTCTATTTCTCGGCGTCTTCCTAAGAGGTTGCTACTATTGCGATAGGCACCACCAGACATTGAACCACCAGGGGATAAAAGCTCACCATCTAAGGTAATTATCCTAAGGGAAAACTTATATTTACGAGCAAGGTAGGAAGCGTTGTCCATATTGTCAACAACAAGATTTCTTCCTAACAGATAATACATTAAACCATCAAATTGACTGTCTACTTCTACTAAATCATTGGCAAATGATATAACACCTTTTTCTTTTAATAGGTTTTCATTTCTATTTATTCTACTGGATGACATATTAGTAAGAGGTAAAAATGTGGCTCTTCCATACTTATTTTTCTTTAGGTATGTAATTAATTCTTTCGCTGTCTTTTCATTATCAGTAACAATGTTTTGTATAGAACCTCCAAGTGCTGTTTCAATAGCAGTTTCGTAGTTCTTATCTGTCTTTATAATATCAGCCACAACCCCAAGAATACCTGGCACCTTGTCCTTTTGTTCCATAACTCTTTTTATACTATTTCCATAACCTTCATATCGTTCTGTAAGATTAATCAAGGATTCTAATCTGGATTTTTCACCTAGATATTGCCTATTAGTCTTATCAAGTTCTTCTGTTATTGAATTAAGCAAAGTCTGTGTATCCTTAATATTAACTTGTAGGAATTCACCCTTTTCAGTGTGTTTATAAATTTCTTCATTAATCTCTTTGAGTTCATGATTATGCTTTTCTATGGTTTGATAATGGACTTCCTCTTTACTTTTGCCAGCTAATAATTTTTGATTCAACTCGGACTTTCGAAAAATGTTTTGCTCTAACATAGTCTCATATCTTTGTAGATTACTTTTGAAAGCTGAATTGCTGCTAAGTAGCTCAAAGATATGGTTATTATGTTCTTCTATTTCATTACTATAGGATGAAAGAGAATCCTTAATCTTATTTAAATCATTTAAGGATTCTGTAAGAAGTAGACTTATCTCAGAGTTTTTTTCAACATATTTGTCTTTATCCCATAGATATTTTTTCTCTTCTTCTTTTTTTTCTTCAATATCTTTATTATATTGGGTTATTCTAATTTGGTAGTCTTCATCATTTTGCAAGATTGAACTTATTTGCTCTTGTAAAACTTTTATTTCACCATCTAGTTTTTCATTTAGTAGCTTTAATTCATTGTGTCTATTCCTATCATTCTCTATGGCTTTATCATATTCTTCCAATTCGTATTCCAGGCCAATAGATTTATCTTTGGTCTCTTCAAATTCATCTTTGCTGTCATTAAGGTCATTGTTAGCAATATTAAGTTTATCTTCTAAAGAATCTTTAGAAGATCTTAGTTTATCGTAATCATATAGAAATTGATGAATTTCTAGACTTTTTAATTCTTCTTTTAATTTTAAAAATATCTTAGCTGTTTCAGACTGTCTTTCAAGAGGTTTTAATTGATTTTCTATTTCTCTAATAATATCCGTAACACGAGACAGATTAAGCTTTACCTCGGCTAAGTTTTTTTCTGTAATAGTCTTTCTACGTTTATATTTAACTATTCCTACTGCCTCATCAAATAATTCACGTCTATCTTCTGGCTTTTCACTTAAAATCTTGTCAATCTGCCCTTGTCCGATAATTGAATATCCTTCTTTTCCAATTCCAGTGTCCACAAATAATTCGTGTATATCTTTAAGCCTACAGCTTGAACTATTTATTAGATATTCACTTTCACCAGAACGATATACTCTCCTTGCTATTGTTACTTCGTCATATTCTATAGCAAGTCTCTTATCAGAATTATCTAAGGTAATAGCCACATATGCAAAGCCTAAAGGTCTCCTGGATTGGGTACCAGAGAAGATAACATCTTCCATCTTTGTACTTCTTAATTGTTTTGCACTTTGTTCTCCTAGAACCCATCTTACGGCATCGGCAATATTACTTTTACCACTACCATTTGGTCCAACAATTCCAGTAACACCCTTATGAAAGTTAAAGGTCATTTTATTTGCAAAGGATTTAAAACCATGGACTTCTATACTTTTTAAATACATATAATGTC
>CAZPWO010000082.1:0-10069 GCA_964590525.1 uncultured Herbinix sp. | reverse complement strand
TCAGAAATCCATGCATTCCTGTTTTCCCAAGTACCTGAAAAACCTTTTCCATTAGAAGTCCCCGCTGATATACCTGATATAGAAACACCTACACCACTTGGCGAAAAAGAATATGATGTCTTAATTCTATCTGCTTTAGTGGTAGTCTTACAAGCTGATCCATTATATAATTTTGCACTTACTTTAAAGCTATGACTTTGAAAAAAATAAGTATTACTCTGCCAAACATTAGCCTGCACATAATAATTTGTTTTTGGTAAATTTGCTTTTTCTGTATCTGAATAAGCATATACATTTTCAATTCCATTTACCATAAAACATAATATCATGCAAATTATAGCTGTAAAACATTTTAAAGTCTTTTTATTCATAATAACTCCTCACCCTTCCCTTAAATGTAAAATATTACGATTGATTTATTGTACCCTAAGCAAGTACATATTTCAAGTATAAAAATTTCAGATTATAATATGTTATTTATTTGAAATTTTTCCATCAGACCTCCATTCTATATAATCACCCTTTTTGAAGCCATAACATTTAATTTTTATATTTAAAGTAATTTTATGCTATATATTTCTACTTCTTTAATGCATTATACACTGGAAAACTTTACCTGTCAACTGTTTTTTTTGTAAACTAAATTCTACTTTTGTAAGTGAAATACAAGTTGATTTTCCAGTTATTACGTTATATGATAATAGAGATAGACTAGTGTTAGTATATAAGTATAGACATAAATAGAGGCCTCAGAACCCATAAAACCCATGTCTGCATCTCCACTTAAAAGTGCAGTCATAGTATTATTAATAATTTAAGAGATATGAATTTTAGTCATGTGCCAAACACAGGTTATGTTCCAACTTATACTAGAAATGATTTTACCGATGCTTTACATGAATCTTTTGACTTTAGAACTAACTATGAAATAAAAGTATTAGAGAGGGTTATTTATGAAACGTTTTATTAAGTATGGAATGGTTATAATTGTATATGGTTTTTTATTAGTTGTACTGGATTTTATTATTGGAATGGGTATTCGGGATCAATGGGACAATCTTATAAAGTGGGCACATAAAAAATGATTTAAGCATAAAGAAAAATTATGATAATGAAAATGTCCCCTAGGCAAAGCCTAGAGGACATTTTTTAGACATTTTTTCTTTTTTTTCATTATTGAGTAAGATATTGCTAGCTCAACGTCCAAAGCAACTTGAATAAACTTAGTTGGGTCTTTTCCCAAGAATAACATTAATCTCTTTATCAACATATTGGTCTTTTACTAGTTCTTTTATATCCAGTTTTAAATTTTCTCCTGGTATAGTGTAGGTTAGAATATTCAATAAGTCATCTATTTTTTCTACCTTTATTCCATTTGCTCCAACAATAATATTACCTGCCTTTAATCCTGCTTCTTCTACTGGTGATCCATCTACCATTTCATTAATATATATTCCTATAGGCATATTAAAGCGATTAGCAAATTCCTCTGTAATATTCTGCGCTGATGATAGGACTACTCCTAAGAAGCCCATCTCATTTATGTCTGTTACAGCTTCCCTGTTTATTAACATTTCTATCATAGGTACTGCTTCTGTGATTGGAATTGCATAGCCCATTCCTTCTACCTTCTCATCAACAGATTTCATTGTGTTTATTCCGATTACTTGACCAGAGCTATTAATAAGTGCACCCCCGCTATTCCCTGGGTTTATTGCAGCATCTGTTTGTATTAATGTCATAACTACACCATCTATCATAACCTCTCGGTTTAAGGCGCTTATATAGCCCACTGTAACCGATTGACCGTATCCAAGGGCGTTTCCTATGGTTGTGACCATCTCACCTAGATTTAGGGCGTTAGAGTCTCCTAAGGTGGCAACTCTAATAGAATCTATTGTCTCTTCTGACAAATCTTTTATTGATACCTCTAAAACTGCTAGATCTGTTTTTGCATCTGCCCCTTTTACATCTGCCATTGCAGTTTTATCATCTAGGAAAACTATCTCAACCTCCTGGGCACCAGATATAACATGATTATTGGTTACTATTAATATGTGGTCTTCACTTTGGCCTATTATAATTCCTGAACCACTTCCTTCAAATGGTCTTGAAAGCTTTCTTCCCCAGAAATCAACTATTGTATCTGACCCTGATGCATTAATAGCCACTATAGATGGCATAACATTTTCCACAATTACAGACACATCACTAATCACAGAATCTACTGGTATCAGCTGTTTTTCACTGGTGCGGGAAGTGTCTACATGATTCACTAGATCAAGCTCTTCTTTCTGTTTGTTAATATTCAGCTTAACATTTACCTTTTTCTGAGGATTAATATACTTATATCCTTGAAAGCCTGCTCCTGCAAGTACTCCAACAAGCAAGGCTACCATAACAAATCTTATAAAAGCAGATAATCTTCTTTTCTTCTTATGCTGCTTAGGCTGCTTATTATTAGTCTGATTTTGCTGGTTTTCTTGGTAATAATTCTCCTGCATATAATACCCCTTTCTATAAAATGTCTATATAAATTACTTATTCTTTTTTCTATATTTATAGTCTAACAATAATTTATGTTCATATTGTGATTAATTTTTGAATGATTTATGAAAATATCAAGTATTTTCCTTAAAAGCTTCCTAGAATCTTCAGGTCAATTGCTTCTTCTTGTATGCAGTAAAGTGCGTTTTTCACTGCAGGGTTATCCATTGTCCCTTCAATATCTACAAAAAAACGATATTGAAACGCCCTACCTGGAATTGGACGGGATTCTATCCTTGTCATGTTAAGCTTATTATATATAAGGTGAGACAACATATGATATAAGGCACCGCTCCTATGGGGCGTCTCAAAGCATATACTGGTTCTTAGGGCCTCTTTTATATATATAGGATGCTTGGATATTATAATGAACCTAGTTGAATTACTGTGGTCATTATGAATATTTTCTTCTAATAATTTAAGACCATGTCTTTCTCCTGCAACCTTACTGGCAATAGCTGCTTGGCTTATATCTTGGTCTTCTAGGACCTTTCTAGCACAAGCGGCTGTACTGGTTCCTTCTATAGGATTAAGCTCTGGGTTTGCTTTGAAAAATTCAGTACACTGCAATAAACCCTGACCATGGGAATAGACCTTATTAATATCAGATAAGGTGGAATTAGGCAGTCCCCAGAGATTGTGCTCTATCTTAATAACATGCTCCCCAATAATGTAATTATCATACTTTGCAAGTAGGTCATAGATGTCTGATAAACTTCCTGTGGATGAATTCTCAATAGGAAGAACCCCGTAGTCTCCCTGCTTATCTTTTATGGCCTCCATAACTCCTTCAAAGGTTTCCATAGGTATAGCCTTTATATCTGTCTTAAAGTAATCTATCATGGCCTGCTCAGTATAAGAGCCCCTTTCACCATAAAATAATACCTTTGTATTCTCATCTACTGGAAATTCATCCATCATATGAAAGCCTAGATTAAATGAACTTTCAAGTATCTTATATTGAAGCCCCCTACTCATGGTCATTATCTGTGTAAATAAATCTCCTATCACCACTTTATTATAGTCATCTTTAGTAATATCCCGTATGGATTTTATCTTTTCTTCTTCCCGGGCAGAATCATAAATTGGCTTTTGGGTATTTTTTTTATTTTCTGCTACTTGTGCGGACAAATCCATCCTAGCTTCAAAAAGTTCAACCAACTTATCATCAACCTTATCAATCTTCTTTCTTAAATCATTTAAATCAGACATTGCTTTCCTCCAAATCTATTGACAAAATATTAATTAATAATCATAATGTATATAAGACTTTGTGCCATTATACTATTAAAACTCTATATAAGGCAACAGGATAAAGAATAAAGATACATAAAACACAATCTAGGCGGAGGACACATATGGCTAAAACAGTAAGAAGGCTACTTGCAATACTAGGAATCTTAACAATATCCACTATAATAGTGCTTATAGTAGTTACAACAAATAAAACTTTCTATAACGATGAAGACTTTATTGGTAATACCCAGGGCAACCTCCATAATGGGGGCTTGTTCAGTGAGATTGAAGGGAGAATATTCTTTAGTAATCATAAAGATGATGGTTCATTATATGTTATGAACTCTGATTCCTCTAATGTTAAAAAAGTTCATAATGATAAGGCAGTATATATTAATGTTGATGATGAATATATCTATTACTCCAGGGCTAATAATACTAGGCAAAACTCTTCAGGGAGTAGACTAATGTTCTACAACACTGGAGCATATAGGATTAATAGAAATGGCAAGAATTTAAAATCCATAACAACTAATCCTATCAACTATCTTACCCTTTGTGGAAATTTTCTATATTATCAGAATTATGATATTAACAATGGCCTTTTCCTTTATGGTCAGAAAATAGACCTAAGTAATGAACGGCTTTTGATTAAAGATGCCGTGGTGCCTATTGGAGTTTATAATAATGAATTATATTATACTGGCTATTCCCATGACAATAATATTCATACATTACGTTTAGATAGTTTTACAGAAAATGTTGCATATAAAGGTAAATATGCCTACCCAATATTTCAAGATGACTACATATATTATATGGATCTTTCAGATAAATACGCTATTGCTAGGATGGACTTAGATGGCTCTAACAAGCTTACAATTGTAGATGAAAGATGTGCAAGCTACAATATCACTAAGTCTGGTAGATACCTGTATTATCAAGTGGATAATGAAGCAGATAACAGAATAGCAAGAATAAATCTAGAAACTATGGAAGAAGAAGTTATCCTAGAGGGTAACTATAAGCAAATACATGTGACAGACAAGTATGTCTTCTTTAAAGACTTTAATGAAGATAATACCTATGTTGTATCAGCAGATGGTAAGATAGAGCTTAGCACTTTTGAACCAGCAGTAGATATTGATTAATAAGACAATTATAAAACCACTAGTCCGAATTTTAGGCTTTACATTAAAATTGGATGGTGGTTTTTTTTATTCTTTATTGAATACAAACAATTTGCTAAATATGTAGTTTAATATGACTACAATAACTGATAAACTTGCCTTTACAATCCAGCGATGGATTCCTAACTCTTCTATAAATATATAGATTCCTGCTTGTTCTATTAGTAAGGTTACAAGTCTTGCACTAAAGAATTTTGATATCTTTGTGACTTCCGCTTTAGCACTATTGCTAGTATAGAGAAAGACTTTTCTTTTATTAACTACATATGCAAATGCCACTGCTACAAGCCATGCTAAGGCATTGGCTGTAAGATTAGACAAGCCTAGGCGATATAAGCTCTCGTAGCTTATTAGGTTCACTATGGTGGTTAATACACCTGCAATTAGATAGCTTATGGTTTCTCTATTAATGAATTTACCCAGTAGGGGATGTTCAATAATTTTTGATATAAGTTTTTTCATAGAAACCTCCCTTTTAGAAAAACTCTTAAAATCTGATTAGTATCAAATCTTAAGAGTTTAGGATAATCATATATCTTATTTCCAAAAAAATCAAGTCTTTTTGTCAAAAATCTCTTTATATGTATATAAAGTTAGCTATATACCAGTCTACTATTCTATTACCATATAGGATTCCTATAATTATGCTGGCTGATAGGTATGGTCCAAAGGCTAACATTCGTCCTGACTTGGCAAATCTCATCATACTTAAGTGGATAATTGATGCCAAGATACATCCTAGAAGGAAGGTGAATAAGGTTACTTTCCAGCCTAGGAGAAGGCCTGCTCCTGCCATAAGCTTAACATCTCCGCCACCGATTCCTCTGCCTTTAGTAGCATAAAACACTATGGCTAATAAAAGACTTATTGAGAAGAAGCCAATAACATGTTCCACTAGAACACCTACATCCATGCCTGAACCTATAAATATTACTATAGTAGCTAGAATACCCCACAGTAAGATATAAAGGTTTAATGCATTTACTATAGTATATGTTCTAAAGTCAATTACACTAATTACTATTAATGTGGAGATAGCCAGACAATATATGATATTAAGTAATATAATATCCATGCTATAGGAACCGTAGATATAGAATACGGCCAGATAGAGGATTCCATTAAGGGCCTCTATTATAGGATATTGAATGGATATCTTGCTTTTACAAGTCCTACACTTTCCCCTTAGGATTATGTAACTAAAGACTGGCACTAGTTCATACCATTTTAAGTCTGTCTTGCAGTTCATGCAGTGGGACCTTCCAACAGCTATATTCTCTTTTTTAGGTATTCGGTATATACATACATTAAGAAAGCTTCCTATTAGTATTCCAAATATAAATACCATAAGGTATATCATAATTTCATACATGTTTTTGTCTCTTTCTTATTTGTTTTAATTATTTCACTGCAAATGGATTGTTCTTTTTATATTTGCCTCCACCCATAAATTCATATTGTCCTTGATCTTCCCAAGTGGCGTCAGAACCATAGAAACGAATGGAATAGGTAATCTTTAGAGCCTTTTCATTAGCTTCTAGGTTATCCCCGTCTTTACGTTCTATATCAATACTATTTAAAGTGCTATAATGATCCCCTTCTTCAAATTCCCCTAGTATTGTTTTAAGAGGTGCATAATCTGTTTCAAAAGTAAAATCTATGTCTTTGTGAAAATAAAGTTCATTATCTGCAACTTCATTATAAAGAAGGACCTGCTCTTCAGTTTTATCAAGAATAATATCTTCTATATATGTTAATAAGAGAGGTTCATCAATGGAATCCATAAGATATTCTTCATGTTCTAGGGATTTTTCTTCTAGTTCATTCTTTGTCTTCTTAGCATTATCAACCATAATCTTTGTTATCTTACCATCATCTATATCTAAGGAAAGGGTTTCTGATTCCTCTTGCATATTCTTTATCTTCTCTTCTAGTGGAAAGTAATAATAATATACAAATAGCCCAATTATTGCAAAAGCAAGTACGCCTATAATTAGATTTCTTTCACGCTTTGTTAATCGTCTCATTATTCTTCACCCTCCTCATCTAGAATTTCATCTTCCGGAACTTCTTCTAGACTTTCTTCTTTTTCACCATAATTAATGGTAATTTCGAATACTTGTCCTTCTTGTTCTTCTTTTTCATCATAATTAACTGAAGATAAACTTACTTTTTCTACATCTTCAATATTTCTCAAATTCACCATAAATCTGGCTATGTGTGTATATGCATCTTTATCATCTGGTCCTTGACCTGTTATATTAATTATGTTTTCGGAATAAGAAAACTTGTTAAGTATAATATCAACTGGCATAGCTTCTTCTATGGCTTCTAATTTTTCTGTCATCTTAACATATTCGCTAGTTATTCCGCCAACAGCTTCAAGCATACCTTTTAGGTCTGCTATTTCTATATTTAACTGTGCAAGTTCTTCATCTAGACCTTCATATTTAGCTAGTTCCTCTTGTTTTTCTTCTATTTCTTTGGAAATCCTGTTTTTTTCTTCATTAGGTATATATACAAAGAAATAACCTACAAGTCCTAAAACAATAATGGATATAACAGATAAAATCACAAGGTTTTTTGCTGATATATTTGACTGTTTTTTTGGTAAAAGATTAAGATCTGCCTTCATTATTTCCACTCCTCCCTAAATGTTGCTCCTATTGCTTGGGCAAAGATGGAGATATGTCTTCCTACTGCACCAATTTCCTGATAGCTTCCGAAAATCTCTGATATTGATCTTACTTCAATACCTAACTGTTCTTGTAGGTATTCTGGTAATCCCATTAGTAAAGAACCACCACCCATTAGATATATTCTATCTATTTTTTCATGGCTGCGATTTGTATAAAATTCCATGGTTCTTATAAAGTCTCTGTTTATTAATTCAAAATATTCACGCACTTCTCTATTGACAGGAAGGCTTGGATCTCCTTGGAAGAAGTTTGTCCTGCATTTGTATTCCTCTGCATCAATAAAGTCTTTTTCTGTTTTTGCAGAGATTTGTGAGGTTAGGTATTCACCACCGTAATTAATTAGCTTATGTAAATAATAATCACCATCACGTAATATAACCATCTCTGTTTTCTTTGCACCTAAGTCTATCATGCAGATGTTGCTACGTTTGTCTATTAAGTTGCCTTCATACATGTGATTACACAATTTACCTGTTATATTAGGAAGGACATCAACAAATCTGACTCTTAGGCCAGCTTTTTTCAAAGTATGGACATAATCATCTACAAGTTCTTTTGGAACAGCTCCAACCAGAACCCTAAACTTCCCTAATTCATTTTCTTCTCCCTTGACATATTCAAGTATCTTGTAGTCCACACAATATTCTTCATGCTCTACAGGTAGTAAACTAAATACTTCTTCTGAAACATTAGCTAGTAATTGCTCATGTTCCATCTCAGGAAGCAAGAATTCTCTTACTATAACCTCATTACCTGATATATATAGGGCGCAGTCTTTTAATTTGATTTTATATGTTTTTAAAGCATTACTAATAATGTCTGCTAGTGGATCTATTGCTTCAATACGACCTTGGTTAACCATGCCTGTTGGAACTGTTTCTAGAATCCATTTTCCTAAGTCGTAATTTTTCTTCATCTTAATTATCTTGATTGTTGAAGAACCAATATCAATCCCTAGCATAGGCTTTTGTTTACCTACAATCCCACGCTTACTTTGTGGGGTTAAGGTTGATATAGTCTTTGTTTGCTTATTTTTTGCCATAATCTCCTCCGTTTGTTTATGTTTATTTTTCTCTTATTGGACCTTCTGCTGGTAAAAGGTCTTTTAATTGTACTTGTGTAAAAGGGTCTTTTATTAACACTTTATCAGGATCGAACTTCACTCTTGCCCTTGGAGGCTCTCCAGGAGGATAGACATATTGTGGACCATCTATATAAAAGCTTTTTGATACAATTGCTCCTTGAACATTACCTGATCCATTTATGTTTACGTGAGCGTTGGGGGCATATATCATCTGTGATACCATACCACCAGCTCCTCCAACTATATCTACGTGTTCTCCTCCTGATACGATATTACCAACAAAGCCGGGATCTGTGCCAGTACCAGATATTTCAACATCCGCACTTTTTACAAAAACGGACCCATGAAATCTAATATTTTGAGCAACTTCAAATTTTTCACTTCCACCATAATAGACAGCTAGTTTTTCTGCTGCACTAGTAGCGTTTTCTTCATTCATAATATCTGGTCTGTTAACCCTAGAATTACCGCCCAAATTACATTTATTACGTATATATAAAGTTAAGATTTCTGGTCCCTCTAATATAATTCTTGAGTTTGCATCTCCACCCATAACCAAATCCCCAACTATTAAAACATTGTTAGCGTTGTTGTATTTAATTGTTAATGTTCGGTTATTCAAGTTAATGCTTGGTACATAAGTAACAGGACTTGTTAAGTTAAGAGTATTAACTATAGGGTTTTCCCCGGGAACGCCGATTGATGGTTTTGTTTCTACACCAGATTCAACATCGGTTGGTTCTGGAAACACTGGAAACTCTGGGACAGGATATACCCTTTTTGCAGGCAATAATTTTTCTTCACCTGGATTCACCCAATATTCACTTGGCACAGTTGCATTTCCATCATTAGTTAAATAGTATTCATCAAAATCAATGTCCCATCCATCAAAATTTATATTTGAGTTTGTTCCTATTGGTCCTTCTACAGAACCATTTGCTATAGTTATATCCCCATCTGCAAAGATACTCATAAGATCATCTAAGTTAATATTAGGCTTCCAATCTAGTTTAAATTTCTTAATAACTGTACGCTTAATATTATCTACTTCTCCTGTGGATTCCAGTATATAATGCCTTGGTTTGTCAGTATTTAATTGAGTTAGTTTCACTACTGCTTTGGGGTGGCTTCCATATTCCATCTGAAAGAATTCACCATCTAAAACCATTGGTTCCGCTAATCTACTACCTGAAGTATCAACACTTCCTACTAGGAGATTAAAGAAGTCAGTCTCATTGTCAGTATTGCTATGGGCATCCATAATATCATTTCGTAAATCCTCCATATAATAAGTAGCACCAGCTTCAGCAATA
>CAZPWO010000081.1:0-10139 GCA_964590525.1 uncultured Herbinix sp. | reverse complement strand
ATAGATGGTATTGAAAGAATTCGTTTTATGACATCTCATCCTAAAGATCTTTCAGATGAGCTTATTGAAACTATGAAAAACAGTAAAAAAATATGTAAACACCTTCATCTGCCACTACAATCCGGTAGTAGCCGTTTACTTAAAATTATGAATCGTCGATATAGTAAGGAGGAATACTTAGAGCTAGTAGATAAGATACGTATTGCTATACCTGATATTTCCCTAACAACAGATATTATAGTTGGCTTTCCAGGTGAGACAGAAGAGGATTTCTTAGAAACAATGGATGTTGTTGGAAAAGTTGCTTTTGATAGCGCCTTTACATTCTTATATTCCATAAGAACTGGTACTCCTGCGGCTACAATGGACAATCACATCGATGATAAAATAGCCAAAGAGCGCTTCAATAGACTTCTTGGATTAATACATCAAACTTCTGCAAATACTGCTATTAAAGATGAAAAAACTGTTCAAAAAGTCTTAGTAGAAGAGGTTAATTCTCAGAATGAAAATCTCCTTACAGGTAGACTTAGTAATAACTTATTAGTACATTTTCCTGCCGATGAAAAACTAATCGGAAAAATAGTGGATGTGAGCCTTGATGAAAGCAAAGGGTTTTATTATTTAGGTTCTTTAGTATAATTATAATACTAAATTATGCTATTTATACAAATAGTACATTAGTACTCTTGACTTATTTGTTAAAATATTATAAAATTCATATGTTGTATTATCAATAAAGATGAATTAGATTCAGGTGTATTTTTATTCATTTATTATATTTAACTATTATATCACTTGCAGAAATATTCATTTCATATTGTACAATGAAAATAAAAAAAGGAGGTGCTCCTTATGTCAGAGGCTTTAAAAGTGGCAATTATAATAATTGCTATAATTATAACCTTGCTGATCGTTTTTCTTATTGCTTGGAAAACCGCCATATCTTACCGAATAAAGGTTTATGAAGCTAAAGTTGGTAGTGCAGAAGAAAAAGCAAGAGAAATCATAGATGAAGCTATGAAAACTGCTGAAAGTGAAAAGCGTGAAGCTTTACTTGAAGCAAAAGAAGAAGCTTTGAAGTCTAAAAACGAGTTTGAAAGAGAAACTAAAGATAGAAGAGCTGAATTACAACGATACGAGCAAAGGGTCTTATCTAAAGAAGAAACGTTAGAACGTAAGACTGATTCTTTAGAAAAGAAAGAAGCCAATCTTAGTTCAAAGGAAAATGAATTAAGAAAAACAAAGCAGGAAGTCGAAGCTTTTCAAGAAAGACAACTGCAGGAGCTGGAGAAGATTTCTGGACTGACCTCCGAACAAGCTAAGGAATATCTATTAAGAAATGTTGAAGATGATGTAAAACATGAATCCGCTTTACTTATAAAAGAATATGAAAGTAAAGCCAAAGAAGAAGCCGGGAAAAAAGCAAAGGAAATTGTGGTTACAGCAATTCAAAGATTTGCTGCTGACCATGTGGCTGAAACGACTATTTCCGTTGTTCAGCTTCCTAATGATGAAATGAAAGGTAGAATCATTGGTAGAGAAGGAAGAAATATTAGAACTATTGAAACTCTAACTGGTGTGGATCTTATTATTGATGATACCCCAGAAGCCGTGATTTTATCAGCCTTCGATCCAATTCGTAGGGAGATTGCAAGAATAGCCCTTGAAAAATTAATTGTTGATGGAAGAATCCATCCAGCAAGAATAGAAGAAATGGTCGAAAAGGCTACAAAAGAAGTTGATGCAACAATTAAGGAAGCTGGAGAAGAAGCAACACTTGAAGTTGGTGTGCATGGTATACATCCAGAACTTGTTAAGCTTTTAGGTAAGATGAAATTTAGGACAAGTTATGGACAGAATGCATTGAAACATTCTATTGAAGTATCTATAATGGCAGGTCTTTTAGCTTCTGAAATAGGAGTTGATGTTAAACTTGCAAAACGTGCGGGTCTATTACATGATATTGGAAAATCAGTTGATCATGAGATTGAGGGGACACATATACAAATAGGTGCGGACCTTTGTAGAAGATACAAAGAGAATGCAATAGTTATTAATGCTGTAGAATCTCATCATGGTGATGTGGATCCTGAATCATTAATTGCATGTATTGTACAAGCTGCAGATACAATTTCAGCAGCAAGACCTGGCGCTAGAAGAGAAACATTAGAATCATATACCAACAGGCTTAAACAACTAGAAGATATTACCAATAGCTTTAAAGGGGTCGAAAAGTCTTATGCCATTCAAGCTGGAAGAGAAGTTCGAGTAATGGTTGTACCAGATCAGATTTCTGATGATGATATGATATTACTTGCTCGAGACATCTCTAACAGGATTGAAGGAGATTTAGATTATCCAGGGCAGATTAAAGTAAATGTAATCAGAGAGTCAAGAGCTACTGATTATGCGAAATAATTAAATTAGTCATATTTAAAGGTCGGTGGCTAGTTATAAAGTAGATAATAAGTTGTCTACTTTATAACTAGCCACCAGCCTTTTTTTGTGACTTAATTTGTGCAAGTTGCACAAGAGTTCTTTGTAGTACGGACAAATGAATCCCTGTGGTAATATTTTTTAGACTTTTATCAATCTTTTTCTTGCATTTATTTCTTTTATGTATTACAATTGTCAATAATTTGACTAACAAATAAAACAAGGACGGTGCAAAAAATATGTCATTATCATTATCAGAAAAAGCTATAGCAGTAAAAGCTTCATCAACATTAGCTATAACAGCTAAAGCAAAAGCTTTAAGGGAAGAAGGAATAGATGTAGTTGGGTTTGGAGCTGGGGAACCAGATTTTAATACGCCAAAAAACATATGTGATGCAGCAATTAATGCTATTAATTCGGGCTTTACTAAATACACACCAGCAAGTGGAACTTTAGAATTAAAGAAGGCTGTTTCTGAAAAATTTAAAAAAATCAATGGTTTGAATTATGAAACAGATCAAATAGTTATAAGTAACGGTGGGAAGCACTCATTAACTAATATCTTCTCTGCTATATTAAATCCGGGAGATGAAGTTATAATACCAGTACCATATTGGCTAAGTTATCCTGAGATGGTTAAATTGGCAGGTGGTGTTCCTGTATTTGTTGAAGCAGGTAAGGATCAAAATTACAAGGTTACTGCTAAACAAATCGAAGAAGCATGTACAAACAAGACTAAAGCTTTAATAATCAACTCACCTAGTAACCCTACAGGAATGATTTATTCAAAAGAAGAATTAGAAGCAATAGCAAAAGTAGCTGTAGACAAAGATTTTTATGTTATCTCTGATGAGATATATGAGAATTTAATCTATGATGAAGATACTAAACCAGTTAGTATTGCCTCATTAAATGATGAGATATATAAAAGGACCATTACTTGTAGCGGTCTTTCTAAAGGTTATGCAATGACTGGTTGGAGAATTGGTTATACTGGCTCTACAAAAGAAATTGCAAAACTTATGAGCAGCATTCAAAGTCACCAAACTTCTAATCCTAATTCCATTGCTCAAAAAGCAGCATATGAAGCTCTTACTGGTCCTCAAGATCATTTATCAGAGATGATGGACAAGTTTAGGGATAGAAGAAAATATATGTATGATAGATTGTCATCTATGCAATATATGTCATGCTTAGAACCGGAAGGTGCCTTCTATGTATTTATTGATGTTCATGAAATATTTGATAAGAACTATAAAGATAATAGGGTTGGTGATGTAAGCCAATTGGCAAAAATTCTAATTGAGGATTTCAAGGTAGCTGTTATACCATGTACTGACTTTGGATGCCCAGAACACATTAGGTTATCCTATGCCACATCTATAGAACAAATAGAAAAGGGCCTTGATAGGATTGAAAACTTTATTAATGAATTAGAGTAAATTATATAAGAATTAAATATATTTAATATATTATGAGTAGGTAGTGCTTTTATTTAATTATGCACTACCTATTATTGTATCTTTATGATAAAATTAAAATACAAGGAAAATCAGAATGAACTTACATATAAAAATATGAAAAAGGATGGTTTTAATATGGCTTTATTTGGATTTATTGGTGCTGGTAATATGGGTTATGCCTTGCTTAATGCTTGTGTTAGAAGATTTGGCAAGGATGAAGTTATTTACTTTGATGTATCTGAAGAACAAAGAGACTATGTCTTTAAGGAGACAGGTGTAGAACCTTCCAAAGGTAATATTTCAGTTGGGAAAGGATGTAAATATCTTGTTCTGGCAGTTAAACCGATTTATTTACCATATGTTCTTGATGAATTGGCAGATGTCCTTACGAAAGATCAAGTAATTATATCCATAGCAGTGGGTATTACTAGGGATTCAATTGGAAAAGCTCTTCCGAAAGATATTCGTCTTATTCGTGCTATGCCTAACACCCCAGCATTACTTTCAAAAGGAATGACTGGTCTTACTTTTGATAAAGATGAATTCAATAAAGAAGAAATAAGCACAATAGAACAATTCTTTTCAGCCTTTGGTAGATATGAGTTAGTGGAAGAAAGGTTAATGGATGCAGTAACATGTGCTAATGGAAGCTCACCTGCATATGTCTACATCTTCATTGAGGCCTTAGCAGACAGCGTAGTAAGCTTAGGCATCCCAAGAGGGCAAGCCTATACCCTAGCCGCTCAAACGGTCTTTGGGGCGGCTGCAATGGTTCTAGAGACCGGTGAACACCCTGCCAACTTGAAAGATAAGGTATGTTCCCCAGGAGGCACCACAATTGCCGGAGTTAATGCCCTTGAAGAACATGGTTTTCGTAATGCCATTATAAAGGCTACAGAGGCTTGTTACAATAAGGCTGTCTCAATATCTAAAGAAAACCAATAATTATATATTACAAATAAATAAAAAACTTTACAGAAGGGAATTATAATATGAAATATCTTAAAAGGATAAAAAGAGAATTGGCCCATAAAGGTCAACTTATAGATTTTTACAAGGATACCATCTTAATAGATGATGAAAAGACAATTAATTATGATTTCATAGGGCATAAAGGTGCATCAGCCATGATTCCTGTAGACAAAGATGGTAAAATAATAATGGTAAGTCAACATAGAAATGCAATAGATGGTTTTTCCTTAGAAATCCCTGCTGGTGGATTAGATATAGGAGAAGACAGTATGGCCTGTGCTATTAGGGAGTGCGAAGAGGAGACTGGTTATAAAGCCATAAACACAAAACATCTTATTGATATATATACAACTGTTGCATTTAGTGATGAAAAGATATGTATATATTATGCAGATAATCTAGTTAAAACAAAACAGAATCTAGATGAAAATGAATATATTAAAGTAGAAGCATACTCTTTAGAAGAATTAATAAAAATGATATATAATGGGGACATAAAGGATTCCAAAACAATCGCTGGACTTTTAGCTTACAATAATCTAAAACATCTATAAAATGACATAAGCTGGCTTGTTCTATTTTCAAATAATTATCATAGTATTTTATAAGATAATCTAATCTGTACATAATGTACAATTTGTACATAATATGAAACGGAGCAAGCATGAAAAATATTAAGTATTATATTAACCGTTTAGGAACTTTACAGGTTTCCATTATACTACTATTAGTAGGGGTTACTTTTGGAATTTTAATATCAAATGTTTTCAAGAACTCCTATGTAGAGCAAATACATTATCTTGAATCCAATGTTTTTTCAAGTATTGCATCAAATAAGATTAATTATTCGGGATTATTTTTATTTACTCTTAAAAAAAACCTTAAGGAGCTTTCCGTATTTTGGTTGTTATCCATTACTATTCTTGGAGTTCCCTATATGGTTTATAAGATTACAGCTTTGGGTTTTTATGCATCTTTCTTTATATCTGTTGTAACAATGAATTATGGTTTTAAAGGGATTGTATTGATTCTTGCTTATATTTTCCCCCACGGACTAATCTACCTACCAGTAGCACTACTAAGTCTTTATAAGGGGTTTAGTCTATGTAAAACCATATATTTTGAGAGAAATAATCATCTTGATAATATTTTCACAGTATTAAAATCATATATAGCAATTTTCCTTTTACTAATTATGGCCCTGGTTTTTGCCAGCTTTCTAGAAGCTTATGTAGGTGGATTTTTCTTAAAAAAAACATTAGCAATGTTTTCTTAATAAACAAAGGAGGAGATGAAAATGGAAGTTTACATTAATGATTTTCTTAACTATCTAAAAAATGTTAAAGAATCATCAGCAAGTACAATTTCGGGATATGGTAATGATTTGAAAAGACTAAAAGTGTTTTTAGAGAATCTTAATATAACTAATGTGACACAAATAACTGAAACACTTCTGAATTCTTATATATTATATTTAGAAAAGCAAGGATTTTCTGCCTCCTCAGTTTCAAGGAGTATAGCTGCTATAAAGTCCTTTATGCTTTATTTGCTGAAAAATGGTCTTATTTCCACTGATTCATCTGAAAGAATAAAAGCACCGAAAGTAGTTAAAAAACCCCCGCGCACATTAGAAACTGAACAGATCAACCAGCTTCTTGAAAAGCCAGATTTGTCTACAAAAAAGGGGATTCGGGATAAGGCCATGCTAGAAATATTATACGCAACAGGCATGAAGGTTAGTGAATTAACAACCATTAAAGTCCCTGATATAAATTTAAAGGCAAGATTTATATCCTGCGGTAATATAAGAGAGCGTAACATACCTTTTGGAAAAACAGCTAAAAAAGCGATTGATAATTATTTATACATTAGGCAGGAACAGTTTAATAAGAACAATAATGAATATATGTTTCTTAATTTTTCAGGAAATAAACTTACTAGGCAAGGTATTTGGAAGATTCTTAAAGGATATACAGATGACATAGGAATTGAGAATATTAGTCCCAATATAATTAGACATTCATTTGCATCCCATATGATTGATAATGGGGCAGACTTATTAAGTGTACAAGAGTTTCTCGGACATTCTGACATTAGTACAACTCAACTTTATTCCTATAAAGAATATAAAAATAGTAGAGAGGTATATCTTAACACCCATCCAAGGGCATAAGAATATTAAAACCTTATATATTAAAAGCTGGCAACAATCTTTGAACTAAAGAAGATTGTTGCCAGCTTTTGTGTTTTATCTTAATCCATCTGCTATGGTATATATAAGTCTTTCGGATTCTTCCCAGCTAAGACAAGGGTCAGTTATTGATTTACCATAAACCCCTCCACTAACCTTCTGGCTTCCTTCTTCTATATAACTTTCTATCATAACACCTTTTATCATATTGTTAATGTCGTTTGAAATCCTTCGGCTATGAAGAATTTCTTTAATTATTCTAGGTTGTTCTCCAAAGTTTTTATTGGAATTAGCATGATTTGCATCTATTATTGTTGCTTTGTTTTTAAGATCCCTTTCTTCATACATTTCATAAAGTCTTATTAAATCTTCGTAATGATAATTAGGAATTGATTGTCCGTGGTGGTTGACAGCACCCCTTAATATGGTATGGGTAAGGGGGTTACCTTCAGTTTCAACCTCCCACTTACGATATAAAAATGTATGGGATGTTTGTGCAGCGACTACAGAGTTAAGCATTACGGAAAAATCCCCACTAGTAGGGTTCTTCATTCCTGCAGGGATGTCCATGCCACTTATGGTTAACCTATGTTGTTGATCTTCAACTGAACGGGCGCCAACTGCCACATAGGAAAGAACATCTTCCAGATAAGGCCAGTTGTCCGAATATAGCATCTCATCCGCAGCTGTTAGTCCACTTTCACTTATGGCCCTAAGATGCATCTTTCTCATGGCAATAAGACCTTCTTGTATGTCAGGGCTTTTATTAGGGTCTGGCTGATGTGCAATGCCTTTATAACCTTCACCAGTAGTTCTTGGTTTGTTAGTGTAAATTCTAGGTATTAATATTAATTTTTCTTTTACTTTATCTGCAACTTTAGCAAGTCGGTTTACATAATCACATAAAGCTTCTTCATTATCTGCTGAACATGGTCCAATAATAACTAGAAATTTATCTGAGTCACCTGTAATAACATCTTTAATCTCTTTATCTCTTTGGGCTTTTAAAAGGGTATCCCTTTTAGATAGAGGGTATTCCTTAATCAACTCCTCGGGAGAGATAACTTCTCTTAAAAATTTAAAACTCATGATATCACACTCCTTATAGTGGTTGATATATTGTAATATGTATTTTTCCTTTAGTCAAACTTATCAATAAAAATTAACAAGTTGGATTAAAACACTTGGTCAAAAGTTATATGGGATAAAAATCTAATATGTTGTATAATAATATTATGTATTCAATTATAAGCTTGGAGGTCAATTATGAAAATGTATGATCTAATTAATAAAAAGAAAAATAAATACACATTAACTAATAAAGAAATAGAGTTTATTGTTGAGGGTTATACCTCTGGCACGATTCCAGAATATCAGATGTCTGCCTTCCTAATGGCAGTTTGTTTAAATGGTATGGATCACCAAGAAACAGCCGCTCTTACCATTGCTATGGCTAATAGCGGTGATATATTAGACCTATCTGCCATAGAAGGGGTGAAGGTAGATAAACATAGCACAGGTGGAGTAGGAGATAAAACTACCCTAATTTTAAGCCCTATGGTAGCAGCCCTTGGTCTAGCGGTGGCAAAGATGTCTGGAAGGGGACTTGGTCATACTGGAGGAACCATTGATAAATTAGAAGTCTTTCCTGGCTTCAAAACTGATATAAGCACAAAAGACTTTATAGATAATGTTAATAAGATTAAGCTATCAATAGTGGGACAAACTGCAAATCTTGCACCAGCTGATAAAAAAATCTATGGCTTAAGAGATGTTACTGCCACAGTGGATAATATTTCTCTTATAGCCAGTAGTATTATGAGTAAAAAGATAGCCTCTGGTTCCGATGTAATTGTTCTTGATGTAAAGACTGGAAATGGTGCTTTTATGAAAACATATGAGGACTCCCTAAGCCTTGCAAAGGAAATGGTTATGATAGGTAATATTGCAGGTAAAAAAACTTATGCACTAATTACAGACATGAACCAGCCCCTTGGTAATATGGTAGGTAATAGCTTAGAAGTCATAGAAGCCATTGATACACTTAATGGACAAGGGCCAGCCGATCTTATGGAAATAAGCATAAGCCTAGCATCTTACATGCTTCTAGGAGCTGGAAGGGTGGATTCAATCAAAGAAGCAAGAATACTTCTTCAAGAAACCATAGATAATAAATCTGCTTTGCATAAGTTTGCAGAATTCATTGAAGCCCAAGGGGGTAGCAGCCAGCCTATATATAATACTAATCAACTTAAAAGGGCATCTATAATTGAAGAACTTCTTTCGGATACCGATGGATATGTTACAAATATCCATACTGATGAAGTGGGTATGACTTCCCTAATCCTTGGGGGAGGAAGAGAAAACAAAGATAGCGCCATAGATCTAAGTGTAGGCATTGAAATCCATAAGAAAATAGGAGACAGGGTGAAAAAAGGACAAGCAATTGCAAGTCTCCATGGTAACAATCCTGATAAAATGAAAGTCGCAAAAGCCAGACTCTATAAAGCCTATGAAATAGGGCAGACAAAAGTAGATAAAAAACCATATATCTACGGAATTGTTACAAAAGACGGAGTAACAAGCTTATAAATATTTTAGCTGGCTAATAGCCCGTAAGACCAGGGGGAAGTTTTTTGCAACAGGATTATACCATAATGGTCGGTAGCAGCTAAAACATTTTTTTTGCAACCCGCTCCCGCTTAGTTGATGCTCGTAGTGGTACTAAGATTGCACAGTACGCAATCTAAGGACCAACGGCATCAAATAGTTGCAAAAAATATGTTTTAGCTGCTACCTGTATTTTTGACTTCTGTAAGTTGCAAAAAACTTCCCCCTGGTCTTCCTACATTATTGGTGCATTGTCAGATAAATTATTATTTTTTTATATTTTCCCCTTAGTGAAATCGGCACAATTAGGCAGTATATCATCCGTTAAAAGCATATGAAAGTAACAGTTCAGCCGATAACCTTATAGCAAAAGCCACTATAAACTAACCTGTGACTTGGGGGGCTGTGTATTAATACACAGCCCCCCAAGTCACCTATAGCAATTCCCAAGGGCTTTTGGCACA
>CAZPWO010000080.1:0-10216 GCA_964590525.1 uncultured Herbinix sp. | reverse complement strand
GAGATGGATTCACTGATCTTGGTATTGAAACAGAATATGAGGTGTCAACTAATCAGGTTTTTGTAACATTACCAAACATAGTAATTGATGAAATAGCCAAGAAATTCAAATTTTCTGATTGGGGTGCTGTTGATGAAAATAATAGTTTAATAAGATTTATTACATCATGGGCTACCGAAGAAGAAAGAGTTTTAGAGTTGGTTGATGTTATAAAAGCTCAATATTAACTTTGTTATATAATTATAAGGATTTGAAAAAACAGGGAGGGATTAATGTGTTAAAAAAAGCTAATAAATCGATAATGATTCTAGTAATTTTGATTATAGGTGCTTTGGCGCTTGTTATGGCAGTATTTCCTGATCAAAGTGCAAATTTTATTGATGGTGTTTATGATGTTATGACGACAGAATTTGCTTGGCTATGGTTGTTGATAGGTATTGCTGCGGTGGTTGCTACTCTTTTTATACTGTTTACTAAGTATGGTGATGTTAGACTTGGAGGAGCAGATGCAAAACCTCACTATTCCACCTTTACTTGGGTATCAATGACATTGACTAGTGCTCTTGCAGCTGGCATTTTTATTTTGGGTCCTACAGAATGGGTTTATTATTTGGAGCAAACACCTTTTGGAATTGAAGCTTTTTCTCATGATGCATATGTGTATGCTTCAGCATATGGAATGTTTCATTGGGGTTTTTCTGCTTGGTGTTTTTACTTAATACCAGCATTAGCAATTGGATATATGTATTGGAATAAAAACATGGGCTCAATTTTAATATCTAATGCTTGTTCTGGGGTTTTAGATAAAAGGAAACCAATAGATAATGTAATAGGATGGCTTATTGATGGTATAGTTGCCTTATGCTATGTAGGTTCATTATTAACTACAATCGCTTTAGGCACACCCCTTATAGCTGAACTAATAGGCTATATTACAGGAATACCAGTGACATTTGGATTGGAGATAGGAGTAATAGTAGTATTCTGCCTATTTATTATACTTTCAGTATCTAGGTCGATTGCTAACGGTATGGCTAAATTAAGTGACTTTAATGTAAAATTAGGGATTGCATTTTTAGCGTTTGTTCTTATAGCTGGACCAACATTTTGGATATTAAATAACTTTACTATGTCTATAGGAACTAATATATCGGAATTTATAGCTATGAGTTTCAATACTGATGCAATCGGACAAACAGGCTTTATTCAAGCCTGGACAATATTCTATTGGTCTTGGTATGTTGGATTAACGATGATAACTGGAATTTGGATTGCGAGGGTATCTTATGGCCGTACTTTTAGAGAAATTGTAGTTTGTAATTGTTTTTGGGCTCCAGTAGCATGTTGGGTGAGTTTTGCAATATTAGGGAACTATGGGATGGATCTTCAATTGACTGGAAAATTAAATGTATCAGAGATTCTTGCCACCTCCGGGCAGAATAGAACAGTTGTTGAAATATTTAGAACATTACCGTTTCCTACTTTGGTTTTAGCTGTATTGGCTTTTTTAATCTTTTTAAATCTTGCTACAACTGTTACGGCAAGCGGTACTTCTTTAGCGATGTTAACATCTAAAGATTTAAGGAAAGACGAAGAACCAAACCCATATTATAAAGTATTCTGGTCCTTTTTATTTTTAGTTCTGCCAGTAAGTATTTTGTTATTGGAACATAATGTAGAAGGATTGAATATTCTAGTGACAATTAAGTCTATGACTACAATTGTTGCTGTTCCAATCTTATTTGTTTTAGTTTTTCTAATCTGGTCTTTTGTTAAAGTTATAAGAGAAGATGTCAAAAGTGGCGAGATTTTAAAATACGTATCATCAGAAAAACATTACCGTTGGAAAGCCGCAATAGAAGAAGAGTTTACAAATATTAATGAAAAGATTTAATTATAGAATTAAAGGCATTTACTACAAATAATTGTATTCTTTCATTTTGTGATGGGAATATAGAAACAATCAAAGAAATACTTTATTTTGATTGTTAATAAATGAAATCTATATCTTTCAAAACTGAGTAGTGTAAATCTGCTAAAGATACTGTATCTAGGTATTATTTATTTAAACGATATGCATGAAAGGAAGAATTGTAATCTTTATAAGGAAGATAACGCTTTTAAGAAGGAGGCTATTAAAATGTCAGGAAAATTTGATGAAAAAGTAATAGAATTAGCACAGGAACTTATAAAAGTCAATAGCTTTGAAACTAAAGGAAAAGTTGAGTTGATGAATTATGTAAAAGAAATTTTGGAAAAGGAAGCAAAAGCTAAGGTAGAATTATATGATATGAATACAAGGGATCCATATTTAATAGCAAGACGAGAATGTAATAATCCAGAATATAAGTTGTTGCTTAGTGGACATCTTGATGTTGTAAGTCCAGAAGGCATGGAAATGCCATTTAACCCAACTATTAAAAGTGGTGTAATGTGGGGTAGAGGTTCAGCTGATATGAAGTCAGGATGTGCAGCTCAAATGGTTGCTTTTATAGAAACAGCTAAATTAACTAATCAAAGAAGTGATATATATTTAATTTTTACAACAGATGAAGAGTATGCAGCCGAGAAGATAAAAGTAGCCTTGGAAAATAAACATGTACCAAAATGTGATTTTTGTATAATTTCTGAGCCAACTGAAGGGCAAATAGGGGTTGAGCATAAAGGTGAGGCATGGATAGAGGTACTATTTACTGGTAAAAGTGCACATTCTAGCGTCCCACATGAAGGCATTAATGCTATTTATCAAGCAGCTGACTTCACTAAAAAAATTCAAAAGCATGGTGAATATCCTGAGTTTTCTGAGTTGCCACACACTAAACAACCAAACATGGGAGTAGGTGTTATTCATGGAGGCACAGATGCTAACGTAGTGCCACCTTTGTGTTCTGTTATTGTTGATAAGAGATATCCTTATGGACAGACGCTTGAAAACTTTATCGACGAAATAAATGAAATAATTAATCAATGTAAGGAAGATAATCATGAATTTAAAGCTACTATGTCTGTAAAGGGTAATTGGCCACCTACAATGTTCCCAACAGATTCAGAAATTTTTGTAAGGATTAAAAAAGCCATTGACAGCAAACAAGAATCACCAACTAAAACTGTAACTTTACCCTATTGGGCAGAGGGAGGATTTATTCAGATGTATGATATACCTGTTATATATTATGGACCAGGTAGCATTGATTATGCACATAACCCAAATGAACAAGTTAATATAGAAGATGTTATTAGTGTAACTGAGGGTATATATTCAGTATTAAAAGAAATTATCTATTAATTGGCAATTTTCAAAGATTATGTAATATGTGTTTAACTTTCTCATAAAAAAATTATAATTAAAAACTAAAGTTACTTACATTTTTCTTTTTACATTAGAACTTGTCGAGCATAAATCTGCATTTTGATAGTTGTTTTGTTACAACCTCAATATCAAAATGCAGGTTTATGTTAAAGTTCAATGTAAAAATAATATGGTTATAAGCAATGCTACAAGATTAGTATTTGATTATAATTCTCAAAATATGTTATGTGGATAGGTTACACTAGATAGGACAGTTCCTTTCCGAACATAATATAATAATCATAGTAGGAGAAAAGAATGTCTAGAAAACATTATGAAGAAAATTTTTAAAAGCAAGTAGTAAATATCTATAATCAAGGAAACTACACATACAGAAGCTTAAGTGAGGAATATAGTATATCCCCATCAACCATGAGGCAGTGGGTAGTGAGATATAATGATACTCAGTCATTTGATGTAGAAGATAATAGGACCAATAAAGAAAAGAATTGATAGAATTAGAAAAGAGAGTTAAACAACTTAAAATGGAGAATGATATTTTAAAGCAAGCTGCACTACTACTAGGCAAAAAATAGACTTAATTATTTCTAACAGAGAGAAGTACGGTATTATTGCAATGTGTAGGCTATTAGAGGTCCTAGAAGTTTGATTTATTATTATTTGAATAAAGTAGAATCAGATATTCCGGATGAAGAATCTAAGATAGAAAGACATATAGTAGATATATTTCATAAAAATAGGTATAACTATGGTACAAGGAAGATAAAAGAGGTGCTTCATAAAATAGGCTATCAGGCCTCTAAGAGAAGGATATCTAGAATTATGAAAGAGAATGCACTAGTATCTAATTATGCTGTAGCTCAATATAAGGTTCACAACAAGGGTTGTAATGAATCAAGTGTTTCAAATATAGTTGACAGAGACTTTGACAATAGAGACAAATTAGAGGTGGCCATAAGTGATCTTACCTATGTAAGGGTGGGTAACAGTTGGAACTATGTTTGTACCCTAATAGACCTAACTAACAGAGAGATAATAGGGTATTCTGCTGGAGCTAATAAGGATGCAAGTTTAATAGAAAAGGCATTATTAAGATGCAGATATTCCTTGAAAGATATAAAAGTCTTTCATTCAGATCGAGGGAAGGAAGTGCGACAAGAAGTCGCTTAATATATTGCCGAAAGGCTACCCTATTCATCCGGGGTAACTCTATCGTGACTAGCGTAGATGGTAACGTCTAAGTTAGAAAGTTCACGAGACAATGTGGAAATCCAAGAAGCCTAAATCTAGGACAAGTGCTAGAGTAAGAAAGTTATAGAGAACGTAAAGTAAATCACTGTAGAAATCGTTACTCGGAACAAGCGAAATAGGCTGAAACGCTAAGTAGAAAAATAAACCCCTACGACAATGCAGTAAGTGAGGCTATGAATAAAATATTAAAGATAGAATTTATATATCAAAATAAGTTTGAAAGCTAGAAGAATTAGAGTTACAGATAGCGGAATACATTTACGGGTATAAAAATATAAAGATTCATGGCTCTCTAGGCTATATATCACCAATAAAATATAGAAATATAATTGGTCTAGGAATGGTAGCATAGTGATATTTAAAGGGTAAATCCTTGTTCGGAATGAATTTGTCTAAAAAAGTTACCCTTCCATATATTTCATTGTATAAGTAGCCATTTGATGACACAATAACTATATAAAGCATTAGGAGATACAGAAATGCTATTAGATTTAATAGATTTTAATTTTTTATATGCTTATCCTCATAAATAAGAACAAAATTTCGTAATTAAATTTCTTAGGTTATAATAACTATTAAGATGCAAACAGTAAATTTTGATGTTTAGAATTAAGGTTATATTTTGCAAATATTTAAGAGGTTTTTATAATGAATTTAGTTATTCTCTAATTGTCTTTATTATATCAGAATAGAATCTATTATGCTTAGGTTGTCCGATTTTTATAATAACACTACAAAACTAAATATAGTGTATATATTTGAAATAGAAAAGAACAATCGATTTGAAATTTTAATTGTTACTAGACCGCTTATATTTTAAAAAAGTTTTCATTTAGATAAAACATAAAATCTTTGATAGTATAGATTTTCAATATATTAAATGTTTAACACTACGCTTAAATAGGTAGTTGCAGAATGTAGTTTAGAAAGATGTCTGTAGTTATCCACAGAATAATAATAAAGAGATATTAAAAAGAAAAAAATAGCTTGGAATTAATTGAATAAACCCGTGTTATAAACAAAAAAAGAACATAAAAGATTATAAGTTAAATTTTTCAATTAAATTTTGAAGTAATTAAGCTATTAGTGTTTTAATAGCAAGGGGATTGTCTGAATTACCAGTTTCAAATATAAGAATAAAAGCTAAAAATTGAGAAATACAAGCAAGTAATATATCTGATTTTAAAGATACAGTATTTCTAACTTTAGAAGTTTTAATTTGAATAAAGTTTTTAATTTGAGAAATTGCTCTTTCACAAATAGTTCTAAGCCTATATAACTTTTGCCATTTTATGTTATCTCGTGGCATTGAAGTATTAAACCTGTAATCATGATGGACCGTGAGGTTTTTAATTCATGCACATTTTGATTAGGTAGAAGGGTTTTTGCAACTTAAACCATATTGAAGTTTACCCTTAATATTTACTCTTTTAGATTTAGGATAAAGATATTTGGTTCTATCAGCTCTCCTTCTTTTTCTAATGATACCATCATAATCCATTGGTAAAGAAGGATTATAAGGGCAAAGTGGAATACCAATTTCATTAAAACCAGGTTGTGATAAATCCTGAGTATTGCGAGGATTTAAATTAATAATGGGCATAATATTTCTTTTTTGAAGATAAGCATAATTATCATCAGCATCAAATCCAGCATCACCTAAAAGATGTTTGTAGGAAAAATCAGGATGTAATTTAAAATGTGTTTCAAGAGCAGGAATTAAAGACTTAGCATCTGGGTTAGAAAAAGTATGTTTAGACATTTGACCCTGAGCATATTTTTCAATATCAAACTTTGAATCTGGATTACTCTTTTTAATAAATTTGGAATAACCCTTACATTTCTTGAGTTTAGACTGATAAAACTAAGGATTATTTTCAGTAACATAAGCTTCAAATACAGTAGTATCAGTAATCAATATAGAAGATCAGTAGAAGGAATAGATAAAGTGTTTTTAATAACAAAAGCATTAAGAATAGACTCCAGTGAGAAATCCCTTTTGCTATCGAAATGTGAACAATATTTCTGCTAGAAAGACAAAGGAACAAAATCACTGATATCAATAAATTCACTTAATAAATAAAGTAAATCATTTTAATTTTGATTATAAACAACTTATTACTATATACGTACCCAAAATCGGGGGAACTAGCCAATTTTATATAAAGAAATACAGAGAATATGCGAGTTGTAGAGTTTTGCAACGAGCTACTACGCTTAAAATTAAGGAGGTAATTGAATGTATAAAAAGTTTCCTGATGCTAAAATATTAAAAATCAATTTAACTAAGAAAGAGATAGTAAAAGAAAAATTACCAGGAGATATTTACAGGTTATACCCAGGTGGGTCAGCATTGGGAATGTATCTAGCAATGCAAGATATCAAACCTATGATAGATCCATTATCAGAAGAAAATGTCCTTGTATTTTCAGTATCAGCATTGACAGGACTACCAATTAGTGGGATAAGCAGAGTTAATGTAACAGGGAAAAGCCCATTAACAGGTACGATAGGAGATTCACAAGCTGGGGGATTTTTTCCTGTGCATCTTAAATCAAGTGGATATGATGCAGTAGTAATTAGTGGTAAATCAGAAAATCCAGTTTATTTATATATTGATGGAGATAAAATCGAATTAAAAGATGCAAAAAATATTTGGGGGAAGGTAACAGGAGAATCAGAAGAGATAATAAGAAAAGAACTAGGAAGAGAAGATGTAGAAATATCGCAAATAGGACCAGCAGGAGAAAATTTGGTTAAATATGCATGTATAATAAACATGTGTAACAGAGCGAATGGAAGAAATGGAATGGGAGCAGTAATGGGCTCAAAAAACTTAAAAGCTATTGTAGTAGCAAAGGGTAAAGCACAGAAACCGTTCGATGCAGAAAAATTTTCTGTCTTAGCAAAAAGCGTGGTACAGAGATTAAAAGAAAATGAATCAGTGGCTGAGATGGGGAAATATGGAACAGCCGTTGGTTTAGAATTATTATCGGGGGAAGGTAATTTACCGGCTAAAAATTGGAAAACTGGATCTTTTCCTGAGGGAGCAAAAAATCTTTCAGGGGAAACAATGTATGAAACTATCCTCAAAAAGAGAGATACATGTTTTGCGTGTGCAGTAAGGTGCAAAAGAGTTGTAGAAATAGAAGGTATGGTAAACCCATTATATGGAGGCCCAGAATATGAAACAGTAGCTACATTTGGCTCATATTGCGGAATAACAGACCTAGCATATGTATCTTTAGCAAACCAACTATGTAATATGTATGGAGTAGATACAATATCCTGTGGAGCGACAATAGCATTCGCTATGGAATGTTATGAAAAAGGAATAATAGATAAGAAAACAACTGAAGGAATAAATTTAAAGTTTGGAAATGCTGAAGCATTACCAATATTAATAGAAAAAATATCAAAGCGGGAAGGTTTTGGAAATTTATTAGCGGAAGGAAGTTACAGAGTAGCAGAAAAATTAGGAGAAGAAGCCTTATCCTTAAGCATCACAGCAAAAAAACAAGAATTCCCAGCACATTTGCCAGAATATAAGCCATCCTTAGGATTGATATACGCAGTAAATCCATTTGGAGCAGATCACCAATCTAGTGAACATGATCCAGTCTTAACAATGCCAGAAGATAGTAGAGAGAGAATAAGGTTAGCAAAAATAGGAATAATAAAAGGTTATGAAAATCATTTAATAATGGATAATGATAAAGTAAAGTTTGCATTAAATACACAAAAATATTATTCAGTTTTAGACACATTGTGTTTGTGTCAGTTTGTATGGGGACCATCATGGCAGTTATTTGGTCCAGGTGAGTTAGTTGAACTATGCAAATCAGGGATAGGTTGGGATACATCATTATATGAAATAATGGAAATCGGTGAAAGGCGTATAAATATGATGAGATATTTTAATGCAAAAGATGGATTTAACAAAGAAGACGATAAACTACCAGACAGAATATTCGAATCATTAACAGGCGGAGCAACAGATGGATTAGCACTAGATAGAAAAACACATGAGAAAGGTAAGGAGTTTTATTATGAAATATCAGGTTGGGATAGAGAAACTGGAAATCCAACCAATCATACAATGAAAAAGCTTTCGTTAGATTGGATGCTAGACGAATAGAACAGATATATCATATAGAACTTCATTGTTACTGTAAAACAATCTATTAAAATAATAAAAGGTAAATCAGAAGTATTGAAAAATACTATTTGATTTAAAGGAGGAAATAATTTAATGGAGGTTGTAGTAAACAATAAAAATATCACAATCCCAGTCGGGTATAATGTCTTAGAACTATTACAATTTTTAGGTTATTCTAAGAATGTTGCAGTATTTGTAGATAAAAAACAATTATTACTATCAGAATATAAAAATACCCAAATTAAAGAGAAAAACAATATTTCAATTATAAGGCCATTAAGTGGTGGTTAGTTGTTTAATATAATATAAAACTACAAACATTGGATAGGTGACACTGATAAATATAAGGTCATATTATAGTTTTACAACTAGTAATCATTTTAAACCAGATTGGAATGTTAACTGAATGGAAACTTTAAAAAGTATTGAAGTTTCTTATTAACCATTGTTAATATGGAACTTGGTTCTCTGTTTTTAGGCTATTTCATAAAAGCAATGTTTAAAATCTAACCTCTATTATTTTTGGTCGCTTAATTTTAAAGTTTCCTCATCTTTCAAACAAATTAATAATTGTTTCTAGTTCTAGAATTGAGTTAAAGACTGTTTAGTAAGTGTAGGAGTGTGAGTGAAAGAAGTTGTAATAAGAAGTGAACAAAATTACATAAGAGTCAGAGTTTGCGATATTACAATAACTATGTGTGATTCAATTATGCGGAAAAAGAGCATTATTTTTTATTTTTAAAAATCATAAAACCAGTGAAAAGATAGGTTTTGATAAATAAATCATAGAAAGTAGTTAACGCTACGGTAAAAGATATAAGGAGTGATAAAAGTGAAACTAGAAATTGGAAATTTCCAAGTTAAAGATGTGCTTTTTGGAAAAAAGACAATGTTTTATGATGGCATTTTGACTATTAACAAAGAGGAAGCCATAGATTTCATTAAGGAAGATGAGCATATTACAGACTTAGACTTAATAATAGCAAAACCAGGAGAAAACACAAGAATAGTTCCTATAAAGGAAGCAGCGGAACCAAGGATTCGCCCAGATGGTAGACCAGTATTTCCTGGGGTAACAGGGGAAGTCCAATCAGCAGGAGAAGGAAGACTTCATGCACTTAAAGGTTGTAGTGTCCTAGGAGTAGGTATGCATTATGGTAGTTTTGGAGATGGACTTGTAGATATGGGTGGAGAAGGTGCAAAATACACACTTTATTCCCAATTAATAAATGTATGTATAGTAGCTGATACAGATGAAGAAGAAGAAAGATTTGAACAACAAAAGAAAAATACTGCAATTAGAATGGCAACTCATAGACTTGCTGAGTATTTAGGTAATACAGTAAAAGAAATGGAGCCAGAGGAAATAGAAGTATATGAACTTGATCCCATAATTGATAGAAAAGAAGAAATTAGTAAGCTTCCATCAGTTGTACTTGTAATGCAACCACAATCACAAATGGAAGAGATGGGATATAATGCCCGGGTATATGGAT
>CAZPWO010000079.1:7064-10331 GCA_964590525.1 uncultured Herbinix sp. | reverse complement strand
TATCAGATTGAAGTATTCTTTGATTTCCAGGTGTTGAAAGGCGAAGCATAATTTCACCCATAGTTATTACTTTAGCCATATAAATATTCTCCTTTTGTTTTTTAATAAATTGTCTTGTTTAAAGCTCTTATGAAAAAATTACAAGTTTTCTTATTTTTCTTTGTTTTCTTTGTTTTCTTTATAAAAGATCTTAAAATATCTATATAAATTCATTATTAGTATAATCCGATTTAATTCTTTAGTCAAGTAAGCTACAGGGTATTAGAAACTTGACTATCATTAGCTTGAGTAATATAATTAACGCGAATCTTACAAACTAAACGGAGGAATAACATGAAAGCATTTATGGACAAAAATTTTCTACTTAATACAGATACAGCCAAGAAGTTATATCACGACTATGCAGGTGAAATGCCAATAATCGATTACCACTGCCACATTAATCCTGAGGAAATAGCAAAGGACATCAGTTTTAAAAACATTACCGAATTATGGCTTGGTGGTGATCATTATAAATGGCGTCTTATGAGAGCCAGTGGTGTTGAAGAGTCTTATATTACAGGGGATGCACCAGATAGGGACAAATTTCAGAAATGGGCCCAGACTTTAGAAAATGCTATTGGTAATCCTTTATATCATTGGAGCCATCTAGAACTTCAAAGGTATTTTGATTATCATGGTACTTTGAATACTGATACTGCCCAAGAGGTTTGGGATTTATGCAATAAAAAATTAGCTAGTCCAGAAATGACTGCTAGAAATATTATAAAGAATTCCAATGTAGAGCTTTTATGCACTACAGATGATCCTATAGATTCATTAGAATATCATAAGCAACTTGCTGATGATTCAACTTATGATGTTACTGTTCTTCCAGCCTTTCGCCCTGATAAAGCTGTAAATATAGAAAAAGATGATTACCTATCCTATTTAGATAAATTGTCCCAGGTAAGTGGAATAGAAATAAATTCTTTTAAAAGCTTGTGCCAGGCACTAAATAATCGTATAGATTTCTTTGACTCTATGGGATGTAAGACTTCAGACCATGGTTTGGATTTTGTTATGTACTACCCTGCTTCTGAAGAAAAGCTTGAAGAAATCATGAAGAAAAGACTTGATGGTCAATCAACTACTGAAGAAGAGGACCTGCAATATAAGACAGCCTTACTTATCTTCCTAGGAAAACAATATCACCGTTTAGGCTGGGTTATGCAACTTCATTATGGAGTAAAACGTAATAACAATACCCGTATCTTTAATAAAATAGGCCCTGATACAGGTTTTGATTGTATCGATAACAGCAAAGGAACATCTGCTCAGTTGGCAGACTTTTTAAATGCCTTAGACCTTAGCAATGAGTTAACCAAGACAATTATATATTCTTTAAATCCAGTTGATAATGCAGCTATAGATACTGTAATGGGATGCTTTGAAGATGGTTCCACTGTCCAAAAGATTCAACACGGATCAGCATGGTGGTTTAATGATCATAAGCCAGGAATGAAAGAACACCTAGTATCATTATCTAGTATTAGTTTACTTGGGAATTTTGTTGGTATGTTAACAGACTCTAGAAGTTTTCTATCCTATACAAGGCATGAATACTTCAGAAGAATCCTATGTCAGTTAATTGGTGAGTGGGTAGAGAATGGGGAATTCCCAAATGATATGGACCGTCTAGGCAAAATTGTTCAAAACATATCTTACAACAACGCCATAAATTACTTTGAATTTAAAGAAAAACAATAATTCAGTTGGTAATAGGCCGAAAAACACGGAAAACTTTTTTGCAAGTGAATTTTACTGTGATACGGAATAATAAAATATAGCTTTTTTGCAACCGCTCTCGCTTAGTTGACGCAGTAACGGTACGTAAGGTCATAAAGGACATGACCTAAGTACCGACGGCGTCAAATAGTTGCAAAAAAGCTATATTTTATTATTCCTATGTTTAAGGCTCCTAATCTTGCAAAAAAGTTTTCCATGTTATTTCTAGTTAACGAACTATATTAATACACAGACCCCAAATCACCTATAAAAACCTCCAAGGGCTTTTGACACAATGTTAGCTATCTAAATCTACTTTTTGTACTTAAATTCTTTTCCAATTTCTTTGCCGTAGTCTACTAGTACTGCTGTTTCTTCATCATCTGGTACCCATAGGGAACGGTGGCCATCATTGACTAGATTGAAACCTGCATCTGTAAGCTTGCCAGTTAGTTGTTTAACTTGTTCCCCGCTCCATCCATAACTTCCGAAAGCAGCAGCATATTTATTCTGAAACTTTAAGCCCTTCATCATTTCTAGAATTCCTGCAATGGAATGCATATAACCATTGTTGATTACTGGGGACCCTATTAAGATTCCTTTTGATTTGAATACTTCTGTTATAATATCATTCTTATCTTCTTTAGAGGCATTTAGTAATTTTACTTTAACCTTACTATCTGCAAGTTCGATTCCTTTTCCTATTGCTTCAGCCATTTTTTTAGTTGAATTCCACATTGTATCGTAAATTATTGTGATTTGATTTTCTTGATAATCATCAGCCCACTCTAGATATTGCTCAATAATCTGCACAGGATTATCTTTCCATATTACTCCATGACTGGTGCAAATCATGCTAAGGGGCAAGTTTAAGCTAAGAACTTCATTAATTTTTCTTGTTACAAATTTGCTAAAAGGAGTTAGAATATTAGCGTAATATTTTATAGCTTCTGTAAATAACTCACATTGATCTGCAGTGTCGTTATATAAAGACTCTGTAGCATAGTGTTGTCCAAAAGCATCATTAGAAAACAATATGTCATCTCCAGACATGTATGTCATCATTGAGTCTGGCCAATGTAGCATAGGAGCTTCAACAAATGTAAGGGTGCTGTCTCCTATCTCAAGTGTGTCTCCTGTTTTTACTGTTACGAAGTTCCAATTCTTGTGATAATGGCCTCTTAATATTTTTTCACCATTCTTAGTACAATAAATAGGTGTATCTGGAATTTCCCTCATTAATTCTAGTAAAGCTCCACTATGGTCAACCTCACTATGATTGATAATAATATAATCTATTTCTTTTAAGTCTATCTCTTGTTTTAGCCGATGAACAAATTCCTTTTCAAAAGGTTGCCATACTGTGTCAATTAAAACATTTTTCTCATCTCTTATTAAATAAGAATTGTAAGAAGAACCTTTACTAGTAGAATATTCAGGCCCATGAAAACTTTTAAGTTCCCAATCCACTTTTCCAACCCATGTTACTTTATCAGTAAT
>CAZPWO010000079.1:0-6964 GCA_964590525.1 uncultured Herbinix sp. | reverse complement strand
GGCAAATCGTAATCTACATGAACTTTTTCATTATTATGTAATAATATATCCATATCTCCACTGACACTTAAGTTCTCATATGGTATCTGGCCATCTTCTACATATATTGCTTCTAATTCAACAGGTTTAAATATTTGCATTCTTTCGTAGTTGTTAATTCCATATTCCATTAAGCTTTTAGTATCTGTCCACTTTAAGCTTCTGCTAGGTGGCCAGCCACATCCTAGCACAACCGAAATTAAAGTCCTATCTGAGCGTTTAACCGCTCCCACAAAGCAATACCCTGCTTTATTAGTAAAACCTGTTTTTACCCCTATTGCACCATCCATCATATAGAGAAATTTGTTTTTATTGGATACTGTGAAGGTTCTTCCGTGATTGATTTCACTAAATGTATGGGTAGATGAGTTAGTTATCTTTATAAATTCTTCATTGTTGATTGCATAAGAGGTAATTACAGCAAGGTCTTCTGCTGTGGTATAGTGCCCTTCTGCGTCTAGTCCATTAGCTGTAACAAAATTAGTATTCATACAAGATAATGATCTAGCCTTGTCATTCATCATTGTAGCAAATCCCTCAACACTTGCTCCAACATGTTCAGCAATAGCAACGGCTACATCATTATGACTTTCAAGCATAAGGGAATATAGTAAATCCCTTAGATAATACTGTTCATCTGTTCTTACATTTAATTGAACATCTGGCATTCTTGCTGCATAGGAAGAAACTGTTACAACTTCATCTAGACTGGCATTTTCCAGTGCGACAATACAAGTCATAATCTTAGTTGTACTGGCCATAGAACACCTTTCATACCCATTCTTCTCATAAAGGACCCTATTATTATCTCCATCCATAAGTAAGGCCGACAAAGAATTTAATTTTATATTATTATCTATTATATTATCTTCAGGTAGATTATCTGCCTGTTCTTGTGGAGGGTTAATAATATTCTCATATTCTTTTGCATTTTCATTAGCATTTATATTCTCCTTTTTCACTTCATCTTCAAAGTTTGTATAATATCTTGAAAGGTTTTCTGATTGATCATAATAACTTTTCAGATTATTATGACTATATAAGGTAAACATAAGCATAAAACAAAGACTTGGAATTAAAAGACCATATTTTTTCTTCAATTATATCATCCTATATTTTTTCTTTACTTAAAATTTATTGTAAATGTATGATATTATTCATAAAATTAAAATCAAAGTATTAAAAAGCAAAACTACTTTTATATTTCTCACAAATATATTGTCATAAACTAATAAAATATGTTATTATTAAAACTAGTTGTTATTTAATTAGTCTAGGGGGCTATTATCTATGGAAAAGAAAACTGATAAAAACAAAATTACATTAAAAGATGAAATTCAAGATAACAAGGTAGACAAAAAGAAAGATAAAGAAAAAACAGAATATAATAACAATGACGAAGAGATATTCTTACTTGAAATTGAAAAAAGTAGTTACAAGAAAGTTAATAAGAAAAAGATATATACATTTTTAAGTAGACTTCTTATAATTGTTTTTTTCGTCTTTGTAGCTTTATTTATTTATGAAGTTTGGATTCTACCAATGCGTATAGATAATTCTATAGGAAAGGCACAGGATCTATATAATAAAGATGTCCCTAATGCCCTAGCAGAGGATAATGAATCTGAAGAAGAGTTTGCAGAAATCCCAGATGCAGATAATGAAGATGATGAGCTAATCCCTTTTGATCCTAATAGGGACAAATCTGGACGCTTACTACAATTCGAAGATTTACTCAGTGCCAATGAGGATGTTAAGGGTTACATAACAATACCTAATACCAACATCGATTTACCAATTGTTCAATCAAGTAATGGAGATCCGGAATACTATTTAACAAGAGGATGGGATGGTCAACCTATAAAATCTGGCAGTTTGTTTTTAGACAATCGCTCCTCTGTTGAGAATAACAGTCAAAACCTTGTTATTCATGGACATAATATGAAGTCAACTGACAACATGTTTCACCATCTTCTTAGATATGGAGATATAAATTTCATGAAAGAGAATCCTGTCTTTACATTTGATACTATATATAGGACAGGTGAATGGAAGATTTTCGCATATATCATTACAAATGGTTCTGCTAGAAAAGAAGAATTCTTTGACTATCAAAAATCAACCTTTAGCGATGGTTTAGATTTTATGAATTTCGTTTACCAATTACGTATACGGTCAAAATATAACTTTGATGATGTGGATATTAATGAGAAGGATCAGATTATAACACTGTCCACCTGCTCTTATGAATTAAATGATTATCGCACTCTAGTAATTGCCAGAAAGATAAGGGAAGATGAGGATCCAACAGTTGATCCGGATTCTATTAGGAACAACCCAAAAGTCCTTTATCCGGAGACTTTTCATAGCCATTACGGAGTGGAAGTACCAGAGCTTGCAGAAACATTTGAAGAGGCTTTGGAATCTGATCTAATAAACTGGTATAATATAATGGACTAAACTCAATAATTAAAGCTAAATATCAAGCCTTCTTAAAAGACTAGATATTTAGCTTTAATTGTGCCTCTTCCTCTGCTTCTTGTTTAAAGTTTTCTATTTTTTCTGAATTTGTTGTAGGTAAATCCCCAAGGGATTGGAGACCAAAATGTCTTAAAAATTCTTCAGTTGTTCCAAAAAGGATGGGCCTTCCTGGCGCATCTAATCTCCCTAGTTCACAAGCAAGATTATACTGTATCAACTTGTTAACAGCGTGGTCTGAATTCACTCCACGAACCGCCTCAATCTGAGCTTTTGTCACAGGTTGTTTGTAGGCGATAATTGATAAGGTCTCCAGTAGCACACTGGTTAAAACATGTTTTTTAGGAATATGGGTTATCTTAAGGATTGTTTCATAATGTTCTCTTTTGGTACACATCTGAAAGGAATTATCAAGTTCTATGATCTGAATTCCATGTTCCTCTTCCTGGTACTTATCCATCATTTTATGTATTATCTTCTTAACTGTTTCTTTATCATGTTCAACAGCAGATGCAAGGTGATCTATCTCTACGGCCTCTCCCATTGTGAAAAGAATCGCTTCTATTTGAGCTACAAGCTTTTTTATGTCCATTAAAAATCAACCTCCTGTATATCTATAATGTTTTCTGGTAAATACGTAATTCGTATATCATTAAAATGTTCATCTTGTTCTATCTCTATATGGCCTAATTTAATTAATTCTAAAATACAAAGAAATGATACAACTAGCTCCATTTTACTTGATTGGCAACTTAATAAATTTCTAAAACTGAATCTTTTATGTAGTATTCCGTACTCTTGAATTTCTGACATTTTGTCGGAAAGGTTTATTTCTTCCCTTTCAATCTTACCAAATTTACTTCGAACGGGATCTATTTTATCTACTTGTTTTTTCAATAATGAATTAAAGATTTCATTAAGTTTGGACAAGGTCAAATCCGATAAAAGGTCATCCACTGGAATTTCTTCTTGATATGTTGCAATTTCATAAGGAAGGGAAGAATGCTTAAAGACAACTTTAGAAGCATCTTCTTGCTTGTCTTGTAATTCTTCTGACATATACTTAAATAACTTATATTCTATAAGTCTGTTAACTAATTCTACTCTAGGATCTTCTTCTGAATCTTCCTCTTCTTCTTTAGGAAGTAGCATTCTAGACTTTATATTAAGTAAAGTTGCAGCCATTACAAGAAATTCACTCATAATGTCTAAATCTATAACCTCCATGTTATTTATATATTCTAAATATTGCTCTGTAATTTCAAAGATTGGAATGTCATAGATATTTATTTCGTTTTTATCTATTAAATGAAGAAGAAGATCCATTGGACCTTCAAAGGCTTCTATTTTAACAGGAATTCTCATAATTATTCTCCAACTTTCTCTTTATTTATTAAATCTTAATATATATATCATTCTCCAGCAAGTGTTATCTTGATTAGTTCTGCTTTGTTAAAGACTCTAAGCATTAAGGAATGACTTCCAAGTCCTCTTGATAAAATCATCTTGCTATTAGCTAGACTATATTCTCCTCCATCATAGCTTGGAAAAAGCTTTACTTGAGGAGATATAATTCCTTTAAGAAAAGGTAGTCGTACAATTCCACCGTGAACATGGCCAGAAACAACAAGATCAGCTCCCCACTTTGCATAATCAGGAAAATATAAAGGGTTATGAGCAATTACTATATCAAAGTTTGATTTGTCCTTATGGCCTATTAAATTATTCAAATAATTTTCTTCTAATTTTTCTTCTTTAAAGGGCTTAAAATACTTTAAATCAATAGTAAGTCCACTTATTCTAAGATTCTTATCTTCTTTATCTGAAGATTCTTGATGTGCCAGGGTCTTATTATTTAAAAAGATAACACCATCTTCTAAAAGGGCACTTTTATATTTCATCCAGGAATTATAAAGCCTTATGCCAGTAGGACTTTCATCAATTACTAGCTCTTCTAGCTTCTGTTCATGATTACCATAGCCGTAGTAAATCTTGTATCTTTTCGATAGGTTATTAAGTAATGTATATGCATTACTAGGCATGGATAACTGATTCTTTATTACCATATCACCTGCGATTAATATAAAATCCGGTTTTATTTCATCGATTTTCTTAATTAATTTAATATTGTTTTTGCCAAAACTGCTATTATGAAGATCAGCTAAAAGGATAAAATTTAATGGAGTCTTATTATTAAAATCATTATAAATTAAATTGTAGGAGCTTGTCTGAAAAAAACCTTGCTCAATAATGGACCATATAATTAATAGAGCTATTAAAGCAATAACCACAAGTAAAAAACAATTCATATTGACCCCTTCCTAAATCAGAAAGAAAGGCATAGTATAATATACCTTTGCACTATATTATACTATACTATTTCATTTGAAAAGTGTCAATAATAATTAGAATACTAGCAATTATCAACACTAATTGCTAGTATTCTAATCTTTAAGCTGCTAAAAAATATTTCTTTATAGTTTTAAGTAAACAATGATTAAAACCAGCTTTAGGTATATCCCCGCTGGCATAGATATCTATACTTCCCAGTGTATTACCGTCGTATGTATATATGATTTCACCTATTTTATCAGAAGAAATGACTGGTGCAGGTATTTCCTCAAGTACTTCTATGTTTTTTTGAATTTCAGATATGTCTATATCTTTTTTACATAGATATGAGAATTCTTTATCAATTCTACCTTCTACCATATCATCTACCCCTTTAACTACCCTAACAGCTGGTAGTTCAATGTTAGAGTTGTCGTCTATAAAGATAGAATAATTAGCAAAGCCATTGTTTAGTAGTTTTGCTGCTTCCGCAAACCTTGTTTTTGTATCTGGTGCTCCCATTATAACAGCTATCAGGTCCATATTATCTCTTTTGGCAGTGGCAGAAAGACAATACTTAGCTAGACTTGTTGAACCAGTTTTAAGACCTGTAATTCCATTGTAGGACCTAATTAGTTTATTAGTATTTGTTAATCCGAATTCTGTCCTGCCTTTTCTTGTCTCGTGAACAAATGTATCCATCCATACAAGGGAATATTTACTGATTTGTGGGTGTTTTGTTATTAATTCTTTTGACATTAATGCCACATCATATGCAGTGGAGTAATGATTGTCTGCATCTAAACCTGTGCAATTTATAAAGTTTGTATTATTCATCCCAAGTTCCTTAGCTCTGGCATTCATCCTAGCTACAAATTCCTCATGTGAGCCTGCAATATGTTCTCCCATAGCAACTGAAGCATCATTGGCACTGGCTATACTAATGCATTTTAGCAAGGTTTCTACATCTTGAACTTCCTGTGGCTCTAGATAGACTTGTGAGCCCCCCATAGATGCAGCGTGCTCACTAACAGTAACTTCATCAGTTAGGCTAATTAACCCCTCATCTAATGCTTCGAAGATTAAAAGGAGTGTCATGACTTTAGTTATACTAGCAGGTGGTAGTTTTTCATCTTTGTTTTTTTGGTAAATTATTGTTCCAGTTGACCCTTCAATAAGAACAGCTGATGGAGTTTCTAATTCCATCTTAGAATCAACTGTAGCTATAACAGGAAGAATTTCATCATAAGTTATAGGTAAGGTGTTTTTGTTATTGGCAGCAATTTTTGCTGGAGAAATTAATAAAAGAAACATTGAAAATAAAAGTATTGTAAAAATCGTTTTTTTCATGATAGACTCCAAAAATTCTATTATTATCATTTTAATCCAAGTTATAGAGTTTTAGACCTAATATTATTTGACAATCACCTTACACTCTAGACTTGCTCCTTTTACTTTTCCTTTTATAATTGTACTTCCTTTGCTTTTTCCAATAACTTTACCAAAGCTATTCACACTTGCTACCTTAGGATCACTGGACTTCCACTTGGGGAATCTTATCATGCCTTTTACCCTTAGTCTCTTACTATCACCAGTATTAAGAACAATTTGCTTCTTATTTATATCAATAACCCTTACCCTACACTTTATTGTTTTTTCATCTACCTTAGCATTGATAAAGGCCTTTCCAGTCTGCAGGGCATGTATCTTACCAAGGGGACTTACCCATGCAATCCTAAAATCAGTAGTGGAATATTTAACTCTTTTATTAATTCCATTAATACGTAATTGAAAGGTATCCCCTTTTACCATAACAATATTATCTTTATTCAAATGAACTGTAAAAGGTAACTCCCTATAATCCCTAAAATAAACCGAAGAATTAATAATCAAATACCTTAAGACTATCAAAAGAACAATAAACATTACTAAAATCTTCGCCGGCCTAGACAAAGGGTTTTTATCCATAATTACCACCACAATTAACATTAAATTCTTATAAAAGCATATATGAAATACCCCAATAAAAGAACCTTTATAATTAAGTTAACTGAGTAACATTGTGCCAAAAGCCCTTGGGAATTGCTATAGGTGACTTGGGGGGCTGTGTATTAAT
>CAZPWO010000078.1:0-10438 GCA_964590525.1 uncultured Herbinix sp. | reverse complement strand
TACCCTCTTTAATAATGGTTGCAGTCTTTGGCTGAAGGCCCATTAACTTCTTTATGGACTCTGACGTCCTTCCTTTTGTCACAGACTCCAGATATTTGCCTAAGGTAATTAGTGTAAGAATAACAGCTGCAGATTCAAAATATAATTCCATTGCATAAGTTCCATCACCCTTAAAGATTTGGATTACCGCATAAATACCGTAGATAAAAGCTGCTAATGTACTTACAGCAATCAAGGAGTCCATATTAGGATTTCCCCTGAATAAGGTTTTAAATCCAACTTTATAGTATCTGTAATTTATAAGTATAACTGGGATTGTAAGAAATAATTGTGTCAAAGCAAAAGCTGCAGGATTTATTATAGGATCAATAAAGTCTGGTATGGGAAGGCCAACCATATGTCCCATGGATATATAAAATAATGGCAGGGTAAATATCGCCGATATAATAAATTGCCTCCACAATGCTTTTTTCTCTTTCTCTTTACCTTCTTTATCTGTATCAACAGAAGTTTCTTCATCTATTACTTTGTAGCCAGCATCTTCTATGGCCTCTTGAATTTCAACAAATGAAAGCTTAGCTTCATCAAAGTTTACATTTAACTTCTCTGTTGCAAGATTTACACTGGCATCCTTTACACCCTCTAATTTTTTTGTCGTTCTCTCAACCGCTTGGGCACAGGATGCACATGTCATCCCTTGTATTTGAATTGATTTATTAGTCATCCATTTACCTCCTTATAGTAAAAAGTTCATTTACATTTCAACCTTATTGCACCCCCACCCCTGGGGGGTGTTAGTTTTATTATATAATTAAATTCTTCTTATGTCAAGGCAAGTAAAAGCTTTTTCATAACTTTATGGAATAAGGTTTTCATAGCCCTTTGCTCTACTTTTAAATATTATCTCCTTTTGACAGAATTTTTAGTCTTTTGATTTGTATATTCATTTGTATTATAATATGTAAATTGATATTGCAATTTCTTTGCTAAAAACTATATATGATAATGGAGATAATAATGGAGAAAAACACGAGAAATACAAGATTAAAAGATTTTGTCTACGGGTTTAAATCTGGTATACCAATAGCTTTAGGCTATATTCCCGTATCATTTACCTTCGGACTAATGGCTGTCTCTGGGGGGATACCTGTTTGGATGGCTGTTTTTATATCAATTTCCAATCTAACTTCTGCTGGTCAGTTTGCAGGTACAAATCTTATTATAAGTACCGCCAGCTTTTTAGAAATAGCATTAACTACATTTGTTATTAACATCCGTTATATGCTTATGTCTCTATCTTTGACCCAGCGGCTGGAGCCTAAGATGAGCCTAGGCAAACGTTTGCTAGTTGGATATGGTGTTACTGATGAAATCTTCTCTGTGGCATCTATGAAAGAAGGAAAGCTTACATTTCCTTACCTTGTAGGGCTTATTATAGGACCCGTTATTGGATGGACTAGCGGAACTGCCCTAGGAGCTATTATCTCCACTGCCTTACCAGAAAACCTAAGTAATGCTATGGGAATTGCACTTTACAGTATGTTTATCGCCATTGTGCTTCCTGTTGCAAAAAAATCAAAAGAGGTTACTTTAATTGTTGTTATATCAGTAGCAATCGTCTGTTTATTTAAATACATTCCAGTATTTGATGGAATATCTTCTGGCTTTCGGGTTATTATTGCTACAATAATTGCAGCTGGACTTGGAGCATTGCTTTTCCCTATAAAGGAGGAATTATAAGATGGACCTAAAATATGCATTTATCGCAGTACTACTAATGGCAATCCTTACATATATACCAAGAACCCTTCCCCTAATGGTCTTTCGAAAAGAAATAAAATCTAATTATATAAAATCTTTCTTATACTATGTTCCTTATGCAGTGCTGGGGGCCCTAACCTTTCCTGATATCTTTTACTCCACAGGAAAGCTTACCACAGCCATCTGGGGAACCACAGTAGCACTTATATTGGCCTATAAGGGAAAAGGTCTAGTTGTAGTTGCAATAGGGGCAATACTTACAGTCTATATTACAGGTTTTATTCTTTTGTAACCGGGACAGGCTATTGGCCCTTCCCTATTGATTACTGCAAATAATATGATATAAAATATAAGACTAATAAATGAACTGGATAAAATAAATAAAAGAAATACTTTAAACTCAAGCCCCTTTTCCCCTTATATAATTTGATAAATATCACATTGACAAATGATATAAGTTGAAAATATGACATAATGGTAAGGGTTATACAGGCTGCTAACATTGATTTAACCGGTGATTGCCTATAGGTATACATTACAGCAATAGTTAGTATTCCAAAGCCTCCATAATCCGTATTAAGAAAGTCTGCTATAACCATAGCTATAACTAAAATCAATAATTTGCTAAAGTATATATTACTTATTTGTTCAGTGCTTTCCTTACTTGTCTTCCAGTAGAGAAAAAGCATAATTAGACACATTATTAAAGAAAATATTACCGCTTCCCCAGCACTTATAGCAGTGGCAAATCTTAATAATATATTCGATGCCATCCATCCTGCTGCAACAGCACCTATTACTGCTGTTATAGCTAGCCACTTCTTATTGCCAGTCTTTTTTCTAATAAGGGAAAAACCTTGGATCATAAGTAAGCCAATTAATAAGGTAAAGAACACATTTTGATAATCTGCTGCAAATAATTTTCCGCGAAAAGCTAAATTAAATGGAATTTCAGAAATAAAGGCAAATACTCCTAGACGGATTGCATATCTTTTGTGACTTCTTGTATATTTGAATCCCTCAATCAATAGAAAACAGAATATAGGAAAAGCAATTCTTCCTATTAATCTCATAGCATAATATAAGGATTCCAATCTTGGGCTTGGCCCATTGCTTAACTGTATAATCCTGTTTATTACCACTGCTGCCGTATGATCAATTAACATGGTGATAATCCCTATCAACTTCAGTGTGCTACCACTAATACCTTTATCTTGTATCTTCTTTTCATAATTTCCAACACTAGTAATCATTCTTCTTCCCTCGATTTCTTTTCTTCGTCTTATATCTTTAGGTGAATTTTATACTTTTTTCTACCATAATTCAATATCTAAAATATTATATACTGTAAAAAGAAGTCTTATGACATCCAAAGCACCCTCAAGAGTTTGAACAAAATCAAAGCAAAGAGGGTGCTTTATAGAGTGTTTAAAGTTTATATTTTATCTAAAAACAAGAATGAAATATAATTCGTGATAAGTTAATTCTATCATATTCCCAGCGATTCCTTCTCCAGCGGAAACCTTCTACAACATTCCTACTTACATAGGTTGGATAAAACCAGAATGAGCCACCTCCAATTAACCACACAAATGTAAAACGATTTAAGCATCTCCTAATTCCCGTATCTGGTCTTCGGGAATTATATCTACCACCTGAGGGCATTGGACCCCCTCTTAATTGTTGCCCTCCGGGCATCTGTGGTGTAAAGCTTGGTGGAGCAGCCGTAGGCGGTCTCCCCCTTTGTGCCCCTGAAGGTTGCCCAGGGCTTCCAGTAGGTCCACCAGGAGAAAACTGCTGCTGTTCTACTTCTTTTAATTCCTCTTCATTTTGTTTGTTTTCATCATTAAAAACATTTTCCATAAAATTAATCCTTTCTATTTCTATATAATAGTTCCCAATCTATAATATGAAAACCATAGAGAAAGGAGATACTTTTTGTGAGTTTTCTTTTAAGCTTTATTAAATCAGATTATATTGATATAATAAAAGTGAATGGAGGTTTTTATTATGAAATTAAATGAAATAAATATTAGAGATCCTTTTATTCTTCCTTACCAAGGTAAATACTACATGTATGGCACCAGAGGTCCAAGCTGTTGGGGTGAATGTGATGGTTTTGATGTCTATATTAGTGATGATTTAGTTAATTGGAGTGACCCTATTGAAGTCTTCCATAAACCAGATGGTTTCTGGGCTGATCGAAATTACTGGGCTCCTGAAGTACACCTTTACAATGGTAGATTCTATGCCTTTATATCCTTTAAATCCTTAGACCGATGCCGGGGTACACAGATACTTGTGTCTGATAAGCCTGAAGGACCTTTTCAATTACATAGTGATGGACCTGTAACCCCTTCTGATTGGGAATGCCTTGATGGAAGCCTATATGTTGACAAAGATAATCAGCCTTATATGATATTCTGTCATGAGTGGACCCAGGTGGCTGATGGGGAAATATGCGCCATTAAGCTTTCTCATGATTTGAAGAAGCCTATCTCGCAGACTATATTACTTTTTAAAGCTTCAGAACCTGACTGGACAAGAGAGATAAAAGGTGGGCCAAATTACTGTACAGATGGTCCTTATATGTATTATCTAGAGGAAGATTCAAATGACCCAAAGGCTACTAGGCCACTACTAATGTTATGGTCCAGTTTTGGAGACCAGGGTTATGGGCTTACAATTGCCCGGTCTAATAGTGGGGAAATTACTGGACCTTGGGAACATGATTCAAAGCCGCTATATGAAAAAGATGGGGGCCATGGCATGATTTTTAAGACATTTGAAGGTCAACTATATCTAGCACTTCATACCCCTAATGAACCCCTGAAAGAAAGGCCTATATTTATACCTATTCTTGAAAAGGAAGATGATTTAGTCTTGGCAGATCCTTCTTAAAGTTATATAAAATTAAATATGAGCCTTTTCCTAATAGTCAAGCAAGGATATATATCCTGCTTGGCAATTATTTTTGCTGATTTTTAAACGAAAATCTCCACTCTATATAAATAGTCCCTTTTTAGTTACAAGTAATTTATGTAGTCTTATACTGTTTAATGGTTGACAAATTTATGGATTGGTGATAATATCCATTATGTGGTGGAAATAATGCAACATGGCATAACTTTCACAATTCCTCCGAAGGCTATTTTTTCCATTTCCATCATCCTACATATCAGAAGTTTCATTGCTGGTATATATATTAATTTATACAAATTAGAAAAGAGGAATAATTCAAATGATTGAGCTAAGGCAACCAATGTATGATGCGGATTGGGACTGGGAAAATGGAGATTATGAGGATGGTATTACCATAGAAGGGGAAAATTTTAGAGCTCTTTTGAATATCTGCTTTAAATATGCATCTTACTTTTCTCTTACAAAAGCTCCTTGGACTTTTTCAACAGACACAGAACTTAAAAGAGGACTTGAGCCTTTTTTTATTAAAAAAGTTTCCGTACAGAAATGGTTTTGTTATGATTTTACACCTAGAGAACAATATTTAGATGTTAGTATTTACAAAGCATCAACTATGGCAAAAGATGTTATATTAAAACATTGTGATGATATTTTCCTTAACAAGAGAGAGAATGGTACTTTAGTGTCTTCCACACAAAGCTTAGAAGATTTATGTTTTTTTTCTCAATCATCCCTGTTAATGGGTACAGTTAGTCATGCAGGTATTTGTCATGTATATCCATACAATAAGGAAATGGAAGAAAAAACTTTTCCATTAGGGCTATGGAAACATGGTGATGATATTGTTTCAGAACAAATCAATATAAAAGATTTTCTTTAACACAACACTTTAGATTATAACCATACTATATTTAGCACATATACAAATAGCTATGAACAAGTATATACATGTTCATAGCTATTTTAAATTCATCATATGTTTTTATATTTATCCAATATGCTAACAATTACTGAAAATACGATACTCCAGATTCAAATATATACTGATTCTGATTGCCACTTATATTAACCGCTACCCCATCTCCAATTCTCTGGGAGTAAGCCATCTTACCAAAGACTCTACCATCAGGACTTAAGATACCCTCAATCCCATGGAAAGACCCATTAGGATTATGTTCTATATCCATAGTAGGGTTCCCCTTATGATCAGCATATTGACTGGCAACTTGACCATTATCAAAAAGTTTCTTAATCATATCATCACTGGCAACAAAGCGTCCTTTATCATGGGCAACTGGTAAATTATACACTTGTCCTAATTCTGCTTTCATAAGCCAAGGGGATTTATTAGATACAAGCTTAGTATTAACATGTTTAGCTGTAAAGCGTCCAATAGTGTTAGTTGTTAAGGCTATAGAATCTTCATTCTGGGAGGCAAACTTTCCATATGGCAGTAAGCCTAGTTTGATTAAGGCCTGAAAACCATCACTAATTCCAAGTATTAATCCATCTCTTTCCTCTAGCAACTGCATAATAGCATCCTTAATTCTTTCCTTCCCCATTGCAATATTAATGAATTCTGGAGAAAGACCACTGGACAACATCAATATCTGTGACTGCTTGATTGCTTTTTCATAAGCTTTTATAGTCCCTTCAATATCCCCTGAAAGTAAATTCTTAAACACTATGCTTTCAACTTCCCCGCCGGCATCTTCAAAAGCTTTAACCGTATTGTATTCATTGTTTGTACCTGGAAATAGGGGAATAAAAACTTTTGGCTTTGCAATCTTATTCTTGGCTGTATATACTTTGTTTACATCATATAAGTCAAATGACTTTGCCTCAATTGCTTTATCATCATCTAGCTTAGTAGGATATACTTCCTCTAAAGTTCCAGTCCACGCTTCTAGAGCTTCCTCTATGGATACTGCTTGACCTTGATAGGTAAATACTTGCTTATCAGTTACCTGTCCTATAAGTTCATAGTCATCAACTGTTAATTCACTTAGCTTTTCCTTAGGGATTGCAAGTATGATTGAACCGTAATCCGGAAGAAATAAATCACTATAAGTTAATTCATCTTCTAAGTTTACGCCTAATTTATTACCAAATGCCATCTTACTTACGGCTTCTACAATTCCACCCTGTCCTATAGCATAAGCAGAAGTAACTGCACCAGCCTTCATTAACTTGTTAATTTCACCATATAAAGATTTTAATTGTTTATAATTAGGCAAATCATAATCATCTTTTTTCAGAGAAAATCTTACTAATAAATCTCCTGCTTTCTTCAGCTCTGTTGTTACAATATCATCAATCTTTCCTGTATTAACTGCAAATGATACAAGGGTAGGAGGTACATCAATATCGTTAAATGTTCCTGACATACTATCCTTACCACCAATTGATGGTAGTTCTAACTTAACCTGTGCATCATAGGCTCCAAGAAGTGCAACCAGTGGCTCACCCCAGCGAGCAGGATCATCTCCAAGTCTTTTGAAAAATTCCTGGAAAGAAAAACGGATTTTCGAATAATCTCCTCCTGTTGCCACTATCTTTGCCACAGAAGAAATAACAGAATAAACAGCTCCGTGGAAAGGTGACCAGGTCATAAGATAAGGATCAAATCCATAAGACATCATCGTCACCGTGTCACATTTACCTTTAAGAACAGGAAGTTTAGAAACCATGGTTTGCATTGGAGACAACTGATATTTACCGCCATATGGCATTGTGCTTATTGTTCCTCCTACGGAACTGTCGAACATTTCCCCAAGTCCTTTTTGTGAGCATATATTGATATCAGATAGCATTTCTAACCATAATTCCTTTGTATCAACTTCCTTAAAGTTTGTATCATCTATATTGATAAATACTCCCTTTTCCAAATAATTATCTTGCTTTGAAGGCATTGTTACATGGGCAGTAGTTTCCTGATGTGCTCCATTAGAATCTAGAAAGGCTCTGGATAAATCAACAATCTTATCCCCTTTCCAAGCTAATACTAGCCTTGGATCTTCTGTAACCTTAGCTACTACAACTGCCTCTAGATTTTCCTCAGCAGCATACTCAAGCATCTTGTTAACATCTTTAGATTCAACAACAATAGCCATTCTCTCTTGGGATTCTGAAATTGCCAGTTCTGTTCCATCAAGTCCTTCATATTTTGTAGGTACCCTGTCCAAGTCTATATATAAGCCATCTGCTAGCTCCCCTATTGCAACAGACACACCCCCTGCTCCAAAGTCATTACATTTTTTTATTAAACTACTTACTTCTGGTCTATAAAATAACCTTTGGATTTTTCCTTCTGTTGGAGGATTTCCTTTTTGAACCTCAGCACCACATTCTTCTGCAGATTCGGTTGTATGAATTTTAGATGAACCTGTTGCTCCTCCTAGACCATCCCTACCAGTTCTTCCACCTAGGATTATAATCTGATCCCCAGGCTGTGGGTTTTCTCTAATTACATTCTTTCTTGGAGCTGCAGCCACCACTGCACCAAGTTCCATCCTCTTAGCCACATAGTTAGGATGGTAAATCTCATTAACAAGTCCACCTGCTACTCCAATCTGGTTTCCATATGTGGAATAACCATCAGCAGCAACGGTACAAATCTTTCTCTGTGGTAATTTACCTTCTAATGTATCTTCTATCTTTGTTCTTGGATCCGCAGCACCAGTAATTCTCATAGCCTGATAGACATATCCTCTTCCTGATAAGGGGTCACGAATTGCCCCACCAAGACAGGTTGAAGCCCCACCAAAAGGCTCTATCTCTGTTGGATGGTTATGGGTTTCATTCTTGAAGAATATAAGCCATTCTTCTGTTTCACCATCAATTTCAACAGGAACAATAATTGAACAAGCATTAATCTCATCAGACACTTCCATATCATCTAACTTACCATCTGCTCTTAACTTCTTCATTCCTAAAGTTCCAAGATCCATTAGGCAAATATATTTGTCATCCCTATCTTTATAAAGTTTTTCCCTATCATCCAAATAAAGGTTATATGCTGCCTTAATTGGCTCAGTATAATAACTTTCTTCAAAGCTAATATTCTTAAGCTCTGTATGGAAGGTTGTATGGCGACAGTGGTCGGACCAATAAGTATCTAATACTTTGATCTCTGTAATAGAAGGGTCACGATTTTCCTCTTCTTTAAAATACTTCTGTATGTGTTTAAAATCATCTATAGCCATAGCTAAATTCAATGAAGAATATAGTTTGAACAGCTCTTCTTCTTTCATATCCTTTAATCCATCTAAATAAGAAACTTTCCCTGGCTCATCATATGGCATAGCTAAAGTCTCTGGTTTTTCTTCCTTTATCTCCTTGGAATCCACCGGATTAATACAATAAGCTTTAATCTTGTCAAACTCTTTATCTGATATGTTCCCAGATAGGATGTAAGTTGTAGAACAGCGAATTCTTGACTCTTCATCTTCATTGATTAATTTGATACATTGGTCTACAAAGTCAGCCCTCTGGTCAAATTGCCCTAATAGATATTGGACTGTAAATACCTTATCTGTTTCTTTAGATTCATAACTTTCTTCAGTAATAATATCCACTGGAGGATTAGAAAACACACTTTCTAATGCCTTCACATATGTTTCATCAGAAACATTCTCAATATCATAGCGATTCAAAATCCTCAGATCATCCAATCCATCAATTCCTAGATGGTCTTTAAGCTCATTCTTCAGCCCCTTAGCTTCAACAGCATAGGCTTCCCTTTTTTCAACATAAACTCGCCTTACTTCATTCATACAAACTCTCCTTGTATATAAGATTCTATCTTAGGGTTCACTTGAATTATATCATAAGATATTTTATAATCATAATTAATATATATTAATCACTTTATTAGGAAAACTAATAGGTACAAGGAGGCTCTTATGGATATTAATTATGAATTATATAAAGTTTTTTACCATGTGGCAAAAAGTCTAAGTTTCTCAGAGGCTGCTGAACAATTGTTTATATCACAATCTGCAGTTAGCCAGTCTATTAAAGCTTTGGAAACAAGACTTAAGCAAGTCTTGTTTATTAGGAGTACTAAAAGAGTATCCCTTACTAAAGAGGGTGAGATTTTACTTAAGCATATTGAACCTGCAATTAATCTTATTATTAGAGGGGAAAACCAACTTTGTGCAGATCCTGAAAGTGGAACCCAGCTAAGAATTGCGGCCAGTGATACCATTTGCCGATATTATCTTGTTCCTTATTTAAGAATGTTCCATGAAGAATTTCCAAACATTCACATTAAAGTTAGAAATGGTACTTCTGTTCAATGTGCAAAAATGCTAGAACGAAACGAAGTGGATGTTATCGTAACAAATTCTCCAAACAAGGCCCTAAACAATATGATGCATATAATTCCTGTATTAGAATTTCATGATGTATTTATAGGTAATAAAGATGCATTTCCCCTATATGACAGACAAGTCACTTTTGAAGAAATGCTTGATTATCCTATTATAATGCTAGAAAGCCATGCTACTACCAGTATCTTTCTTCATAATCTATTCCAGGAACATTCTCTAGACCTAGTTCCTGAAATCGAACTAAGCAGTAATGATTTGTTGATTGACTTGGCGAAAATCGGACTAGGTATTGCTTTTGTACCAGAATTTTGTGTTAAAGAACTAGATAACCTTGCAGTTATAGATACTAAAGAAAAAATCCCTGCTAGAAAGCTAGTATTAGCTTACAACAGGGACATTCCTATATCCGAAAGTGGACAATA